>PGYV01000005.1:0-18801 GCA_002839855.1 Candidatus Goldiibacteriota bacterium HGW-Goldbacteria-1
CCGTCATGTGAGGGTACAAAGCGTAGTTCTGGAAAACCATGGCTATGTCGCGGTCTTTTGGCGGAATGTCATTTACAAGTTTGTCGTCAATGTACATTTCACCGGATGTTATTTCTTCAAGGCCCGCTATCATCCTTAATGTGGTGGTCTTTCCGCAGCCTGACGGCCCTACAAGGATTAAAAATTCCTTGTCTTCACATACAATGTTCGCGTCCTTAACAGCTGTCACGTTTCCGTACTTTTTCCAGATGTTTTTTAATACAACTCTTGCCATAAATAGACCTCCACGAGGATTTTTTAGATCTGACGGGCAGAAGCCTTAAACTCATTCCAACACCCGCAAGAAAATTTGATAGTATAATAACACTTTATAAGTATTGTGTCAAATAGTTAGGCGGAAAGACGGCAGCTAAGCAGCTAGGCAGCTAGGCAGCTCGGAGGGTCAGAGGGTCAGAGGGTCAGAGGGTCGGTTTAGTAATGGTAGCCGCACCCTTTAGGGTGCGTTGTTTAATGTTATTCCCTGTCCTTGTAAGGGACGTGCTCCCGCGCGTCCCGTGTATTTGATTTATATAATCATAAAAAATACAAATAACAAAACCCGGACAGCGCAGGAGCGCTATCCCTACAAATACATAAACATAACTGCACAACACAAAAAACATATTATCCCCCGGTAAAAAACATGGTATATTATACCTAATTAAATTTCAGGAGGCGTTTATGAAAAGAATAGCCTTAATAATAGCATCGGCAATACTCCTTGTTTCCTGCGCTGCCAACAAGGGCATAACCGTAAGGGACGACCGCGGCAATTTCACTGTGCCCCTTACAAAACCATCTTACAATTATACCATCTCCGGATCCGACAAGGTTTACACGCAGTCATCCTGCGGGGATAAAAGAACAGCGCCGGACAACAAACCTGTTGTTTACGCTTCCCCGGTTCAGGACATAATAATTGACGGGATAAAAAATGAAATTTTTTCCACTGAGCCCGTCACAATAACATCCAAAAACGGCGATTCCGTAATATATTTAGGCACCGGCAGCGGCGGGCTTTATGTGTTCGCGGACATTACGGATAAAACACCGGGCATGAATAACAACAAAGGCAAAGATATTAAAAACGGCGACGCGCTTGAAATTATATTTTCCACCGCGCTTCCCGAACCCAACCGCACCATATTGGGCGTCCACGACCACAGGGTTGCCATTAAAGCTTCGGAAAATCCTGAAGGTTACAGTTATAGCCTTGATGCGCCTCTTGACCGCGGGAAGTATTTTTATAAAAAGAACAAAAGCGGCTATACCCTTGAAGCCATTATCCCCTGGCATAATTTCAAAGTGGGCTGCCTTTGCGGAATAAAAAACAGAAACCTTTCATTTGATATAGCGGTAATAGACGCGGATAAAAATTCCCTGCCTGTTAAGATATATCCATGGTCAAAGAAAGACGATTACAGGGTAAACCCGTCAAGATGGGGATATGTTTTTATAAGGCTTTAAGGACGGCGGCTGGGCAGCTGGGCAGCTGGGCAAAATTAAGGCAACCGGCGGCTCGGCGGAGGATTTGGGTTTGGCAGACGCGGGTCTTTCCAGGCCGTCGCAACAAAAAATCTGCTATAGCGGAGCTGGCAGCCCGCGCGGTTTGTATTTTAAACACAGTGTTTTAAGCTATAGCGAAACATTATTTTAAAGTTTTCGCTTATGCTTATTGCTTAACTGCCTATAGCTTAAACTTTTTTATGCCCAGCTGCAGTCTTTCCGCTTCTTTCAAAACATCCGATACTTTTATCTTTTTAAGGCAGTCATAATGGCCGTACCTGCACTGCTTTTCAAAGCACGGCGAGCAGTCAATATCTGAAGAAATTACGCGTGATTTTTCTGACAACGGCCCTGTCCACTGATATGAAGTAGAGCCGAATATTGCCAGAAGCGGTACGTTCAAACCGTCGGCTATGTGCATTAAACCGCTGTCATTGCCCGCAAAAAACAATCCATTTTTTATAACCGCGGTTATTTCCTTAAGGTTTGTCCTGCCCCTTAAATCAATTATCCTTTTATCATCAACCGAAAATTCAAATTCCCTGTCCATTGGCGTCCCTGCCAGCGCTATTTTCAGGCCCCTGTGCCTTTTTAACAGCGCGCGTGCCAGGTCCGCCCACCTGTCCAGCGGCCACATCTTAGCAGGCCCGTACATTACAAACGGCGCAAGCACGCAGTATTTTGTATTCTTTAATATTCCAAATTTATGAAGCGCGGCCTTTTCTTCTGAACTGTCCGTAAATATTTCCTGACGGGCTGCAGAAAAATCAAAAGAAGGCGACAGCAGGTACAATATCTGTTTAAATTCTTCCGTTATGTGCAGCGCGGCGTGTTTTTTATCGCGTTTATACCTTAAATTAAGAAACAGCCCGTCTTCGGCAAAGCCCGCCCTTTTCTTAATTGACGCCCTTTTAAGCATAATACCGGACGACAGCGAAGGCGTAAATGCGGCGGCGCAGTTTACATTTTCTTTTTTTACCGCCGTTACCGCGGCTTTTACCGACGCGGAATCATTTTTATCAAATACTATAAGTTTATCTATATCGGGGTTATTTTCAAAAACAGGCGCACCGCCTTTATCCGACAACACCACAACTTTTTTAAACAGCATTTTAGCGGGCTTAATCATTGCCGTAAACATTACCGCGTCGCCTATCCAGTTGGGCGACCTTAAAAGTATCCCCTGCCCTTTGCCTTTTTTGCGCTCTTCCCACATCTTTGAAAACTTCACAAATTCAGAAAAACCGCTGTACACACACAGGATAAACCCCTGCAAACCGTCTGCAAACCCCGCTTTTAAAAAATACATCCTGAAAAACTTTATAAAGGGAGATAATACCATTCTAAGTAACAGGAATTTTTTCTGTTTTGCCTCTGCCTGAAGGGTGGTGTAGGTGTTAAGTTTGGAAAAATACGAAGTGCTGTCCGGATATGAATAGTGATAAAGCGGGGCGTCTATCCTGCCGGGCGCCCCGTTTAATTTTATGCTTTCGTGTATTGTCCTGCCGTCATATCCGCCGGATTTCTTCTTAAACAGCCTAAGCTGATAATCTTTGCCCCATCCGCAGTGCTTTATCTGCCTGCCAAGGAAAAAAGTATCCCTTTTTATAACATATCCGGGCACAACAGTATTTTTAATTTTGCTTTTTATCTCTTCCGCCAGCGCCGGCGATACTTCTTCATCCGCGTCAATTACAAACACCCATTCATATTTTGATTTTGACAGGCAGAATTGTTTGATATCCGAAAAGCCGGAAAAAGTTTTTTTATAAACGCGCGAAGTGAATTTACGGGCTATTTTTTCCGTTTGATCGGTTGTCCTGGAATCAAGCGTGACTATTATTTCATCCGCAAAAGAAAGGCTTTTTAAGCAGCGCGCGATATTTGCCTCTTCGTTAAACGCCGTTATGTTGGCAGATATTTTCATGCTACTCCGGATGGTGATGGGCGGAAATATGGGTTCTTATGCTTTCCAGAACTTTGCTTACAGGTACAGAATCAACCGCACCGTCAAGAGTGGACAGCACTTCATGGCCCGTGCCTGACGGTTTGTTATTTTCCGGATCCCCGCCCCCCCATATGGCAATCACATTTGTAAACGGCGCGGCAAGGTGCATATAATCGGTCTCGTTTGTCACAAAACACGAAAGATACCTTGAAACCGCGGCAATTTTCATATAATCATAAGTTTCTGCATCCACGCATTTATTCTTTGTTATATGCATAAATTCCTTAAACATACCCGACTCTTCTTTATGATGAAACGCGATAACCGTGCAGTTTTCCTGCTCCGTTAAAATTGAAACCACCTGTGAAAATTTATTAAAAGACCACCTTTTGTTGCGGTCGTGGCAGGTGGGATGAATGCCTATTACCGGCCTTTCGCAGTTGATATTTTTTTCCTGAATAAACCGCGCGGCATACTGCTTGTCTTCCTGTGAGATTCTTAAGCGCGGGTTAAAGTCATACGAATTGGCGCCGATGTAGCGTACAAGGCTCATGTATTTAATTATCTTGTGCTGAAGCTGCCCTATCGTCCTTAAAGAAAGGTTATACACCGAATTAAACAGCTTGTCCGGTTTTTTTGGCTCTGTGGTAAGTTTTGCTTTTGCCGTAATAACCAGGCCAAAAAATATTTTATAAAAGAAAGCGTCTTCAAAACATATAAACAGGTCATATTTTTCCCTGCACACTTCATACATGGATTTTAAAAGTGTTTTTATTCCGGTGGATTTGACAAAACTTACGGCCGGGCAGGCAGATGCTATTTTTTTAGCCCCGTCAGTTGTAATTACGGTTATTTCGCCTTCGGGCGCAAGGGCTTCTTTAAGGGCGTTAAGCGCCGGCGTGGCAAGAATAAAATCTTCAATATGGCGCGGCGCGAATATAATCACCCTTTTCATCTCTTTAAGGTTAAGTTGCTTGGGATGAGTTATTTTCATCTTCTCTTTGGCTTTTTTATAATCAAAAACCTTTGCCATTAATTACCGCCGTTTTTGCCGCGGATAAAAGCAGAAATCTTTGCCGATATCCCTTCCGCGGTTATTTTCTTCATGCATTCAAAGGTGCCTATAGGGCATTTATTTCCGCCATGAAGGCTGCATGGCCTGCACGCAAGGCTTCTTTGAAATATTGAAAATACAGGCCGTGTAATAAAACCGAATTCACTTACGGTGGGTCCTAAAAATATAAAAGCCGGAATGCCGTTCATTGCCGCGGCATGCGCGGCAACAGTATCATTTCCTATAAACAAATCCGTTTTTCCCGTTTCCCTTACCATCTGAACAAGCGAAGTTTTCCCTATTAAGTTCTTTATCTTCCCGCCTTTAATATATAGTATCGGGTCATTTTTTGCAACCTCGTCTTTTACCCCGGTAATTGTTATGGAACTTATTTTTTTGTCCATGGCAAGCAGTTTAACAAGGCTTCCGTAATACGGCCACCTTTTCAGCGGCCACCTTGCGCCGGTATGTATAAGCACCTTTATTTTATCCTTTTTCTTTACGCGGGGCGCTAAAAAAGCGCCGTTTAAATACTTATCCGGTATGACGCCTTTAAGCGCGTTTAAATACCTGCGCGCAACCGGTGTGTTTTTGCCAAAGTACAGTTTGAAAAGGACAAAAACCCTTCTTGCGATAATGTCTTTGGAATATGTTTTCTTTATATCAGCTTTAAGCGCAGACGCAATAGCCCCTGATTTGGGATTATTCTGAATATCTATGACAGCGCCATATTTTATTTCATGAAGTTCTTTAATCAGCGCGCCAAGCCCGCCCTTTTGCAGCCTGAAAATCTTATCCGCGCCAAGCTGTCCGGCTAAATCAGCAAACTGCGCTTTGACCGCCATGTGCACTTCACAGCCCGCGTCTTTTAACGCCTTAACGGTTTTATGCGCGGCAAGAATATCGCCGGCGGAACTTAAACGGATAAGAAGTACTTTCATCCTATTTTCAGCCTTTTTTCAAGTTCTTTTGAGTTTTTAATAAGCATCCCTATTTTAAGCGCGTAAACCCTTTTGTCGGTTATAAATTTTCTGTTTATTTTAACTTCATCCTTTTCCGTTGTAATTAAATACTGCGTGCCGGTCCTTTCAAGAAGGCCCATAAAACCCTGCAGTTCTTTTTTTGTAAACCTGTGATGGTCGCGGAACCTTATGCTTAACATGATATCCGCACCAAGCGCTTTAATTGTCTTTTCAAAACCTTCCGGATTGCCCAGGCTGGAAAACAGCATGACTTTTTTCCCGGATATAAAATTCAACCCTTCTTTATCCCCGTTTATTATATTGTAAAAATATTTAGGGTTATGTTCGGCTTCAAACACTTTTATATTTCTGTTCAGCGCGGATATTTTGTCGCTAAGTTTTATAACTTTATTATAATCATCAGCCAGGTTTACGTTGGTAATGACAACCGTATCCGCCTGTTTTAACGCCTTAAACGGCTCGCGTAAAATACCTGCAGGAAAAAGATTTCCGTTGCCCGCGGGGTCAAGCGCGTTTACAAGTACCACGTTATGCTGTTTTTCCATTAAATCCCTTTTCTGAAAACCGTCATCCAGAAGGATAAAATCCGGATTAAACCGCGCCATCGCGTAATCAATACCTTTTAATTTATTGCCGCTTACCACCACTTTGGCGCCGGGTATAGCCCTGGCAATCATATACGCTTCGTCGCCTGCATAAAGGCTGTTTAACAGTATTTTCTCGCCGTCAGAAACCAGTTCAATATTTTTATTTTTTCTGCGCTTATAACCTTTTTCAACAATAACAAGGTTTTTGCCGTTCTTTATTATTTTCTTCCCTATCTCTTCCGCAAAAGGCGTTTTTCCCGTGCCGCCAACCGTAATATTGCCCACTGATATTACCTTTCTCCCGAACTGTTTTTTCTTTATTAATCCCGAACCTGTTATTATATTTTTTATTGAAAGCCCGATATAATACAGAAAAGAAACAAACAGAAGAAATACCAAAAACAAAAACTGCGGCAGTGTTTTTTTCCCTTTAGATACTGCCTTAGCCCAAAAAGTATCAACGCCCATTAATTTCCGCCTTATTATTCAAATTTTCAAGCAGGATTTCATTTATAATTAATGCGGTTGTAGCCGCGGTCCCTTTAAAAGCTTCAATTGCTTCTTTTCCTTTTTTTCCCATATCCATTGCTTTGTCCGGATTATCATACAGAAAGTTAAGTTTTTCCGCAAGCTGTTCGGGCGAATCATCAATCATAAACGCGCCGCCCGCTTTTACAAAGCGCTGCGAGGTGTCTTCAAAATTAAACATATTACGCCCCATAATTACAGGAAGGCTGTTTAACGCCGCTTCCATCGGGTTATGCCCGCCAAACGGCTTAAAGCCGCCGCCTATTATCGCGTAGTCGCCGGACTTATAAATATACTGCAGTTCCCCTATTGTGTTTACCACAATGGCGTCATAAAACAGCACCGCTTTATAATTCTGGACTTCCGTCCACCGCACGTGGGTCATGTTTTCCGCGTCAAGTATCTGTTCCGCAATTTCCACCCTGTCAAGATGCCGCGGAGCTATTATAAGGCACGCTTTGCCAAGCAGGGATTTTTTAAAACCCTTAATCACGGTATATTCCTCGCCTTTTCTTATGCTTCCCGCCACCACTATTTTTCTGTTTTCACTTTTAGGAATCGCAATCTTTTTTTGCGTTTCAGTTTCCCCGCCGGCGCTGTATTTGGTATTTCTTATCATTATCATCTTGTCGCGCCGCACTCCCATCATCCTTAAACGTACCACCATTTTCTCGCTTTGCATCATAAGTACAGTAAATTTTTCTATGACAGCGCTGAAAAATCTTTTAAAGAACCTGTAAAAACTGTAACTTTTCTGGGAAATTCTCCCGTTAATAAGCGCCGAGGGTATTTTCATAGCATACAGCCTGTCCATTAAGTTGGGCCAAAGCTCTGTTTCAACCACCACCGCCATTTTCGGATTAATCTTCTTTATAAAAGGGCCGATTATAAAATTCAAATCAAGCGGAAGCAGGCACACATACAGCGCCCTGTCTTTCATAATTTCTTTCATCTTGTTTCTGCCGTTTATGCTGGTCGTGGTTATGACAACATGTACAGAGTCATTTATATTCATAAATTCATTAATAACAGGTATAAGCGCCTGTGTTTCCCCGACAGACGCCGCGTGAAACCATATTATGTTTTTGCCTTTAATTCCGTTTAAAGTTTCTTTATCCATAAAGCCCAGCCGCTGTAAAAAACCACGCCTGAATTTTTTTCCAAAAAGGAGCACAAATGGCAAAAAAGGAATAATTATTAAAATCAGCAGATTTAATATTAAATTATATACAAACATCATTTTAAAAGCCCCAGTATTGCCGCGGCTGTCTTATTGGACGGTTTATGGTTTGTATCAAGGCTGCCTACAGCTTTTTTAAGGGATGCTTTTATGGATACGCTGTATTTTTTATCAGTAATTATCCTTATAATTTCTTCCGCAACCGGTTCCGGTTTAAAATTATGCTGTAAAAACTCCCTGACAAGTTCTTTTTCCGCGATTATATTCGGAAGCGCCGCGTACTTTGCCGTAAGCATGGGCTTAATCATCATGAACGTCAGAGAATTTACCCTGTAAACCACAGCCATAGGAATGCCCATCATTGCAAGTTCAAGCGTGGTGGTTCCGGATTTTGCAATAGCCGCGTCAAGGGCCGCCCTTGCCGCGTAATCTTTGCCGTCCTTATATTCAATTACAAGGCCCTTATAACCGGAAAGCCTGCCCTGAATGAATTCCCTGTCTGCTTCTGACGCCAGAAAAACAGTAAACTTAACTCTCTTAACCTTTTGCTCCGTTAAGCTGCACGCTTCAAGAATGGGCCCTATAAACTGTTTAATTTCATTTTCCCTGCTCCCCGGAAATATGCCTACGTTATATACTTTGCCTGATTTATTTTTGGTTTTTTTAACCGCGGGTATCATCTCTTTTAACGGATGGCCGAAGTACCTGACATTAATTCCTTCTTTGGCAAATATCTTCTCTTCAAACGGGTAAACCACCACACAAAGGTCGGTGTACTTTTTAATTTTGAATATCCTTTTATATTTCCACACCCATACCTGCGGCGTGATGTAATAAACTATTTTTTTTACGCCAAGCGCCCTGGCGTCTTTGATAAGTTTAAGATGAAAACCCGGATAATCTATCACCACCAGCGCGTCCGGTTTTTCCAATTTTATTATTTCAAGCGCCCTGTTATAAACGCCTATTATGCTTTTAAGTTTTTTTACCACTTCAATAAACCCGACCAGCGCGAATTTAGTCAGTTCAATTTTAACATCCACGCCGGACGCCGCCATTGCCCTGCCGCCAAAACCGATTATATTTGCGCCGCGGTTTTTCTTTTTAAGCGCGCGCGCCAGAAGCGCGCCGTAATTATCGCCGGAAGCTTCTCCGGCGGAGATTAATATTTTCAACCTTACACCTTCATTTTTCGTGACTTTTTGGCAATCTGATTTTCTATTTCAAGCACCACTTTTAAAGCTTCAAACGCTTCCAGCGCTGTTACCGCAGTCTTTGCGCCTGTCTTTACGGAATTGATGAATGATTTTAATTCCTTGGCCAGATTTTCCTCGTCATTTTCCAGCGGATAAGATTCAAGAAATGTCATGTCTGACCATGATATCTGCCTGTCAGAAGAAAGGTTTTCCGCCACCTTGTACATTTTTATACTCTGCCTTACGTAATCAATTGACATATAAGCGTTGTTTTCAAACACCCTTATTTTTCTTAACCTTCTTGGGCTTACCCTGCTGGCGGTGACATTTGCCACAGCCCCGTTTGCAAATTCAAGCCTTACGCTTGCCATATCAGTGCTCTTTGAAAGCACCGGCACGCCCACCGCGTCAATTTTTTTCACTTTGGAATTCACAAGTTTCAGAATTATGTCTATGTCATGTATCATCAAGTCCAGAACCACGCTTACATCCAGGCTTCTTGCGGTAAACGGGCCAAGGCGGCTTGCCTCTATAAGGATGGGAATCTTTTTCATTTCCTGCATTTTCTTTATGGCATCATTAAAGCGTTCTATATGCCCGACCTGAAAGACAAGATTTTTATGTTTCTTATGTAATAATAACAATGCCTGTGCCTCTTTTAAAGTGGCTGTCATTGGTTTTTCAAGAAGGACGTTTATTCCGTTTTCAAGGAAGAATTTCGCCACTTTGTAATGATAAGTGGTCGGGACCACAATGCTGACCGCGTCCACCTTATCAAGTATCTTTGTGTAATCGGTAAAAAACTCCGCGCCGTATTTATCCGCAATTTCTTTTGCCTTTTCATTAACATCGGCGATGCAGGTAAGTTTTACCCCCGGTATTGCCGCGTAATTTCTTGCATGATGCTGCCCAAGGCTGCCGGCGCCTATTACGCCCACCCTGATTATATTTTCCATTATTAAGCCTCCTGAATACTTTTTTTGTATCTTTCCATCGTCCTTTTGGTGCACTTAACTTTTAACTTTAAAGTTTCATCCGTGTTCACCCTTGAAAGCACCACCGCTTCATCATAAAATATCGCGGCAAGCCCCGCCGCTTTATGAGGGATATCAATTTCCGCGGATATATAATCTTCTGAAACCAGTTTTTCTATCTCTGCCAATAACCTTTCAATGCCCTCGCCTGTTTTCGCGGAAATATAAATATCCGACGAACGCGACGTTATAAACTTTCTGCGCTCGCCGTCCAGCAGGTCGCATTTATTCCAAACTTCAATTATTTTTTTGCCTTCAAACGCGCCTATTTCACGCAGGATGGAATTAACCGTTTCTTTGTGTTTTACGGCGTCCGCGTCGCCGGCGTCAATTATGTGCAGAATTATGTCCGCGTCCCGCACTTCTTCCAGCGTGGCCCGAAAAGCGGATACAAGCTGGGTGGGAAGGTTCTTAATAAAGCCCACAGTGTCGCTGAAAAGCACCCTGTAGCCCGCAGGAAGCCTGAATTGTTTAACTTTGGGGTCAAGCGTGGCAAACAGTTTGTCTTCGCTTAATTTGCCCGCGTTTGTCATGCTGTTTAAGAACATTGTCTTGCCAGCGTTTGTATAACCCACCAGGGCTATCTGCGGTACAGGCACGCTTCTGCGCCTTTCCCTCTGCCTCTCCCTGCTGTCTTTTACGCTTTCAAGGCTCTCTTTAATTTTCTGTATCCTGCCCCGTATCTTTCTTATATCTGTTTCAAGTTTGGTTTCACCCGGGCCTTTGGTGCCAATTCCGCCGCCAAGCCTTGACATTGAAACGCCGTGCCCTGTAAGCCTTGGCAGAAGGTAGTTAAGCTGCGCGAATTCCACCTGCAGTTTGCCTTCGCTTGTCTGCGCCCTTGCCGCAAAAATATCCAGAATAAGCTGGGTTCTGTCTATCACCCTTTTTTCGGTTATCTTTTCCAGGTTTCTTACCTGTACCGGCTTTAACTGTCCGTCAAAAACTATAAGGTCAACAGTATCCTTATAATTTAAGGCAATTTCTTCAGCTTTTCCGCCGCCTATATAGAAAGCTGGCGAAATCACAGGACGTTTTACGATGACCGTATCAATAACCGTCCCGTTCGCGGCGCTTATAAGTCCTTTCATCTCTTCTATATCTGATTCTATCGCGCTATACTGCTGCGGCTCCGCTGCTTTTACCAGAAGAACGCGTTCTTTATCAGCACGATTAACCGTCATAGGCGTTGCAGCCCGCTTTTGTTTTGTTTCAGAAACAGCGATTTTATATTACCTCCATAAAATTATTTAATTATACTATATTAAAGGGTTTAAAATACAGTATTTTTAAGGGCATAAGGGGTGATTTAAAGGTTATTTAAGGTTCTGAAGGACAGACGCGGCTGTCGCGTTTTTAGGGTCAAGAGACAGCGCCTTTTGCGCGTATTCCCTTGCCTTTAACTTATCGTTTTTCGCAATATAAATAAAAGCGATATTTGAATACGCCACTGATGAATAAGGGTTAAAACGTATCGCGCCACGCCAAGCTTTTTCTGCCTGTTCCATTTTTCCAATCTGATAATAAGCAAGCCCAAGATTAATATAGGCGCCGTCCGCAGCGTAAAAAAACAGCCCATTTTCATAAAACATCGCAGCCGCAGGGTTATACCCTGCCTGCCTTAATCCATCCGCAAGGGCAAAATACGCGTTGGCATAGTTCTGATAAACAAGCCTTTTGGTAAATTCATCAACCTTTAATGGTTTGTCCGTTATCCCCCTGAAAGAATAAAGCTTAATGACATTATCGCTTATCACTTTATTTCTCTCTTCAAACAGTATTTTTTCCGTAACACCATGCGGTTGCGGCCTTAAGCCGCTTACCCACTGCTGGGTGAAGACATTGGTGTAATACACTCCCCTTGCCGAATTAAGATTTGCCGCGGCCATAATATCCGCGGCCATATCCCCGGATGGTTCAGGAACATTTACCCTTCCCGGGTAATTCTGTTTAAGCTGGTTTCTGTACCACTTATACTGAAAGACAACCGGAATAACAGGCACATAATTGCTTTTATCCACCAGCGTGGAATAAATTGCCGCGCCAATATTCATATCGCCTTCGCAGAACAGGACAGCGCCGGGATTTAAAGTCTTTTCAAGATTTTTTGAATAGTCGTAGCCCACAAAGTACCTGCCATAGTCCGGCCTGTTAATCACGGCAGGCACCAGTAAAATAACAGCAAACAGCAAAACCGTTGCCCTGGTGTCTTTTATCTTTTTAAAAATCCAGAAAATAAAAAAACCGCCAAGCATCGCGGAAAACATATTCGCGGATACCAGATAAGTTTTTATAAGCCATTCGGTTTTTGCCGGCGGGGTCGCCACGCTTATTACGCTTATAAGAAGGAAAAACCAGGCAAAAAAGAGAAAACCCGTTTCTTTTTTATATCTTTTGAAATATAAAAACATGCCGGGCAGAAATATCCATCCCATCAGGAACGGTAGTTCTTTAAATGAATAGTTGGCAATATAATACTTAAGCAGGTTTAATGTGTCGGTGATTGTATGCTTCTGTTCCAGCCCGGCATACTGCGCCCTGCTTAAAAGCCAGTAAAGGTCTTTTAATGTTTTGGTATCACCCCACGCGTAAGCCGGCGGCGCCGCGCTGCGTATAAACACAAAGATATAAACCGACGCCCCAACAGAGAATAACGCCGCTGCTGTAAGAAGCAATTTTATGTTAAGTTTTTTTCTCTCAAAAAATAAGAATAACAGTATCGCAGGGGCAATTGCAGCCATGCTTGTCCAGTGGTTTCCCATTGATATACCATAAACAAACGCAAAGGCGTAAAAATATTTTTTGCCCCTGTCCATATTTATAAGCAGCCAGAAACACAACGCCATAAAAAAAGCGTTCATGGAATAGATTCCGCCCTTTGCTATAATCCCCTGCAGCCAAGCGGTTTCACCAAACAGGTAAAGCGCCGATGATGCAAGCGCTGCGAAATCGGCCTGAATTTCATCCGTTTTATCCGCGGCGTATTTTCCAAAAATCTTTCTTAAAGATAAGAAAATTAAAAACCCCGCAAGAAGGTTAAAAAACACCGCCATAAGATTCGCCTTAAACGCGGTATTTCCATACGGCAATAACGTAAATATTTTTCCGGTAAGCGTGCTTAAAGGATAACCGGGCGGGTGCTGTATGCCAAGCGTGTAATAAGCAGCCGCGGTTTCGGGGCTGTCATCGGAATTATATGAAGGCGGCACGCATAGAACATAAAATACGGCTATGGCGGCAAAGAAAAACGCTATAACGTAATTCCTTTTCATTCATGCCCCCTTTGCCTTATAAAGCAGTATAAAGAACCGGACAAAAGCAGAATAATTGATACCAGTGATAAAATAAAAGAAACAGTCACAATTACGGGCTTGAAAATAAGTGTTATATTATTTTCTCCGGCTTCCACTTTTACCGCCCTGAATGTGGAATTGGCCCTGTACAACGGTTTCTTAATCCCGTTAACCAAAGCCGTCCACCCCGGATAATAGCTGTCATTTACCACGGCATAACCGGGGCCGGGCGCCACAACTTTTATGTCAAGCCTGTTTAACCCCGCCGGTTTTAACTTTATATTTAAAGTTTTTATATCCACGTTTACTTTTTGGGAATTATTTTCACGGGCCTTTTCTTCAAGATAAAGCACCTTTAACGGATTAAAATCAAGGCCTTTTAAACCTTCATATATTTCACTTTTATCATTGGTATAATGTATTTTAGGCGATAAGGGCACGTAATAAACCCTGTTTACCCTGTTTGCATTTTCATAAAGCCCTGTTTCACCCCTGAATACTTCACTGATATATCTGCCGTTGATCTTAGGAATACCTGCAATGTATTTAATGGAAAACAGAGAAAAAGCAGGCGCTTCCCAGGGTTTATCCATTGTAGAAACAATACTGCGGAACCCGGCAAATGAAGCAATTTCAAGCGAATCAAAACCGTCTGCGTTAAGGATATTAAAAGGCATAGGAACATTCGGAGAAAGCTTGTCCTTGCTGATATAAAGTAATTCTTTGCCGTCATAAGTTTGATTTCCCTCCTTTAACCCTCCTACTTCACTGGGCGCAAGCAGCCTTAAACGTCCGGATGTAATATCACTGTCATTAAGAAGATGATTTATGGTCCCGGTACGGGCTTTAACATCACCGAACCTTTGAAAATAGTCATATCCCGTGGCTTGATATGAAAATACCGCGGCGCAGGCGATAAAAAGCATTAAAATAGGGGCGTATCTTTTTAATACAAAACCTTCCCTGTTAATAAAAATAAGAACAGCCATGCCGCAGGCATAAGCCGTATAAACAAGAAACTGATATATCAAAACGTTATAATCCTCTACAAGGTCATAAACGCTCTGAAAATCAGCCAAAGGCATAAAAGTTTCTTTATATACCTTTAATAACGGTTCTTTGAAAACCGATGCGGATATATAAACAAGCAGCAGAATCAGCGCGAAAATATTTAAAAAAAAGGCAAATTTCTTTACTTTTTTCCCGTCCCCTCCCGCGGCAATATCAAAACCTATTCCGGCCATAAGGCACAAAACAAAATACAGTATAACGTTTATTTTTGACCCGTATCTCATAGTCTTCATTATGGGCATAATTTCATATAATTTTTCAAAAAACGGCAATCTGCCCAAAAAAACCAAAAACAATGACACAGTAAAAATAACCATCAGAAAATTTTTAAACTTTTTATCTTCCATTTTAACAGCCGCAAGCACAAACAGCAGCAGCGCCGCGATACCAATATCAATACGCCCCATCCAGTTTAAAAAAGACGATTCCACCCCAAATTTATGAGAAAGAAACGGGAAGAAAAAAGAAATCATCTGTTCAAATCCCGCATAACTCTGCCTTACAATTTCCATATTATACCCCTGCCCCGCGCGCTTTGAATTAAGTACAAATTCCAACGTTGGCAGCAGCTGCGCCGCTACAATTGCGGCTAAAATAATATTAATAATAAAAAAACCGGCAAAAGGCCCCGGTTTTAACTTTATGGATTTCTTAGATTCATAAATGTAAAAAAGGGCGAATATGATGTAAACATATATAAAGACCTGCGGGTGCCCTCCTAAAAAAGACAATGAAAGCGCGGCAGATGAAAAAAACAGATCGTGCACCATACCGTTTCTAAGCCACCGGATGGAAAAATACACGGCAGCGGGCGCCCAGATAATTGTGTGAAGGTCGGCAAGTTCAACTGTTCTGACAGTCATATAAAAAGAAAACGCGAATAAGAATCCGCTTAAAAAAGCCCCTTTATCGCTTACGCCGTATAGCTTAACTGTTTTAAACATAAATACAGCTGCTATGAAAAAAGCCAGCATTGTCTGTACTTTAAAAGCAATATCAAAAGGCATTAAGTAATAAAAAATGTTTAAAGGATAGAAGACTGCGGACTGCATGTTTGCCATAAGCGGATTGCCGCAGAATAAATATGGATTCCACAGGGGAACTTCTCCTGATTGTACGGCCGATGCCGCAAGTTCCCTAAAAGGCATAAAATAGTAGAGAAAATCCATCCACACTGCAATATTAGAGGATATATTTTGTTCAAAAAAAACAAAAAATGAGGCTGCCAGATATAACAGCGGGTAAATAAAGCGCTTTAAATTAATTCCCGGCCATGACAAGGAGCATCTCCCTTATCATTTTCGCGACAAATACGGACGAGGCCCCCATTGGGTCATATTTTGGCGAAAGCTCGTTGATATCTGCCGCCACTATGTTTTTAAGGCCCGAGAAACCCTCTACAGCCCTTAAAAAGTCCTTATAAGACAAACCGCCGGCTTCGGGCGTGCCTACTCCGGGTAAGAATCCGGGGTCTATTACATCAACATCTATAGAGATATAAACGGGTGAATTTTTTATGGTGTCCATTACATTAAGAAATTCTTCCATATTAGGGTCGCAGAGTATCCTGTTGTCCCTGATATAAGCCATTTCCTGTTTCTCAAATGACCTGATGCCAAACATAAAAATATTTTCTGTGCCTATCATTTCACAGATACGCCTTGCCGGCGTTGAATGCGAAAGTTTATTGCCGTCGTAATTGTCCCTAAGATCGGCATGCGCGTCAAAATATACAACCTTTAATCCCGGGTGTTTCTTAAAATATGATTTTACAAGAGGATAAGTAATAAGGTGTTCACCGCATACATACAGCACCTTTTTTCCTTTTTCAATAAACGATTCGGCGTAAGCTTCCATTTCCGTTACCGCTTCTTCGGGTTTCTGCGACGCAAGCACAAGATTGCCGGCATCGGCAATTTTATGGTCGGCGATATCATCAAAACGGTCGGGAGAAAATGTCTCTATAGAATCAGAATATGCCCTTGCGCTGTCGGGGCCTTCTTCTGACCCGTGCCTGAAAGTGGAAGTAACATCATAAGGTATTCCCGCAAGCACCACTTCGGCCGCGGCTATATCGTCATTACAACCTACAAAGTTTACTTTTTTCTCTGTTTTCATTTATTTTTCGCCTTTTTACCCTTCACTTCAATGACGCTTTTGCCCGTCTTAATAAGGTCCTGCACAAACTTAGGCAGGGCAAGCGCGCCCATGTGCAGTTCGGGCGTGTAGTATTTTGTATTTAACTTTCCTGATTTTTTATTTCTGATTTTGTCGGGAGTGATTGAATCTGAACCAAAGGTGAAGCTCCAGCACCCTGACGGGTATGTGGGGATGTGCGCCAGATACATTGCCGAGTTTTTAAACGTATTTTTAATTTTGTTGTGCCCTCTTAAAAGGAATTCAGCGTCATAAAACGGGTCTTCAGTCTGGGCTACCATACAGCCGCCGGGCTTTAAAGCTTCCTTTACGTTATTATAAAATTCCATAGTGAAAAGCCCTTCGCCGATATCAACAGGGTCCGTGGAATCTATAATTATTACATCGTACTCTTTTTTCTTATTTTTGATGAATTCACATCCGTCAGAAAAACAGTAATTAACCCTTTTGTCGCCCACCCAGTTTACAAGCCCTTTATGATATTTCAGCGCCGCTTTAAACACTTCGTCATCAATCTCCGCGAAATCAACCCTTTTAACTGTTTTATGCCTTAACACTTCCCTTACTGTGCCGCCGTCTCCGCCGCCTATTACAAGAATGTCCTGCGGATTCGGGTGTGAGTAAAGCGGAACGTGGACAATCATGTCATGATACACAAACTCTTCCATATCGGTTAACATAAAACAGCCGTCAAGCGCCATTAAATTTCCGCAGCCCTCTGTTTCAAACTCTTCTAACAGCTGAAATTTTGTCTTTTTTTCAAAAAGTTTTTTCTTTATCTTGTAGCTGAACATAGTGCGGTGCCATGGTTCATGCGCCCACTTGCTGCCTGTTATTTTTTTCATCAGCTTACCACCATAATACAACAGCCGCGTACGCCGCGCCTGTATGGTTAACCTTGTGCTGTGAAGCTATGCTTTTGATTTCTTTAATTTTATACCCTCTTTTTTTCATTCCTTCTTCTGCCATCGAGCGCACAATTTTCTCTATTTCTTCTTTATGCCCCGCGCCGGAATATTCCATGATAAGGCCGTTTAATTTGGGGTTTTCAGGTATGGCCACGGCAACACCGGCTGATATCACTTCGCCTATAATTGTGCTTACTTTGCTTGCGTATGCCACAGGTACAAGCGCGCCAAGCGGAAGTTTTATGGGTTTGATAAGTTTGCTTGCCGGAGGAAGAATGGAGCTCATTCTTACAAGGTTTGTGTTGCCTACGCCCGCGTCAACAAGCGCGTTATCAAAAGCATTTAAAGGCGTCATACCTTCGTCGTGTCCGGCCACAAGGTAATATTTATCCGGTATTGTTGTTGTTATCCCGCACTGTCCAAAAGTTACTTCTTTTACGGCTTTAACAGCAGTTTTCTTCTTTGCAACAGCCTTCTTTTTTGCCATCTGATAAACTCCTTTAATATGAGTAATTAAAAAAATTTTAAGCCAAAGTAAATTTATATTACAGTAATCCCCCCGCAAAATCAATTGTTTTTATGCGGCCGAAAACACGCGCCGCCGTCTTAATTTAGAGGGACGGAGGGATATCGAGATTCGAGATTCGAAATTCGAAAATTAGATGAACACCTTACCGGGCTTGGGTGTATTTTTTCGGTGCGCGCCTACCACTACATACAATCAATAACAAAACAAAAAAATATCGAAATTCGAGATTCGAAAATTAGAAGATCACATACCGGGCTTGGGTGTGTTTTTTCAGTGCGCGCCGCCCTAACCTGCTATTTATTCGGCAGGAGCGGTTTAATGCCGCGCCGGCATGCAAGTATGTACCGCGAGTTCCCGATTGCCAATGAATTAACACACTTGTGATTTCAGGTTTGTTTGGATACAAGAACACCAATTTGCGGCGCGTACTGAAAAAATATACCCAAGCCCGGGAAGGCGGCAGCTCGGCAGGTCAGCAAAACCGAGGGACGGAGGGACATATACACGGAGGGACGGAAGTAAAGGTAAAAACAAATCAACTGCCGCGGGCTGAAGACCCGCGTCTACCACTGCAAATACAAACATAAATCAATTACAACTGCCGCGCCCTAAAGGGACGCGCCTACCACTGCATACATTCAATAACAAAACAAAAAAATATCGAAATTCGAGATTCGAAAATTAGATGAACACCTTATAATACAAACACAAAAAAAGCCCCGGAGCGTGTGCTCCGGGGCTTTGGATTACTTATCTGATACTACCTGCTAAGTTCAAGCAGCGTTACA
>PGYV01000005.1:18863-19618 GCA_002839855.1 Candidatus Goldiibacteriota bacterium HGW-Goldbacteria-1
TTGCTGAACTGATATGCCTTGCCGCCGCCGACTCCGGTTCCGGATATGGCTATTGATGCGTCAGCCGCAAAAAGTTTTGTCTTGTTTATCGCCATGATGGTAAGCTTTCCGTTATCCCCTGTTGCCGCGTACACTGACAAATCAGGGTTATCAGATTCGCACTTTACCATATTTGTTCCGAACTTCTGCGCGTATAACATTACAGGCCAGTAATGGCCCCTTTCGGATGACCTGTTTGTAGGGTCGTTTTCCGCGTCAAACATACCGTGTCCGCCGCCCTGTCCCGGTTTCTGCGTGAACAGATCCCAGAAAAAAGCCATGTCCCCGCCCTCTTTCATAAACGAACCAAGGTAGTCGGCGCAGAACAGCGCGTTTTCTATTAACGCTGTCATGGAATTTTCCTCGCCGGAGTTCCATTCGGTAAGCGCTATTTCCACGTATTTCTTTTCCTGTCCCGGTACGCTGTTTACGTACTTCTTTATCCACGACCTGAACTTTGGCATGTACACAGGCCATGTCTGCTGCGGTTTCTTTAAAAGCGCGATGGCGTTGTTATTTGCCCAAAGCGGGTATTCGTGTATCGCAAGCGTGTCCACATACTTGGCTGACTTCTTTAAGAACTTTTCAACCCAATATGGCGCGTCTTTCGGCGCAAGCCATGGTTCGCCCGCAAGCCTTTCCTGGTTCATAGGCTGCATCGGGCACGGCCCCATTAATTTTAACTTATCATCAGGGAATGCCTTCTTCACTTTATA
>PGYV01000005.1:19823-307799 GCA_002839855.1 Candidatus Goldiibacteriota bacterium HGW-Goldbacteria-1
CGTAATAATTCAACTCCGGCGTCCAGCTTACCCCGCCGTCATAGTTGTATACTTCGCCTGTCTTCCAGTCGTACTGGTTTCCGTAGTCGCCGCCGGGTATCCTTAAAAAAGACACACCAAGCTTTTTAATTTTTGCGACCGTGACATTGTCCCTGTACGCGCCTACCGGATGCCATGCAGCCAGGTTGTTGCCGTACATTTTGTGTTTGTCAATAGGAAGCTTTCTTATTGATTTGGAAGCGTCTATTGTAACAGCTGATGCTTTTGTCTTTGGAGCGGCGTCCGGTATTAATTCTATCGCGCCAAGATTGTTATCTTTTCCCGCTGCCACAACCGCGGATGAAACTGTCTTATCTTTATATCCGTCCCTTACAACCACAACCTTATAGTCATCGGCCGGAATTGTGGCGGAAAAATTTCCCGATCCGTCTGTCTTTAAAAGCTGATCGCCTATTACTACAAGCGCCTTTTCAAGGCCTTTTCCTGAAGTCTTATCTTTAACAGTTCCCTTTACCTGCGCTGATTCACCTAAAAGTTTGCCCCTTATTGAATCCACATATATAGGGCCCGACCACGCTTCTGTGCTGTTTACAACAATATATACTTTCCAGACTTCGCCTTTTACTTTGGTATTGTCTATCGGAAAAACCACTTCGTTCATTCCCGGCTTTATCTGTTTCTTTAACTGATACCATGCATTTGCCTTACCTGAAATTACAAAGTACATTTCCTGGTACGTCATTCCTTTTACGGACGCTTCCGGTACGTATACATCCATTGTAAGTTCTTTTAACTTGTGAAAATCTGCCGAAAACGGCCCTTCGAATAATGCAATATCCTGGTTCCAGCCTTTAACGCCTTTAAGGTCTATCTTTAAAGCTGATGTCCCTCCGGTTACAAATTCCGCGCCTTTTGCCACAGAGCATGCCGCCGCATTCTTGTTTACACCGTGCCAGCCTTCTGTAGTACCCGAGTCAAAACCCCATAAAGGTTTCTGACCGGAGGTACCCTCGGCAAAAACTGATGCCGAGAAAAGAAGAAAAAGCGCCGTTACTGCCAAAATCACTGCATTTTTCGTCCTCATTTTAATTCCTCCTCCATTTTTTACTGCATATATTTGACTCATTTTTTATAATATTGTTTACCTAAAAAAGCACCACATCATCTATCCATATTTCAATTGCCGCGCCGTTTCCGTTTTTGTGCTGCCACTTAAAAAGGTGTACATTTTTAAGCACGGCCTCAATATCAGCGCCATATTTACGCCCCGCCCATTCCGGCTGCTTAAGGTCATCCCTGAAAACTATATTAACTTCGTTCCAGTCATCACCTATAAATGACGTAATGTCTTTCTGGTAATCTGCGTAATTAGTAAGGGATTCGCAGGTCATTCTTTCTTTTATACAGTTATTGGATTCATGCGGAAGAATAAAATAAACACTGCCTCCCGCTGTATTACCTTTTATCTTAAACCTTATGCCGTTATATTTTGATATATCAGACCCCTGGCACTGCGGGCACTGTGATTTATTGTCAAACCTGACTACAACACCTATATAATTATAATTGTAGCCCAAATTATTACCTGTAGTTCCTGTTATACGCACAGCCCATCCGGTATTTCCATATCCGGGCCTGCTCATTATAAATCCTTCTCCGGGTGTGTTAAATTCAGGCGGCCAGACGTAAGAATTTCCGCCCTGATGAATATCGCTGTAAGTTGACCAGACTCCCCCGCTTTTATTAAATTTATCGCCGTCATCCATGTTATCCACAACAAATATTGTAACAGCTGTAAAGGCAAAAACAGCGGCAATTGATAAAGCCGCGGCATAGCGGTGTATAAAATCAGGTTTTTTAACGCTATTTTTGGAAACCGCGCAATTTATAAGGGCATTTTTCAGGTAATATTTACCTGTTTCATTATTAATCTCTGATAATCTGGCTTTGTTAAGCTTTTCTATCAGGTCTTTTTCTTCCATTTTTATCATCTCCTTACTTATTCTTACACTCTTATAATGCAGGCCGGTTCAAAGCGTTGCGTTTATTTTTCACTTTTTTCAAGTTTTTTTCTTAACATCATAAGCCCTCTTGAAAGCAGGGATTTAACAGTCCCCCCGTTCTTGCCCAGCGCTTCGGCTATCTGCGGCACTGTCATTTCCTGAAAAAATCTTAATACAATTACATCCTGATATTTGGAATCCATTGCATAGAGGGCTGTCTTTATATCCTGATAATCTTTATTTTTGTCAATTTCTTCCTGCGCCTTAGTAAGTTCATGGTCAATTGCCTCTGCTGATTCTTTATCCAATACCCCTTCTTCACCTATTGCGTCGTCATATAAAACAGGATCATATTTTCTTTTTCTGAAAAACATATTTACTTCATTACCTGCTATACGGTACAGCCACGCGGAAAAAGGAACGCCTGTAAACCTGTATGTGTGTAATTTATTAAGGGCTTTGAAGAAAGTTTCCGATGTGATATCAGCCGCAGTTTCCGCGCTGCCGGTTTTATGAAGCACGTATCTAAGGATAGGTTTGTAGTATTTTTCAAACAATTCCCCAAAAGCTGCCGGATTTGTTTTTGCCCTCTCTATTATTTCCTGTTCATTAAACTCAGGCATATATTCCAAATTCCCCGTAAATTTTATTTTATAAAGCCGCAAAAAAATTACTATATTTTTATAACTTATTAACCCTGCCGGCCTACGCTTTGGTAACTCTGTTTCTTCCGTTATGTTTTGAAGTGTAAAGCGCCTTATCGGCGCGTTCTATTAAGCCTCTTCTTGAAATCGCGTCACCCGGATATGTTGCAACACCCATGCTTAAAGTAACGCCGATTACAGTACCATTAAAGTTAAGTTTTGTTTTCTCTATCTCTTTTCTTATTTTAACCGCCTTGATATGCGCCGCTTCTTTATCTGTATCCGGCATTATAATTACAAATTCCTCACCGCCATACCTTGCAACTGTCTCCGCAGGGCTTGTGCTGTTTTTTAAAATTACCGCGATATTCTTCAGTATAAAATCCCCTGCAAGATGCCCGTATGTGTCATTAACTTTCTTGAAGAAATCTATATCACACATCACAAGGGAAAGCTGGTTATCATACCTTCCCGCCCTTTTAACTTCATCTTCCAGTTTTTCCTGAAAATACCTGTGGACATAAAGCCCGGTTAAACTGTCAGTTACGGATATCTGCTGTATTTCCTCGTACAGATTTACCTTTTCAAGCGAAATAGCTATCTGGTTGGCAAGTATTTTCATGCTTTCCACCTGTTTGTCATTGAAAAGATTTTCCGCGGAACCCGATATTATCATCAGGCCAAGCAGCTTTTTTTCAACCACAAAAGGCACTTTTAAAACACTTTTATGAAAATGCACATCATCAAGTCCGGACGCGGCATAGGATATTTCAAGCCCGGTCTTCTCATTGATAACAGATTTAATAATCTGCTTCTCTTTTTCCTTTATATATTCTTCATCATAACCCATTGAAGAAGCAATATAAAAAGAATCCGCCTTTTTAAACACAAGAAGCACGTTTACCTTCTCCGGCTCTATCTCAAAATTATATTTAAGAACTTTTTTCAGTATCTCTTTTATTATCTGTGCCATATCATCATATTTCATGGCAAAACTGAGCCCTTTGGCGGCCGTATAAAGAGATGTAATGCCTTTTATCTCCGACTCTATATTGTTATCTTCTTTTTCGGCAAGATTCACAGATTCGCTTTTCACCAGTTCTAAATCCTGCTTCTTTTTCATTATTTCTACTTCCCTTAATTTCAGTTTAAGTTCATTACGGGCAAAAGGCACTGACAGCATATAAAGCAGAATGAACCACAGGCCGCCTAAAAGGGCTGCCGAAACAGATATGGTTTTTAACTTAAAAGACAGAATAAATATCAGAACAACAGCAGACAGAAGAAATAAATTCATCTGTATTCCCGTGTTTTCCCTTGCCGCCAGAAGGATTATTAAACCAAGAAAGAAAACCGCATACTGCGCTGTTGAAAGCCCAAAAAAATGACCAAGAAGGTATATTAAAGCAGCTCCCGCGATAAGCGCCGGATATAAAATAATCCATTTACTTTTCATCGTAAATATCCTCCCAGAACGTTATGCGGTTTCTTCCATTTTCTTTGGAATAATAAAGCGCTTTATCGGCGTTATTAACCATCTCGCCAAGTTTACACCTGTTATTAAATTCCATTCCTCCGCCGCTTAACGTAAGCCTGGTTTTTTCTGTTTCATTTACATTAATTATAAGCTTTTCAAAATTTCCGCGGATCCTTTCAGCCACAAACCTTGCCCCGTTAAGGTTTGTGTTTGGAAGTACTATGGCAAATTCCTCGCCGCCGTAACGCCCTATTATATCCACATCCCTTAAATTTTCCTTTAAGAACTCTCCAAGCAGCCTTAACACTTTATCCCCAAATGTATGCCCGTGAGTGTCATTGCACTCTTTAAAATGATCTATATCTATCATAAGATAAGAGAATGTTTCATTAAGTTCTTTTGCCCTTTTAAATTCTTCATCCAGTTTTTCCATAAAATGGCGCCTGATAAACAGCCCTGTAAGGCCGTCCTTAGTGGCAAGTTCGCGTGTTTTTGTATAAAGCATCGCGTTCTGAACGGCGTTAGTACACAAATCTCCAAGGTAGTTTAAAAGTCTGGCGTCTTCAGCGTCAAACATTTTTGGAACATTGGAATAAAATTTAAGCAGCCCTATTATCTTTGTATTTACAATCAGCGGGATGGCTATCATGGACTTAAATTTAATCCAGTCCCTTCTTACAAGCTTAAATCTGAAATCTTCATCAATATTTTTTATTATTAAAGTATATTTGTTTTTTATGACCCAGTCGTCAAACGGGTCTTTTCTGTATACCTTTATAGTGCCTCGGATAAAGGTTTCTTTCTCATGATTTTCCAAAGCCGGATAAAAAATGTCATTATCCTCATCACGGATAAGCAGCATAAATTCCG
The DNA here is from genome assembly GCA_002839855.1 of Candidatus Goldiibacteriota bacterium HGW-Goldbacteria-1. Classification (NCBI taxonomy): domain Bacteria; phylum Candidatus Goldiibacteriota; species Candidatus Goldiibacteriota bacterium HGW-Goldbacteria-1. The sequence continues at coordinate 24,818 of PGYV01000005.1, forward strand.
CCTGTTTATCCCCAAGAATACTGTTCATGCCGTCATTAATTATTTTAACTATCACTTTTCTGTCAAGCGCGGATGTCAGTTTCTGCGCTATTTCATTAAGTTTTAAGTAATTTCTTATTCTGCCTTTATTGGCTTCAATAACACCGTGAATTTTATTAATTTTTTCAGTGAATTCAATGTGTTCTTTTTCTATTTCACCTTCCCATAGTTCGTACTGCCCTTCTTTCATCTCTATATCTTCTATCCATTTTAATAACACAAAAGAAAAAATTATGGACAGCAGAACAAATGCGGCGTATGGGACCGGAGATTCCCCCTGCATCGTCCTTAAAAAAAATATAAGGTTTACAAAAATATACAGAAGCCCATAGATAAGCCCCGCGCTCTTTCCCATTGAGAAAAACGAGTAAATCATGGCAAATAATCCCAGCGACATAATTATGGGATTGTCAAAAACCAGGGAAAAAACTATTATCGCAATGCTGATAAGCGCCAGCACAGCTGAATTTACAGCAACAAAAGCGATGTTCTTGTTATTGCGGAAATAAAACCTGTTTAAGACTGCCAGCCTATCCATTAAACACCGCGCTTTTACGCAGGTATCTTATAAACGCGTCCACTATTACCGGGTCAAACTGCGTCCCGGAATTTTTTCTTAATTCAGAAATGGCAAGTTCCGCCGGAAGCATGTCCCTGTAAGCCCTGGCAGAGACCATAGTATCAAAAGCATCCGCTACGTGAATTATCCTTGCGCCCACCGGAATTTCTTCCGCTTTTAACTTGTCCGGATAACCTTTTCCGTCATATCTTTCATGATGGTGAAGTATTATAGGAACAATTGCAGCCAGTGAATCAATTTCCTTTATAATTTTCGCGCCTATTACGGGATGATCCCTTACAATTAAAAATTCTTCTTCGGTCAGTTTGGAAGGTTTCTTTATTATTTCATCCGGCATTCCTATTTTTCCGATATCGTGCAGAAGCCCTGCGTATTTTATTATTTCTATTTCCCTCTCCTGCAGCATCATTTCTTCCGCTATGTGTGTGCCGTACTCTGATACTTTCTGTGAATGCCCGGAAGTGTAATGATCTTTTGCGTCTACCGTAGTAGACAGCGCTTTTATTATATTAACTTCGTCCTTTTTCATGCTTTCATAAAGTTTTACATTTTCTATCGCAAGGGCTGCCTGTTTTGACAGTATTGTCAGCAGCGATAAATCCCTGCTGGTTATGTCGCCTTCAGGCGTGTCAGTTATCAGGTCAAGAAGCCCCACAGGTTTATCGTGCGCGATTAAAGGTACAAGCACAAATGTCAGTTTCTCGCTGTCGTCAATATCCTCTTCTATGTCAGGCAGGGCGATAGTCCTGCCTTTTTTCAGAGCCCATTCAATGACCTTCTTTTTATTCTGCAGGTTAATTTTATTCTCTATTTTTCTGCTTATGTTGCGTTTTAAAGCCACATCAAGTTCCCCTGTTGAATCGTCCGTTAAAAAAAGCAGGGCTCCGTGGCATGGTATGACCTCTGACGCAAGGTCTAAAAGCGAATTTAAAACACGCTCTAAAGTCCTGGCTTCGGCAATTATATCAACAAGCCTGTAAAGGGTTGTCAGTTCTTCAAAGGACTGCCTTAACCCTTCGTTAATGACTTCCAGGTTTTTTATGTATTCTTTAAGCTGTTTTACTTCTTCATCGGAATCCATTTTTTCCCCTTATAATCAGAATGAAGTCATGTTAAAGAATGCCTGAGCTTCATTAAGTTCCGAATCCAGTTTTGCCATAAGTTCATCTTCCGCTTTTTCATCAAGGTTTAAAAGCGCCCTTGCGTCGCCGCTTAACGGCATTATTACAGTATCCCCGGAATTACCAAGCCCTTTTTTATTGCACAGGGTGTTTGCCACATTTACAATTGTTGCCATTACGTTTTCTTCCTGTTCATCTTCCGGATGATGGTGAAAATTAATACCGGCCTGAAGTTCATGCGGCAGATTCCATTTTTCCGCCATTATCCTTCCCACTTCCTGGTGGTCGATGCCTATTATCTGTTTTTCTGACTGATATAAAGGAATTTTTCTCTCTGCCGAATCTTTTAATGCCGCAACAAATTCATCGTGCATGTACTGTTCAAAAAAAGTCTTGCCTATATCATGAAGAAGCCCCGCCGTAAAAGCGCTTTCATGTGATTTGTATTTAATTTTTTTAGCAAGCAGGCTGCAGCACAAAGCCACGCCCACGCTGTGCTTCCAGAATTCCTGATGGGAGAAAAAAGCATTCCTGTCATCGCCGGTGAAAATTTTATGCACAGATACCGTTAACGCCAGGTTTCTTATGGTATCAAACCCAAGGATTGACACAGCCTGCGTGATATTTTTTATTCTGAAAGGAAAACCGTAAAAAGCCGAATTGGCAAGCCTTAAAACCTTTGCGGTTAAAGCCTGATCCACCATTATTATGTTGCTTAAATCAGAGGCCGATGTAAGCGGATTGGAAACAACCTGAATTACCCTTGCCACAACGACAGAGAGCGTAGGAAGGGCTTTTATGCGTTCAAGAATCCTTTGTATTTTCTCTTCCTGCTGGTGAAGTTTATCATCCATTAAAGCCCTCGCTGATTTTATTTACCGCCTTTAACACCTTTAGGCAAAGGTCTTTTTTTGTTTTATTATTATAAATTATATACCTGCTATATGCAATCTTTTTCGGCTCCGGGAATGAAACCTGATATGATTTTATGGTTCTATATTTTTTCTTTTTAAACGGCGCAACCCTTTTATTCCAGACATTTATATCGGTCTTTATGTATATAATCTCATCCGCTTTTCTGTAAAACCCGCTTTCAAACAGCACAGCCATATCCAGGATTACAACTTTTTCATCAAGGCAGTTTATATGTTTTAAAAGCGCTTTATTCATGGCGGGATATACAAGTTTAATAAAATCCCTGTAAGCCCGGCGGGAACCAAAAACAATTTCCCCAAGTTTTTTTCTGTCTATCTGCAGGCCTTCTGCAAGTATTCCCTTTTTATACCTTTTCACAAGCGCAGTATATAAAGCGCACCCCGGCGCGTATATGGAATGCACAAATTCATCCACATCTATTACCATAAAGCCTTTTTTACGCAGAAAATTAGCGGCAACAGTCTTGCCCGAACCCGTAAAACCCGTTAATGCTATTATCTTTTTTACCGCACTCTTTTTCATTTTATTCACCGCTTGGTTTTATTATTCCGCTTATATTTAATTGTTTATGTCTTCGCTTATGCTTAACTGCTTTTCGCTTAATTGCCTATGTCTTCGCTTATGCTTAACTGCTTTTTGCTTAATTGCCTATGTCTTCGCTTATGCTTAACTGCTTTTTGCTTAATTGCTTATACTATCCGCATTCAAACCAGTTTTCCCCCGTACCCACCGTTACGGTCACAGGTACTGTTAAATCCGCCGCGCCTTCCATAAGTTTAACCGCCATGGCGCGCGCTGCAGATGTTTCTTTTTCCGGAACGGAAAAAACAAGTTCATCATGTACCTGCAGTATCATTTTTGTCTTCATCTTTTTATTTTCAAGTTCACTTTGAATATCTATCATTGCTTTTTTTATGATATCCGCGGCCGTTCCCTGAATAGGCGCGTTTATTGCCGCCCGCTCCGAAAGTTCCCTTACAGTCCTGTTGGCGCTGTTAATATCCTTAAAATACCTGCGCCTTCCCATTAACGTTTCCACATAGCCGTTCTCGCGCGCGGACGCAATTGTGTCCTGCTGATATTTTTTCACACCCGGGAAGTTGGCAAAAAATTTGTCTATGTATTCAGACGCTTCATAATTGCTTATCTTAAGCTGCTTGGCAAGCCCGTACGGGCTCATACCGTAAATGATTCCAAAATTAATCGTCTTGGCAAACCGCCTTTGTTCATGGGTAAGTTTTTCTTTGGAAACTTCAAAAACTTCGCAGCCTGTTATTGTGTGAATGTCCTCGCCTTTTTTAAACGCGTCTATCAGTTTTTTGTCATTTGATACATGCGCCATTATGCGCAGTTCTATCTGCGAATAGTCCGCTTTAAGCACTGTTTCGCCCGCGCCAAGCGGGATGAATATTTTTCTGATAGCTTTTGCCTCTTCGCTTCTTACCGGAATATTCTGTATATTCGGATTACTTGATGACAGCCTGCCGGTTGCCGCGACAGTCTGATTATAAGACGGGAATATTTTGTCATCGCGGTTCATAAAAGACAGTATGACATCAAGAAAGCCGCCTTTTAACTTGGTCAAAGACCTGTACTTTAAAATTTCAGCCACTGCCGGATGCGCGTCTTCAAGGTTTGACAGCACTTCAACATCCGTGGAATAGCCTGTCTTTGTTTTCTTCTGTGTTTTTAACTTAAGTTTTTCAAACAATATCACAGAAAGCTGTTTGGGCGAATTTATATTAAACTCCTCACCGGTAAGTTTATAAATTGTTTTTTCTGAAGCGGCTATCTCTTTTTCTGTATCCTTGATAAGCTGCTGCAGAAACTTTCTGTCTATTTTAAGCCCCTCTTTTTCCATAACCGCCAGCACGCGCGACAGCGGAAGTTCTATCCCCGAATACATGGAACTTAAGGAAGCTTTTTTCATTTTTTTGCCAAGTTCAAAAGCAAGGTCTTCAGCGTGGGCGCACAGCGAAAAAACATATTTGTCTATATTCTCTTTTTCTGCCAGTTCTATCATTATCTTTTTTGCGCCCCTGCCTGCAAGTTCATCAAAAGAAAGAAAAGTACCGCCAAGATACTCCGAAAATACACCTGCGGCATCCTTAAAGTTTCTTTCCGGGTCCACAAGATAAGACGCCAGCATTACGTCAAAGATATTTTCTTTATCATCAAGCGCCGAATCCCTGAATATGCCCTTGGCGGAATTGGTTATTATTTTTTTTCCTTTTAAGTATTCAGGCAATCCGGTATATGAAGAACCGAACATATGCCAGTATTTTTTGCCGTCTGACACCGCGGCTATTTCCACGTTTTCTTCCCCGCCAAAAAAAACAGAAACAGTATCAGCGGCAGTAAGTTCTTTTTTTATCTCATCAAAAGAAGTTATATTTACGGATTTCTTCTGCGCCTTTACCTCTTGTTTTACCTGCCCGCCCGATACAAGCGATTTAAAATTATATTTTATAAACTCTTTGTCAAGGGCTGCCGTATCCATTGAACACACCGTACATTCTTCGCTTTTAAAATTAATTTTTTCAAGGGGTGTTTTGTCGGTATTAAGCGTTATTAACTGCCTGCTTATTTTCATTTCTTCAATGCCGGCAAGGATAAGCTTTTTAGCGCGCTCCGGCTTGATTTTTTTCGCGTTTTTTATGATGCCGTCAATGGAATCATATTCTTTTACCAGCGCGTACGCCGTCTTTTCGCCTATGCCTTTTACGCCCGGAATATTATCCGCGGAATCGCCCATAAGCGATAATACATCTATTATCTGGTGCGGCTCTATTCCCATTTTAAGTTTTACAGATTCGGGAGTCAGAATAGTTTCGCCGTCCCTGCCAATCCTTAAGATACTTATATTCTTATTTACAATCTGTATAAGGTCTTTATCCCCGGTTAAAACCGTCACTTTCATTTTTTTCTTTTCAGCGTCATGCGCGGCTGACGCAATTAAATCATCCGCTTCATAACCCTGCTCTTCCAGAAGCGGAATCTTTCCCGCTGCCGCTATTTGCTTTATCAGTTTCATCTGTATTTTTAAGGAATCCGGCATCTTCTGGCGCTTTTCTTTATATCCCGGAAACATTTCATTTCTGTAAGTCCTGCCCGGGTAATCAAACGCTATGCAGAAGCAGTCCGGTTTTTTATCTTTTATTATCCTAAGCAGCATATTGTAGAATCCATAAACCGCGTGGACTTCCATGCCGTCCGCCGTGGTCAAAGGCGGCATTCCAAAAAACGCCCTGTAAGCAAAAGAGTTGCCGTCAGCTATATAAAAAGTTCCCATTATTCATCCCCTTCGTCATCGCTGCCATAGCGTTTTGAAACGTTTCTTTTGTCATATGTTATTTTCACCAGATAAAGCCCCTGCGGCGGCGCCGTATTTCTTACAAGCGCCCTGTCCTGTGTCTCAAGCATTTTTTTAATGTCCTCCGCCGATATCTGCCCCTGCCCGTAAAGGACAATTATGGCGGTAAGGCGGCGGACCATATTATAAAGAAAACTTTTACCTTTAAAATCCAAAATAATCCACTTCCCGTTTTTCTTGACTTTTATCGAGTCTATCGTGCGGGTGTATTCTTTTGTGTCATTGCCGTTTTTGGAAAAGGAAAAAAAGTTATGCCTGCCGGTTAAAATAGATGCTGCCTGCCGTAATTTTTCAACATCAAGTTTTTCAGGTATGTGCCAGCTGCGGCCGTTATACACCGCGTAATACTGCACAGAATTACAGATGACATATCTGTACAATTTTTGTTTTACGTTATATCGGGGGTTTAAGCCTGCCGGCGCGTCTTCAACAGACATTACCCGGATGTCGTCCGGAAGAAGTCCGTTTAATATTGGTTTGAAGTTTTTTGCGGGAATTGAAGTATCCGCGGAAAAAGACACCACCTGCCCGTAAGCGTGAACGCCGGCGTCTGTCCTTCCCGCTCCGAACGTTTTGATATCCGCGCCGAAAAACTTAAACAGCGCGTGTTCCAGTATCCCCTGAACGGTCAGAAACTTATCCTGCCTCTGCCATCCATAATATTTGGCCCCGTCATATGACAGGACCATTTTATACGTCTTTCTGCTCATCTTTTTTTGCCTGTTTCACGTTATTTCTGCCTGAATGCTTTGCTTTATACAAAGCGGCATCGGCCCTTTCGACAAGCGCCTGTTTTAAAATAGCGTGCGTGGGATATTCTGCCACGCCAAGGCTTATGGTGACATTTATAAGTTTATCGTCTCCGTAAAACGCGTGTTCTTCTATCGCTTTTCTTATTTTTTCCGCGGTTTCCATGGCGGATTCAATTTCGGTTTCCGGCATTATTACCGTGAACTCTTCGCCTCCGTAACGGCACAGCGAATCCACGGGTGAAATCTGCCCGCGCACGACTTCTATTGTTTCCTGAAGCACCACATCGCCGATACCGTGCCCGTAAGTATCGTTAATATTTTTAAAATGGTCTATGTCAAGCATGATAAGCGACATCTTATTTCTGAACCGTTTGGCAAGGTTAAGTTCTTCTTCCATCTTGGTTTCAAAATACCTGCGGTTATAAGCGCCGGTAAGCCCGTCAATTATCGCGCGCCTTTCGCTTTCTTCTTTTTGTTCCCTTAGAACGCTGGTGGCGTCTTTCACGTGTTCAATAACTTCCTTTTCAAGCTTCTTTCCCGTCTGCCTTCTTAACTGGCTTACAATTTCAACAGACTTATTTTTAATCTCTGTCTTTACAAGGTTAATTATTTCCGGCAGCTGTTTTTTCATCTCTTTGTCTATCTCTTTTTTAATCTGGTTGCGTACCTGCCCCCTGATACTGCGCCGCATCATTTTCAGGGAAGCAAGTTCTTTGTTTATGGTCTTTTTAATATTGCCTATAACCACAACAGTTATTTCTTTTTCAATCTCGCTGTTCATTTCGCCAAGAAACTGTTCTTCCTTTTTTAACATTTCTTCGTAAATTTCCTGGAATTCCACGCCTATTTTTCTGGCGTCTTTAAGCTGTTCCTTTAAATTCTTAACTTCGCCTATGACCATTTCAAGGTCTTTTTTTATCTCTTTTAATTCTTTATCTTCAGCCATTTACATCCTCTCCCTTTTTGTTATCCCAATTATATCAAAACACGTTTCAAGAGTTTTCTTAAGCGCCTTTATCAGCACAGCCCTTTTGGGCGACACTTCGCCGGTTTCCGATATTACCCTGTGCTTATTGTAAAAAGAGTGGAACTTGGAAACCAGTTCAAACATTGCCGCCACAAGCGTGGACGGCGCGTACCTGGCCGCCGCTTCTTTTATCACGTCCGGCATATTCAGCATATACAACAGTATGTCCTCTTCTTCAGGTTCCAGAGCGGAAAAATCCGCTTCTTTGGATTCATAATCTTTGTCTGCCGCCTCTTTTATCTTAAGCAGAATCCCGCACGCCCTGGCATAAGCGTACTGCACATAAAACACAGGGTTTTTGTCAGACTGTTCCTTTGCAAGCTCTATATCAAAATCCAGGTGCGAATTATAATTACGCATAATGAAGAAATATCTTGCCGCGTCTTTACCCACTTCGTCAATCAAATCATCCAGCGCCGCAATCTTGCCCGCGCGTTTGCTCATCTTTACTTTTTCGCCGTTCTCCATAAGGTTAACCTGCTGCAGTATAAGCACATCCAGCCGTTCTTTCTCATAGCCCAGCCCCTGCACAATGGCTTCCATTCTCTTTATATATCCGTGATGGTCAGGCCCAAGTATATTTATTACACGGTCAAAGCCGCGCTTTTCCAGCTTGTTTAACATGTATGCTATATCGCTTGCAAAATAAGTAAACTGCCCGTCCTGCTTTTTTACAACCCTGTCCTTGTCGTCGCCGAACTCTGTTGTCTTAAACCAGACCGCGCCTTCTTCTTCCTTAAACAAACCGCGCTTTTCTATTTTTTCAAAAGCCTCTTCCACTTCTTTGCTTTTATGAAGTTCAGATTCGTAAAACCAGTTATCAAATGCCACGCCGAATTTTTCCAGTGTCTGTTTCTGCCACTGTATCATCTTTTCAAGGCCAATCTTTCTGAAGTAGTTGTCCTTTAAGTCAAAATTATCTTTATATTCCGCTACAAGAGAATCGCCCTTTTCCGCTTTTATCTTTTCCGCAAGTTCAATTACATACTGCCCAAGATAGCCGCCTTCGGGAATATTGGCGGGCGTACCAAAAAGCTCCATGTATCTTTCTTTAAGCGACAAACCAAACAAATCCATCTGCCTGCCGTAATCATTCACATAATCTTCTTTTACAACATGATATCCTGACATGGACAGAAGTTTTCCAAGCGAATCGCCATAAGACGCCGCCCTTCCGCTTACAACAACAAGGGGCCCGACAGGATTAGCGCTTACAAATTCAAGGTTTATCTTCTTGCCGCTTCCGGTGTTATTACAGAAAAAACTGTCATCAGAAAGAAGCATTTCTACCTGCTGTGCATAGTATGCCGGAGAGATGAAGAAATTCACATAACCCGGCTTTACCGGCTGTGGATCAACTATGTTTTTATTGGTTTTAAGCAGTTCCGCCACCGCGGCAGCCGCATCAAAAGGGCTCTTTTTAATGGCTTTTGAGAGCAAAAAGCCCGCATTTACGCCATAAGTACCGTGTGTGCCAACAGGCGCTTTATCAACCTTTATGGAGTCAACATTCAGCTCTATTTCAAAGTTTTCCCGCGCGCAATCCCTGAAAATCCCTTTTAAATAATCATTAAATGCCATTATATCTCCCTAATTAAAATTTGACCTATTATATGGTTAAAACACTTAAAAATCAATGAAATTTAGGGGTTTTAGCCGCACAAATAAAAAAGCCCGGTCCGGTACACTTTCCGGATCGGGCTTCTTAATTATTTAATAACTTATCAGTTATATTTTCTTCTGATTTCAATTTCCGCCTTAAGCCAGTCCCCAAGTTCGTCGCCTGCTTTTCCTGCGGCTGTCCTTTTTCTGAATATTTCATCCGCCATCGCATGAATCTCTTTCTGAATAGCTTCTTCTGAAGGTTTCTGGTGTGGTTTCTTTTCGTCTTTTGACATTTATTCCCTCCTTCATTTATGTTTCCCTGTTGATAATATTATATCCCATAGAAAATATTAAGCAAGGGAATAAAAAAAGGAGGCTTAGATGGTTTGATGCTTAGAGGCTTGGCAGGAACTGAGGTTTGGATGCTTAGAAGCTTGGTAAAAACGGCTAAATCTTAAACTTATCTTTTATCGCTTAAGTATTTGCTCTCCGCTTATGCTTATCTGCTTATAGCTTAAAACGCTTTCTTTTAAAGCATACTTCCGCGGACTAAAGGCCGCGTCTATAATGTCATAAACCAACTACAACTGCCGCGCCTTAAAAGGCGCGCCTACCAAGACAAAACCAAACTTCTGAGCAGCCGAGCTGCCGAGCCGCGGCTTATTCCAGCCTTGATTCCCTTATCAGTTCCTTATAATCATCAAACCAGTAAGCTTTGGGGTTTCTTTTTGCTATAACAAATTTTGAACTGTTACTTTCAAGCTTTGCCCTGTGATATTTAAAAAATATCCTGTCTTCGGTCAAGCCTACCACTTCAATCTTTCCTGTGGCGTGTGACATTACAAACTTCGCCCTTTTAGCAAGCCCTGAACAGTGCGACTTTGCCTTTTCAAAAATCCTGTATCCCTCTTCTACCGGGACTGCAAAGTCTTTATTAGCAAGGGTTGGCCTGCACTGAAAAACATAATATGGCGGAACCCCCATAAAAGAAAGTTTGCGTAAAAGCTGTGCCAATGTTTCTACATTATCATTAATTCCCCTAAGCAGCGGGGTCTGATTTGCCATTATAGCACCGGCTCTGATAAGTACATTTAACGCTTTAATTGCCTTGGGTGTAAGTTCCCTTGGATGGTTAAAATGCACCATAAAATATATCTTTCTTTCGTCTTCCGAGTATTTTCTGACCATAGCGGCAAAAGACGGGTCTTTTAAAATTCTGTCAGGATTATAAGCCGGCATTTTAGTCCCTATCCTTATAATCTGAACCGTTTTAACCTTTCTTAACTTGCCTATTATTTCGCTTAATTTTTTTGTGGGTAACATTAACGGATCGCCGCCGGTCAATAACACATTGGTTATTTCCTTATGTTTTTTTATGTACGCCGCGGCTTTATTAATATCCACGCAGCCGGCTTCACCTTTTTTGATAAATATGCGCTTTCTGAAACAAAACCTGCATATACTGCCGCAGGTGCCGCTTACTAAAAGCAGGGCTGTTGACCTGTATTTATGCTGCATGCCGGGCATTACAAGGTTTGATTTTTCTTTTGAAGGGTCATAACTTCCCCATCGGTCCATTTCAAGAAGTTCAGGAATAACTATTCTGCGTATAGGATCTTTCTTGTTTTTCCAGTCTATCAGAGATAAATAATAGTCATTAACTTTAAATTCATACTTATCCGTGACTTTTTTCAGATTTGTCTTTTCTTTTTCCGAAAGCCCGCTGATTTTACCGATATCCGTGATGTACTTCATAAAGCACCTCCTTTAAGATTGCATAACCACTATAAAAGATGTGCGGAGTAATGTAAAGGGGGAAATCGCAAGCTAGGCAGCTAGGCAGCTAGGCAGCTTGGCAGCTTGGCAGCTTGGAAGATCGGAAGGTCGGAAGGTCGGAAGGTCGGCGCGATCTCCGCTTATTCTTATCTGCTTATAGCTTAAAACGCTTTCTTTTAAAACGCACTGCCGCGGGCTGAAGACCCGCGTCTACCAAGACAAATACAAACATATATCAACTACAACTACTGCGCATAATACCGAGCAATTTTATTATAGGCTCGGTATTAAAAAGGTGCGCCTGCCAAATCTTAACCAAGCATCCAAGCCTCTAAGCGTCCAAGCATCTAAATGAATGTCTTCCTATGCTCTATTATAAAAGTTTCAATGATTTCCCTGTCATTTTCTTTTAATATCATAAAATCAAGCCCTGTTATGTATCCTTTATGCTTATCTTCCCATCTTGTATTTGCAACTTCACAGCACATCAGCGTTTTTGTGCCTTTATGATTTTCCATCATTATTTCCACTTCTATCACATCGCCCGGTTCGGGTTTTTCAGGCAGAATAATGCTTATCCCTTTTAAAGATATATCGTGAATTTCAGCGTCTTTTTTTTCTTCCGGATTCTCACTTACATAATCATGTATTAAGTTGTATAAAACCCTATTTTTCATTTCAACCCTGCTATGTGACCTTCTTTCATCAATCCTATTTACAGTCATCGCAATCACCTCAACTGATAGTATGCATATAGCATGCCTGAATTTCTTCAGTTGAAACGATTGAATGCGCCTTACGAAAACGCTGTACGTGCCGTGCGGCACACCCTGTATTCAAAGTGTCCCATACGGTACAGACAGCGAAAATTATTTTTTGGAGGTTTTTTTCTTTTTTATAGGTTTAGCAGCATCATCAGATACCCTGTGCGTTACATTTACATGCTTTTTCAAATACTGCCCGGTGTATGATTTGGCGCACTGCATTACTTCTTCCGGCGTCCCTTCAACTACAATATTACCGCCTTTATCCCCGCCTTCCGGGCCAAGGTCAATCACATAGTCTGCATTTTTAATTACATCAAGGTTATGTTCAATAACAATTACCGTATTGCCCCGCTCCACAAGTTCATTTAAAACATGAAGCAGTTTTTCAATATCCGCAAAGTGTAATCCTGTCGTAGGTTCATCAAGAATATACAATGTCTGCCCGGTTGACCTTTTACACAATTCTGTGGCAAGTTTTATCCTCTGCGCTTCACCGCCTGATAATGTGGTTGCCGACTGCCCAAGTTTAATATACCCAAGCCCCACTTCGTCCATTGTCTTTAATACCCTGTAGGCATTGGGAATATTCTGAAAAAAGCCCATAGCGTCTTCCACCCTCATATCAAGGACTTCGTGTATGTTTTTATTTTTATACAGTATCTCCAGCGTTTCCCTGTTGTATCTTTTTCCGCCGCACTCTTCGCACGGCACATACACGTCAGGCAGAAAGTGCATTTCTATTTTTATTATTCCATCGCCCGCGCACGCTTCACAGCGGCCGCCTTTTACGTTAAAGCTGAACCTGCCGGATTCATACCCGCGCATCTTTGATTCTTTTGTTTCCGAAAAAAGATCCCTTATTTCGCCAAACACACCGGTATATGTGGCCGCATTAGACCTTGGCGTCCTGCCTATGGGGCTTTGGTCTATCTCTATGACCTTGTCAATATGATGCCAGTTATTAAGTTCTTTATACCCATCCGGTTTGTAATTGGTATGGTAAACCTTGTGCAGAAGCGCCGGATAAAAGGTTTCCCCTATAAGCGATGACTTACCCGAGCCGGAAACCCCGGTTACGGCAACAAAAGAACCAAGCGGGAATTTTACCGAAACATTTTTTAAATTATTGGTGGTAACACCTGAAATTTCAACAAACTTTTCGCTTGTCCTTCTTTTTTTATTAATCTGTATTTTATCCCTGTTCATCAGATATCCGGCCGTAAGCGAGTTCCTGCATTTCATTATTTCTTTCAGCGTTCCCTGGCATACCACTTCGCCGCCGTGAACACCGGGCCCCGGACCCATGTCAACTATGTAATCACAGTGAAGCATTGTCTCTTCATCATGTTCCACCACAATGACCGTATTACCAAGGTCGCGCAGGTTCTTAAGAGCCTGTATCAGTTTCATATTATCACGCTGATGAAGGCCTATGCTGGGCTCGTCCAGAATATAAAGCACGCCCATAAGGCCCACCCCTATCTGGTTTGCAAGGTGAATCCTCTGGAATTCTCCTCCGGACAGCGTACCTGCTTTGCGTTCAAGGGTAAGGTATGAAAGTCCCACGTTTAAAAGAAATTCCAGCCTTCCTTTTATTTCTTTAAGGATAAGTTTGGCAATTGCGGCATCCCTTTCATTAAGCTTAAGCGTGGTAAAAAACTCATACGCTTTTTCTATGGAAAATTCCGTGGCTTTAATAATTGATTTGCCGTTGATTAAAACCGACAGGCTTTCCGGTTTTAACCTTTTCCCGCCGCAGACATGGCAAAGTTTTTCGCTCATATATCTGCCTAAAATATCTTCCCTTATTTTTTCCGTGGAAGTTTCGCGGTACCTTCTTTCCAGAAAAGGCACAAGCCCTTCAAAACCGCCTGTATACTTATATTCCCCGTCATGCGATTTATATTTGTAATCAAATTTAATATCTTCTTCAAGCCCATATAGAATGGCCTTTCTGGCTTTTTCGGGCAGTTTTTCAAAGGGCACATCAAAACTGAATTTTAAATGTTTGCCCAGCGACGCCAGCATCTGCCAGTAATAGCCATCCTGATTGCGCCACGGCTTTAAAGCGCCCTCTTTAAGCGACAGTTTAGGCTCCAGAATTAATTTTTCATCCACCTGAATCTTTGTCCCAAGCCCCGTGCATTCAGTACAGGCGCCGAAAGGGTTATTAAAGGAGAACATCCTTGGCTGAAGTTTCGCCATTGAAAAACCGCACTTTGGGCAGGACAGTTTTTCGGAAAAAAGCGTGTCTTTCTTTGTGTTAAAATCCGTGATAATAACCGCGCCTTCAGCAAGCTTTATGGCAAGTTCCACAGACTGAGTAAGCCTGCCTTTGATATCAGGTTTAACTTCAAGCCTGTCCACTACAATTTCTATACTGTGTTTTTTATTTTTTTCAAGTTTTATATCCGTATCAAGTTCTTTAAGTTCGCCGTTGACCCTTACCCTTAAAAAACCCTCTTTTTTTATCTTATCAAACAGCTGATGGTATTCGCCCTTTCTTCCGCTGACAACCGGCGCAAGCACCATTATTTTGGCATCATTCATGTCCGTCAATATTTTATCCACTATCATCTGAACTGTCTGTGACTTTATCGGGGTGCCGTCATTCGGGCAGTGCGGAACGCCTATGCGCGCGAATAATAACCTTAAATAATCATAAATTTCGGTAATTGTGCCCACGGTGGAACGCGGATTATTGCCGGCGCTTTTCTGTTCAATGGCAATAGCCGGGGAAAGCCCTTCTATAATATCCACATCGGGTTTCTGCATCTGCCCTAAAAACATCCTTGAATATGCGGACAAAGATTCCATGTAGCGCCTTTGCCCTTCCGCATAAATGGTATCAAACGCCAGTGAAGACTTGCCGGAACCTGATACCCCGGTTAAAACAATAAATTTATCCCTTGGAAGGGTTATGTCTATATTCTTTAAATTATGTTCACGCGCGCCTTTAATTACTATGTCTTTTGCCATGTTAAGCTCCTGTAAAATCATAATAGTTACGAATACTCATTATAACAGAAAAAAATGGGATTGAAAACAAAGGGACAGCAGAATCAGATGCTTGGAGGCTTGGATGCTTAGAAGCTTGGTAAAAACAGCTAAATCTTAAACTTATCTTTTTCCGCTTATGCTTATCTGCTTATAGCTTTAAACGCTTTTTTTAATATACTTCCGCGGGCTGCCGTCACCGCCATAGTGCCTGGTAATACCTCATCTGCCAAACCTAAACCAAACATCTAAACATCCAAGCTTCTAAGCCTCTAAATCCGCTTATCTGCCTATACCTTAATTTTAATATGACCACCATACGCTGGCAGTACTTATTTCAGGTTCGTTTCTTCCTCCCATTATCCACATCTTGCCGTCATATATACACCCGGCAAACGACTCTCTCCAGAGCGCGGATGAATCCGTTGATATCTGTGTCCATGTAACACCGTCCGTACTTGACCAGGCATCGCCCAGCGTTGTCGAATTATACCCGCCTATTACCCACATCCTGCTCTGATGAACAAAACTTACATGTGCTGCCCTTGGGGCAAAACCTGCAGCTGCAGTTTCCTGAATCCATGTTATACCGTCAGACGACGACCATACATCATTTAAATAAGTCTCCGTTGCGTCTAAACCGCCAATTACCCAAATTTTATTGTTATAACTTAAAACCGTATGAAGTTTTCTTTTGGAAAATTCCGGATTTGAAGCTGCTAAATTCCACAAAGCTCCGTCAGAAGAATAATAAACGCTGTTTAATAAAGAATATGCCTGATCTCTGCCTCCAATTATCCACATCTTCTGACCTGTCCCATCATCAAATAAAGCGGACGCATGGTAAGTGCGTCTTCCAAAAGCCGCGTTCCCGGTTGTCATAAGCCAATCAGTACCATTAACAGATTCAAAAACTTCGGCAGACGCATTTGCTCCATCAGAACCTGCCAGCACATATATTTTTCCGTTATACACATGAGCGGTATGCTGAATTTTAAATGGCATAGGCGTATTCTGCGGAACATATGTCCATGTTATACCGTCAGCAGATTTAAAAGTTGGTGTATTTCCCGTTCCCTCAGAATAGTTCATCCCTCCTGTTACCCACATTTTTTCTCCGGTTCCATCATCAAAAACAAAACTTGCAAACTCCCCTCTTCTCCCAAATTCCGCGGCTCCTGTTGCCTTTGTCCATACCGTTCCCGGCAGCGCGGTATTTGTTGCTGTTGCAGTATATGTATGCGTATAAGTTGCTGTGGCTGTATTGGTGTCAGTTCCTGTCTCTGTAACTGTGTGAGTATTTGTATGAGTCTCTGTCGCCGTATAAGTGGACGTTGGTGTATATTCTGTCAGTTGAAAGCTTAGTGTATAATTATAAATGAATCCATCAGGGACATTCGGGCTTGTTATCTTCAGCCCATACAATCCGGGTGTAAGTGAAATTGAAATTTTGGAATAGCCGTTGCCATTACTGTTATCATCAGCTGTAATCAGGCCGCTGCAAGGATCAGAAAAAAGTTGAAGATAGGTATCCCCGCCATCGCCGCCGGAAGTTGTTATATCCGCCAGACAGTGGGCGTTAACGGTGAAATGAACCCAGTCGTCGTCAGTATCCCACGACTGCCTTGTCTGTGTTTCCCCGTTTTCTATGGGCTTTGAAAAACCGCAGCCGTCATCATCTTCATAAATATCGGGGGTTAATTCAGGGGTGGCCGTATTTGTATACGTATGGGTGGGTTCTGCTGTATGGGTATAAGTTGATGTTAAAACAGTATAAAGAATATGATAACCGGGATTATCTTCAAAATTTTCCACTTTTACATAGTAAGTTCCCGCCTCAAGAACCGCATTTATACCGGAATAATTACCGGCAAGATTTCCTGAATCATAACGGTAATAGTCATTTGAAACAACGCCTGAAGCCATATATAAAAAAATTCTATTCGCAGCCGATATCGGCGCCCCGCCTGTAATAATTGATATATATGCCGGTTCCGGCAGCATTAAAAACGCCCAGTCAATTGAATTATCGGGATAGTCCGCCGCGTGCAATTGCATAACTTCAGGCGTCAGCTGCGGTGCTGTAGACCATTCATTATCCTGCGGCTCCCACGAGTCTATGGGGGTCGGAGTTTCAGATGATGTGAATGTGGGTTCGGCAGTATAAGTGTCCGTTGAAGTCGGAAGCACTCCGGGCTCTGTCACAAGCTGTATTGTGTAATTAAGTTCCGCGGGAATACCCATAAAATTGGGCAGGTTTATGAAATATGTTCCCGCCCCAAGCACAGCGTAGCGTATAAAAGTATTTTCTTCTGTATATGAGGATACTTCCCCGTAAATATCAGTTGAAGCGTCAGATTCATAAAGATAAGCGTTAAGCCCGGCGTAAGCGTTTCCTGTCTTGACAATTACTGAAACGCCCTTTGTTTCGTACAGCTCAAACCACATCCAGTCCGTATCACTTATCGGATAAATTGAAGCATAACGGATGGTATCAACAGGCAATTCTACGGCCGTGATACTTGTGTTTTCATCTTCGTAAGCGTCCTGCGAAGGAACCTGCGTGTATGTGAATGTAGGCTGAACTGTATAAGTATAAGTGGGGGTTTCAGTTTCTGTATATGTCTGTGTGTACGTTTCAGTAAACGTTTCCTGTGGCGTATCTGTATAAGTATTGGTAAAAGTATAAGTGCTTAAAGGGTCAACGGTATTTGTTTCAGTAAAGGTGGGTATTAGCGGAGGTGTTAACGTCAGGTTTGGTGTTGGCAATTCGCCGTCCGGAGCCGAAGGACTTGCAGGATTTGTTTTGGAAGAACAGCTTATTACCAGGCCATAAATTAAAAGGACAACAATGACTGCAGCAAGGGTTTTTTTAGCCATATGCTCCTCCATATATTTTAATCAATTATACCAAATAAACTGTCATTTTAAAAACCCGCTTACTTTTCAAGTATTTTAATTACTGCGGAAGGATTTGTAAGCCTGCCTTCTTTTATAATAGCTTCAACCCTTTGATAAGCAAAATCCCTGGTCTTTTTATCTTTTGTTTTTATATAAATTCCCGCCCAGTATTCCGCGGCAAACTGGGGTGTCTTTATCTGCTCGTAGATATTCCCAAGAATCCTTTCCACTATAGCAGGGTGGTCTTCAAAGCGCAGCGCGTCTTCCAGCAGCTTAATATATTCACTTTCTTTATTTTCCTGTTTATAAAGAATGGCGCCAAGATAAAGGCGCAGCTGCCAGATCTTGGGATTAAAATCCAGCCCTTTTCTTATTACCTTTAACGCCTCATCCACCCTGTTAAGATTAAACGCCAGAATAGACGAGCCATAAGTATACGCGAAAGAAAAATAGGGGTCCACATCAGTGATGTCATCAATATAAGTTACCAGATTTTTATGCCTGTTAACATTCTGGCTTCTATCGCCATAATACTGAAGGAAATTTATATATTCAACATCCCCGGCAAGCGACCTTACCCCGAATCCCGCGGCGCCCAGATGAAGAAATTTCCTGTAAGAATCCGGGTTTATAAAGTACCACGAAGGCTGGTTTGAAAAAACTTTAGCCGTTGCTTTTTCGTTTATAAAGGCAGACCCCGCCAAAAGACAGATTATTAAAACGGGTAAAAGATACTTCTTCATATGCTCAGTACTCCTTCTTCTCAAAAAAGTAAGCGGCTGCCATAAGCGTCGCGGTTGAATAAACAGCCGCGTAAAGTAATGTCAGTCCAAGATACTGCGCTGAAAAAAGCCCTGAAGGGCTGAAAATCTTGTCTTTAAGATTAAACAGCTCCAGATTTGGAATTAAATAATAAAAAATATTTATCACAACATTTATCACCGCGTTGTTAATGTTTTCTGACAAATATTTAAGATGTATTGTAAGGTGCCCCAGGATATATACAAAAAATAAGAATATAACCGCGCCCGGCACCGATGTGGAAATAATGCTTAACAACAGGGCTGTTGAAGTAAGAACCGCAAGGCTGATAAAAATAAGCCCTGCTGCTGTTAACAGTTTAAGGCTCCACGGATCGCCGCCCCTTATCTGTATAATTACCATAAGCGTCACAAGCATAAGCAGCACATTCATAAGTATAGTCAGTACAATCCCCGCATATTTTCCGGTTAAATATTCAAGCCTTGACACGGGCTTTACAAGTATCATTGACAGCGTCTTTAATTCCGTTTCTTCAAACATCTGTACCGTTATGGACAGCGCAAGCGTAAGAAACCCAAAAAGCCCTATCGCAAACAGCCCGAAATCAGTAACCATCTTTACTTCCACTTCCTGCGCAAGTTCGCTTATAACAAGTGCAAAACCTATGCCAAACACCGCGAACATAATAAGGACGTTTAATATCTTATTCCTGAAACTCTGCTTAAATACATATTCAGCCACCGCCGCTATGCGCCTCATTTCAGTTTACCTCCTACCGTTTTCACAAAATACTTTTCCACTTCACCGTATTTCCGCTTAATCTCCGATACAGTTTTTATTTCAGTAATTTTACCGCCGTGAAGAATTGCCACTTTATCACATATTTTTTCCACTTCACTTAGGATATGGGAATTAAAAAAAATGGTTTTACCCTGTTTTTTAAGATTAAGAATGATATCCCTTGTTTCTTTATATCCCAGCGGATCCAGCCCTGACATGGGTTCATCCAACAGCAGCAGTTCCGGGTCATTTAAAAGCGCCTGCGCCAAACCAAGCCTGCCCTGCATGCCTTTTGAAAACCCTTTAATCCTTACGTCATTTTTTTTATTAAGCCCTGTCAGTTCAAGTACTTCTTCTATTTTTTGTTTTTTATTTTTTTCATCAATACCGAATATATCAGCAAAATATGATAATACCTCGCGAGCTTTTAAGTACTTTGGAAAATAAGGCAGTTCTGAAAGGTACCCCACCCTTGCGCGTACAGACCTCTCTTCAATTGACCCGCCAAGTATTGACACTGTTCCTTTTGTGGGTTTTAAAAGCCCCAGCAGCACTTTCATAAGGGTAGTCTTTCCCGCGCCGTTTAAACCTAAAAGGCCGAAAACCTCACCCTTTACCACATTAAAGGAAATATCCTGAACCGCAGTCACACGGTCATTTTTCCAGAAATCCTGCGCCTTATAAATTTTTGTAAGGCCGCTTACTTCAATTACATTCATTTAAGGCCTCCGTTATATTAGTTTTCTTTCAACTCCAAAGAAATAGTAAAATAAAAAGCTGTGCCTTTGCCTTCCTGCGATTCCACGCGAATTGTACCGCCGTGCTGTTCAACCACTTTTTTACATACAGAAAGTCCTATACCCGTCCCCGGATACTTATCTTTTGTATGTAACTGCTGAAAAATTACAAAAACTTTCTCAAAATAAGCCTTATCAATTCCTATTCCGTTATCTTTGACATAAAATTCATATAACCCGTTCTTCTTTTCACAGCCAATTCTTATTTCCGGCTTTTTGTCGGATATGAATTTAAGCGAATTTGCCATAAGGTTCTGAAAAAGCTGCACCATCTGCGTCCTGTCCGCGTAAATTACAGGCAGTTTTGTTTCCACAATTACATCCGCGTTTATTTCATGAATCCTTAATTCAAGGCTGTTAATTACCTCTTTTACAAGATCGTCCATATCAACATCCATAAATTCAATATTAGTCCTGCCAAGGCGCGAATACATAAGAAGGTCGCTTATTAACCGCTGCATCCGCTTGGCGCCGTCTGCGGCATAACCAATATAATCTTTAGCGTCATTATCCAGTTTATCCGCGTATTTTTTTTCCAGCAGTTTCACATAACTTGAAACCATCCTTAACGGCTCTTTCAAATCATGCGAAGCCACATAGGCAAATTCTTCCAGGTCTTTATTTGACCTTTTAAGTTCTTCCATAGCCATTATAATCTTCTGCTCTGCTCTCTTTTTATCGGTAATATCCCTTGAAACACCCCTGAACATAAGTGTTTTTTCACCGGCTATTTCAAAAGGTATAACTTTTGTATCCGCAGCTACCCGCGTCCCGTTCTTATGTATAATTTCGCCTTCCATGCTTATTACTTCTTTATTTTCTGATCTTTTGGATAATTCTATAAATTCATTCCATTTGTCTTCAGGTGCAAGTTTGCCCCTGATATCAATTCCAACAATCTCTTCCGGTGAATATCCTGTAAGTTTATAAACCTGCGGATTGCTGTACCGTATTATCCCCAACTCGTCCATTTCCCAAATCCAGTCTGCTGTATTTTCCGCCATGTCCCTGAATTTTTTTTCGCTTTCTTTAAGGGCATCTTCCGCTTTTTTACGTTCTTCTATATTTCGCACAACAGCTATTACCCTGTCTTCTCCGGCTATTACGGCTTTTTTAAGGCTGACTTCCGCCCAGAACGGTTCATTGTCCCACGTGCTTGCGTGCCATTCAAACACCTGAGGTATCCCTTCCGCCGCTTTGCGCGAGTATTCAATTTTCCTTTCTTCGGAATCAAAATGTTTATCATATAAACCGGGGGACAGCGCCTGTTCTTTTGTACAACGGTACATTTCAAGCATTTTTTTATTAACATCAACCAGGTGGAAATCTTTCAGGTCATGAATAAATATAGCGTCATTTACTGAATCAAATATCTCCCTGTAATTATGCTCCGACTGGCGCAGAGCATTCTCAATTCTAAATATATCCTCCATATTTGAAATCATCGCAAAAGCGCCGATAAACTCGCCTGTGTCCGAAAAAAGCGGCGTCCCTTTAATAATTACAGGCACCTTTGACCCGTCTTTTTTAACAAACTCCATTTTGAACGGATCGGTTTTATCATACTGCTGCGATTTTAACAGATACTCTTTAATTATCTCGACACTAACCCCTTTAACAAAAATTGATACCGGCTCGCCTATAAGTTCATCTTTTGTATATCCCAGAATCCGGCACATGGCCGGATTAATATCAATTGTATACCCGTTCTTGTCAATCTGCCAGAAACCTTCCTGCGTACTGTTAAGTATCCTTCTAAGATGCCTTTCGCTTTCCACCACGTGCCTTTCCGCAATTTTTCTTTTGGTCACGCTCCTCAAAGACAAAAACATAAATATAAGGATAAGCATTACTCCGGCACAGCTAATGGCGATTATGCTCATAAAAACCGGCCAAAGTTCTTTGTTAATTGATTCTCTCTCCGCTGTCATGACCATCCATCCGTTATATCCGGCGGGAAGCGCATAATACAGAAACTTTTCTTTATCAGCAACAAACTTTTCCTTCTTAAATACCCATTTTATACCGGATAAATTTAAACCTTCAAAACGCCTTACATCATCCGGCCATTGTCTATTTTTTAATCCGGTAATATCCACGGTTTTAAAAATCAGTTCTTTGTCATTCGAAGCAAAAATAACACCTTCGGGCGTTATAAGAACTGCAATTCCGCTTACCGCATCCATTATTTTTTCTATCTCTTCCATACCCATTTTAACGGCAATAACTATCCGCCTGTTATTAATATTTATGGCTCTGGAACAGTATATTCCCCTTTTTCCGGTTATCACCCCAAGGGCGGAATACATATAATTACTTTCAGTTACCGCATTTTTAAAATACGGCCTGAATGAAAAGTTTTCCCCCCTAAGCGATATGCCTTCAGAAACAGCGGACGCGAACACTTTCCCTTTGCCGTCCATAACGTAAATAAGATCCACATTTGTTGAAGCCGCCAGCACATTAAGCATTGACTGCATTTCACGATTGGAAGTATCGCCGTTGATTTTAAGCAGATTGATGAAATCTTCGCTCAATCTGAGCGAATCCACAATATCATTCAGTTTTGCAAATATTTTGCCTTCAACAAGAAAAGACAGTTTTTCCGCTTCTTTTCTGATAATCCTTTTCTGGCTCTCTGTTTCCATCTTAAAATAAATAACTGAAATAAACGCAATTCCAATAAACACACATATGATAAAAAATATGGCAGGAATCCCAAAAAAATCCCTGTTTTTAAACAAATTAAAATTAATTTTTACGGCCATAAAACCCCCCTGTTTTTTTGGGGCTATGTCCCAATATGCAGCGGTTCCACTATTTTCTTTATCAGCACTATTGCCGACAAGGATGTCAGATAGCTTGTCTTGGGATTATTGGGCGAAGGGAAATTTTCCGTTATCGCCCTGAACCTTCCAAAATCGCCTTCCACAATAAGCTCGTGTTTATTTGTGCTTACAAACGGGTCTGCTATTATTTTTACCCTTGTTGCATCCGGGCCGATGCCCGCTATACTTAATGTGGCCGCCACATTTATATTAGCCGGAAAACCGATAACAGCTTCCCTTGCGGTGCCGTCAAAGATAACCGTTTCAGTTACTATTTCATCAGGGTTAATGCCTTTATCCTCAAGATATTTTACCCCTTTAAAAGCCTTTGGCGGTTTTCTTGTTATAAGGGTAACCTGCTTTAATCCGCGGTATTTGGCGGCATCCAGACCGTCTATACCCACTACCGCGCCAGACGGCACGTATACGTTAATCAGCTTGCTCCTTGCCTGTTCCACCAGATCCATATTTTCCAGCACGCCTCCGGCGCTTAAAAACACAATATCCCTGTTATATTTAATCGCCAGTTTAAAAATATCAGTAACCGCGGCTTTCTGAGCGCATTCCACAACAAGGTCGCATTTTTTAATCAGTTTTTCCATATCAAGAAGGGCCGGTTTTGTTTTTTTAAGTTTAGAAACAAGCAGATGATATTTTGACTTATCCGTATCACAGCAAGCTTCAAGAATCACATTAATATCACCGTTATCAACGGCACAGGCTATCTCTGTGCCTATTGCCCCGCAACCTATAATCCCAAGTTTTTTTTCTCTGCGAAACAGCATTATTTTTTCACCTTTTTCTTTAATATTTTATTTTTATCGTCAACTTTTACAATTTTCGCCTCTTGATACAATAACTCTTCTTCATTCATAAAACCATAAGCAATAATAATGACTTTATCGCCCGCTTCCACAAGCCTGGCTGCAGCGCCGTTTACGCATATTTCCCCTGAATTCTTCCTGCCTGATATCACATAAGTTTCAAACCGCTGCCCGTTATTAAGGTCAAGCACGTGAACTTTTTCATGCACACGTATTCCTGCAGCCTGCGTCAGCGCGGGGTCTATTGTAATGCTGCCTTCGTATTCCAGGTGTTTATCTGTGACTGTAGCACGGTGAATCTTTGATTTAAGCATTTCTATCATCATTTCTTTCCTCCGGTTGTGCCGGACAAATTAATCATTTGTCCTTATAATCGTATTGTCAATCAGCCTCGTTTTTCCGACGTATATGGCGGCCGCTATCAGCGCTTCGCCGGATATTCTGTCGGTTTTTTCAAGCGTGTACGGATTTACCACTTCCACATAATCTATCTCCACTTTTTCTTCCTTTAATTTTCTCTTTATTTCCCTTACAATGACCGCAGCGTCGCGTTCACCAAGTTCCGCCATACTTTCCGCCATCTGAAGCGATTTATAAAGGGCAGGAGCCGTATTGCGCTCTTCAGGTGAAAGGTATGAATTTCTGGAACTTAAAGCAAGGCCGTCTTTTTCCCTTGCCGTGGGGCAGATTACAACACCGGTGTCGTAATTCATGTCTTTCATCATTTTAGTCAATATTATTACCTGCTGCATATCCTTGTGCCCCAAAAACATTTTATCGGGCTTTACCGCGTTTATCAGTTTTGCGACAACCGTGGTTACGCCTTTAAAATGCCCCGGCCTTGAAAGCCCGCACAGCACTTTTGTCATTTCGTTTTCCACATTTAAATATGTGGCGTAGCCTTCCGGATACATTTCATCAGCAGAAGGAATAAATACGCAGTCAACTTCTTTTATTTCTTCAAGTAAAGACAGGTCGCGTTCTTCATCACGCGGGTATTTAGAAAAATCTTCATTTGGGCCAAACTGTGCCGGGTTTACAAAGATACTTACCACAACTTTTGTGGATTCCTTTGCCGCGGCTTTCACAAGCGAAAGGTGGCCTTCATGCAGGTACCCCATAGTTGGTACAAAACCAATCACGTGGGGAGTTTTTCTTGCCGCCCTTCTGATTGAATCTGAATATTTCTGCATTTCATTTATATTTCTAATTATCTTCAAAAAGCCTCCGTTAAAAACTGTGTTTTTTTCCGGGAAACCTGCCGGACCTTACTTCGCCGGAAAATTTTGTTATATCAGCTAAAACCCTTTTGCCTATTGTGTCATATTGTTTTACAAATTTCGGGGTAAAGTCCGGAAAAAATCCAAGCATATCATGTGTAACCAGCACCTGCCCGTCACACCCTGCCCCGCTTCCTATTCCTATTACAGGTATTGAAACCGATTTTGTTATCTTTGCGGCGGCAGATGCTTTCACTTTTTCAACTGTAATTGCAAAAACCCCCGCTTTTTCAAGCGCGGCCGCGCTTTGAATAAGTTCTTTCTCTTCCTTATCCGTCTTTCCAATCACAGGATAACCGCCGTATTTTTTTACCGACTGCGGCTGAAGCCCAATGTGCCCCATGACAGGTATTCCAATTTCTATAATGGCTTTTACCTGCGGAATAATTTCAATTCCGCCTTCTATCTTAACCGCGTTTGCGCCTGATTCTTTTATTATTCTGCCTGCATTTTTCTTTGCGTCGCTGACAGACGCCTGATACGACATAAACGGCATGTCTGTTACAACAAAAGTATCCGCGGCGCCGCGTTTTACCGCTTTTGTGTGATAAATCATGTCATCTACCGTAACCGGAATTGTCTCTTTTCTTCCCTGAAAAACCATACCAAGGGAATCGCCGACAAGAATTATATCTACACCCGCTTTTTCAAGCAGAAAAGCGGTAATGTATTCATACGCGGTAAGCATGACTATTTTTTTATTATTTTTTAATCCGGTTATAGAATTTATGGTAAGCATTTTATTTCATTCTTGGCGTATAGTAGTTTATTCCGCCCTTAATATTAAGGACGTAATCCCGTATAAGTTCGTATGCTTTCCTATCATTAACAAAATCAACTTCATCCGTGTTTACAATTACAAGGGGTGTGCTGCGCGGGAAATGGGAAAAAAAATAATTATATGCCTCTGACAGCTCGCTTATGTAATCCTTGCTTATTGATTTTTCGTATTTTCTGCCGCGCTTTTTTATGCGTTCCATAAGTGTTTCAACGCTGGCCTGCATATAAACAACAAGGTCCGGTTTCAAAAGCCCGCCTTCATCAACAACCGCTTTATGTATTTTTTCATATAAGGAAAGTTCATTCTCTTCAAGCGTAACATAGGCAAACAGGCGGTCCTTATCAAGGATGTAATCCGCAACTATACCGGAATCAAAAAGGTCCATCTGTTTTAAAGGTTCCTGCTGTTTTATCCTGTTAATTAAGAAGAAAAGCTGGGTCTGAAAAGCATAACTGCCCATGTCCTTATAAAACTTTTCAAGAAAAGGGTTGTTGTCCACCTGTTCTAAAACAGGTTTTGCCTTTAAATCTTCGGCAAGCATGCGGGCAAAAGTGGTTTTGCCGGCCCCAAGCACGCCTTCCACAGCTATGTAATGAAAATTATTCATTAACCGCTCCAATTCTTGTTATTTTTTCTTTATTACCGCACGCTTTAACCAGTTCTTTTACACTTAAGTTCAGCCCCGGATGAACGAAATTCCCGGCTATTTCTGTTAAAGGCACAAGTACAAAAAGCCGTTTTTGCATCTCGGCATGCGGAATAATAAGCCTGCCGCTGTTAATCATTATATTACCATAAAATACTATGTCAATATCAATTATGCGGGGGCCCCATCTGCGGACTCCCGCCTGCCTTCTTCCCATTGACTTTTCAATACTCTTTATTGCATCCAGCAGTTCAAAAGGCAATAACTTTGTTTTTGCTTTAACTGCAATGTTGTAAAAGTCAGCCTGACGTTTGTATCCGACAGGTTCTGTCAGATACAGAGCAGAAGTTTTAAGTATCTTAACAGAGATATTTTTTAACCTGCTTAAAGCTTCATGAATATTTTTTTCTCTGCTGCCGGTATTAGACCCCAGCGAAAGATAAATAATCATAACTATTAACTTATCTTTCTTAACCTCTCCAGCGCCTTGTGAATTACCGGTTCATCCACGGTAAGCGCTATCCTTACATATTTATCAGCCGATTTCCCAAAACCTATTCCGGGCGTCAATACAAGCCCCGCCTCTTCAAGAAGTTTTGAAGCAAATTCCATTGATGTATATTTACCCGGTATTTTTATCCACAGGTATAAAGTCCCTTTGGATTCAATCACTTCATATCCAAGCTCACGCAGCCCTTTTGTAAATACTTTGGCGCGTTTTTTATAAAGTTCTCTTATCTCTTTTTCTTCCTTTTCACATTCAAAAAGCGCCCTTGCGGAAGCTTCCTGCAGCGCGGAAACCGTGCCCGAATCCATATTTTCCTTTACAAGGGCAAGCCCGTTAATTATCTTCTCCCCGCCCACTGCAAATCCCACTCTCCACCCTGTCATATTATATGTCTTGGACATTGAATAAAATTCAATGACATGGTCTTTTGCCCCCGGTATCTGAAGCATGGAAACAGGTTTGTCTTTTGGGTCAAAATATATTTCCGAATATGGCGCGTCCTGCGAAATTATAAAACCGTATTTTTTTGCTTTGGCTACCGCTTTTTTATAGAATTTAAGGTCTGCCATGGCCGATGTCGGATTATTAGGATAATTAAGGTGCATGATTTTTGTTTTCTTGTAAATCTTTTCCGGAATTGCTTCAAGGTCAGGAAGAAAACCCGCTGATTCCTTTAACGGCATAAAATACGGCACGCCGCCTGCCAGTATTGTTCCTGAAGTATAACCCGGATAGCCGGGGTCAGGAATAAGCACTACGTCTCCCGGATTTACAAAAGCCAGGGGCAGATGAGTAATTCCGTCTTTGGCTCCTATAAGCGCCATCACTTCATTTTCACTGATAGAAACTTTAAACCTTTTTAACATCCACTTTACTACCGCCTGTTTAAAAACTTTGCCGCCTTTGCCGATAGGATAAGAGTGATTGGCGGCATTATCAGCGGCGTCTTTAATAAAACCAAGTATTTTCTTCGGCGTAGGTTTGTCCGGATCGCCTATACCAATGTTTATGATGCTTTTGCCGGCATCAATAGCGGCTTTTTTCTTTCTGTCAATCTCCGCGAAAATATACGGCGGAAGTTTCTTTAACCTTTTTGATACGTCCATTGTATTCCTCCTGATAAAATAATTAGCACCTTAGCGGTTTAAGCATTTAAGCTATAGCGAAACATAAAACTTTAGCTATTTTTTCCGCTTCTGCTTAATTGCTTATTGCTTAATGTGCTATTTTTTCCGCTTTTGCTTATCTGCCTTATGCTTATCTGCTTATTCCCAACTACTCCACAAAATTCGTAAGTTTTCCTATGCCTTCTATTTCCACTTCCACCACATCGCCTTTTTTTAAAGCGCTTATTCCCGCAGGTGTTCCTGTAGATATTATATCCCCTCTGTACAAAGTCATAACCGAAGATATAAAACTTACAAGTTTTTTCGTTTTAAAAATAAATTTTGACGTATTGGAATTCTGTTTAACTTCTCCGTTTAATAACAGCCTTATATCCAGGTTATCCGGGTCTATATTTTTTCTTACAAAAGGCCCCACAGGCCCGAACGTATTAAACGACTTCGCACGCGTCCACTGCCCGTCTTTTTTCTGAAGGTCGCGCGCGGTGACATCATTAAAACAGGTAAAACCCAGAATATTATCCATCACTTCATCTTCATCTATGTCAGTTATCTCGTTTTTTATCACTATCGCAAGTTCGGCTTCAAATTCCACCTGCGTGCTCTGCTGCGGAATCACTATTTTCCCGCCGTGGCCTATAACAGTGGTGGCAGGCTTTATAAAAATAACCGGTTCTTCCGGTATTGCAAATCCCATCTCTGCCGCGTGATCGCTGTAATTTAATCCCACGCAGACTACCTTTGTGGGTTCACTGGGCGGCAATATCCGCACCTTATCTGCTTCAATTATTTTATCGGTTATATTATACTGCGTGAACATGTCGCCTTCTATTTCAAGAAAATTACCGTCATTACCGACAAGCCCCCACTTAATTTCATTTTCCGCGTTTTTAAACCTTACGTATTTTGACATTAATACCTCTTATTTGTTTTAATAATACCGGCCAATTTTTATAAGCCAAGCACGTCTTTCATTGAATACAATCCGGCTTTTTTGCCCTGAATATATTTTGCGGCTTTTACCGCGCCTGCCGCCAGTGCTTCCCTGGAAAAAATTGTGTGCTTTATTTCCAGTTTATCTTCATCACTCATGTACATTACCGTATGTTCGCCTATCACTCCGCCGCCGCGCACCGCAAACACGCCAAGCTGGTTCCTGGGCCTGTCGTTATCGCGTCCGTCCCTTCCGTATATGACGTTTTCGTCATAATCAAGGCCTTTAGCGTCCATTATTACCTGCGCGCACGTAACAGCAGTTCCCGAAGGCGCGTCTTTCTTATGGCGGTGGTGCGATTCCACTATGTCAATATCATAGTCGTCCTTCATTATTCTGGTGACCTGATCCAGCACTTTCCACATTACGTTTACGCCCACGCTGTAATTGCTTGCAAAAACCACCGGTATCTTTTTTGCCGCTTCATCTATTTTTAACAGTTCTTCTTTTGTGAATCCTGTAGTTGCAAGCACATGTGCTTTTCCGGCTGATGACAGTATTTCCAGCGCTTCAAGCGATGCCTGCGGCACGGAAAAATCTATGTAGACATCTATATCATTAACAACAGATTTTAAATCATCCGTTACTTTAACGCCTTCAACTTCATTACCTACAAATTCATGCCCTTTTCTTTCAACAAGGGCGTTAATCTTAAGGTCTTTACCCCTGGATATAACCGCCGCAACCGACTTTCCCATTCTGCCCGCGGCTCCTGAAATTCCTATGCGTACCATAATTTACCCTCCGTATTTTAAAACTTTATTCCGTAATCCTTCATAGCTTTCTTTAATTTAATCACAGCCTCAGGCGCCGGCTTTGTCATAGGCAGCCTTATTTCATCATCTATCAGCCCCATGATTGCCATAGCCGCTTTAACAGGTATCGGGTTAGTTTCAATAAACATAGCTTTTACAAGCGGTAACATCTTGCGGTGCATTGCCTGCGCTTTTTTAATATCGCCGCTGTTAAAAGCGGTTATCATGGCTTTTACATCCTTGGGAATAATATTTGCCACAACAGAAATAACTCCGTGCCCGCCCACCGCTAAAAGCGGAAGCGTAAGCGCGTCATCGCCTGACAGCACATCAAAGTCTTGGCCGCAGGCGTTTATCACTTCGCTCATCTGCGAAAGGTCTCCGCTGGCTTCTTTAACGCCTGTAATATTTTTAATCTTTGCAAGTTCCGCCATCACGGGAGTTGATACATTAACACCCGTTCTGCCTAAAATATTGTAAACAACAATCGGGATTTTAACCGAAGCAGCCACAGCCTGAAAATGCTGTAGCAGCCCTGCCTGTGTGGGCTTGTTGTAATAAGGATTTACTATAAGGCAGCCGTCTGCACCTGCTTTTTCCGCGGCCTGTGAATACTCTATGGCTTCAGCAGTGGAATTAGAACCCGTGCCCGCCATGACCTTCATCCTTTTATTCACAAGTTTCACGGTAAGCGCTATTAACCCTTCGTGCTCTTCCACTGTAAGCGTGGGAGACTCGCCCGTGGTGCCGCAAGGTACAATACCGTCTGTGCCGGCTTTGGCGTGCATCTCTATAAGTTTGGCAAATGCCTTTTCATCTATTTTCCCGTTTTTAAACGGCGTAACTATTGCAACGTATGAGCCCCTGAACATGTTATGCCTCCTGATAATGATTTATTATTTATATACACTCTCTGAAATTATTCCTTCCGCGACAACTGAAGCCGGCCCTTCAAGAAAAACGTCTGTATATTTTCCGTCTTTATACTTAAAAGATATTTTCAGCGTGCCTCCCGGAGCTTCAAAAGTAACCGGGCTTGCCGCCTTGCCGTAAGCATTCATGATAATCCCGGCAGCCGTGGCTCCCGTACCGCACGCAAGCGTTTCATCTTCAACTCCGCGTTCATAGGAACGGATTTTGAATTTATTGATACCCGCCTTTTCTATGAACATGGCATTGGTGCCTTTGGGCGCAAACTGTTTGTGAAAACGGATCTGCTTTCCAAACTTAACAACATCAAACTTATCCAGTTCTTTTACCTCTGTGACAAAATGCGGGACTCCCGTATTTACAAAACCGCCCTTAAACTCCCCGCCGGTTACTTTGACTTTAATATTAAGCAAAAGCGTATGCGGGTTTATCATCTGCAGTTTCACGTCGCCGTTTTTCTTTATTTCCGCGTAATGAGGGCCGTCTTTTGCTATAAAATTAGTTTTATCCTTAACATACCCTTTTTCATAAGCAAAACGAGCAATACATCTTGCGGCGTTGCCGCACATATCAGCTTCTGACCCGTCGTTGTTATAGAACCTCATATAGAAATCAGCGCCTTTAATACGCTCAAGCAGCAGCAGTCCGTCCGCGTCAATACCGAATTTCCTGCGGCATATCTTTACCACCTGTTCAACGGTCAGCTTAATTTTTCCGGAAAAATTATCTATAAAAATAAAATCATTTCCGGCGCCGGACATCTTTGTAAACGGTATGCCTTTAACCTTGATTTTTTTCATTTCATATCACCCGATATCAACAATTTTATCCCTGGCTATTATATCTTCCAGCGTTTCTCTTTCCCTTACAAGGTAATCTTTATTGCCTTTAACCATAACTTCCGCGGCCCTGCGGCGGGAATTATAGTTGCTTGACATCACCATTCCATAAGCGCCGGCTGTACGCACCGCAAGCAGGTCGCCTTCTTTTACTTCAGGCAGGTGCCTGTCCTTTGCAAGAAAATCGCCGCTTTCGCATATAGGCCCCACTATGTCATAAAGCTTAAGGGCTGCCTTGTTTACGTTTACAGGAAGCACCTTATGGTATGCCTGATAGAGGCTTGGCCTTATAAGGTCGTTCATGCCTGTATCAGTAATAAGAAAGTTCTTCGTGCCGCCTTTCTTATTGTATATAACCTTTGCCACAAGTATTCCGGAATTGCCCGAAATAAACCTTCCCGGTTCAAGGATAAGCTTAACATTCATCCCCTTAAACATGGGCTTAATTTCGCCTGCAAACATATCCGCGGTTGAAGGTTTTTCTTCATTGTAAATTACGCCAAGCCCGCCGCCTATATCAAAATATTCTATCTTCGCGCCGGTTTCATTTAAACCTTCAATTATTCTCTTTACCTTGCTGATTGCTTTTACATACGGCTCTATCGTGGTAATCTGCGAACCAATATGCATATCCACAGCTTTAATATTTACGTGTTTGTATTTTCTTGCCTCTGTAAAAAGCGTTGTTGCCAGTTCTATATCAATACCAAACTTGTTTTCTTTTTTTCCGGTTGTTATGTAATGGTGCGTGGCGGCTTCAACGTCAGGGTTTATCCTTAAGCCGACATTTACAACCTTCTTCATCTTTTTAGCCACAGCGTTTATCTGCTTTAATTCATTTATGCTTTCCACATTAAAAAGCAGTATTTTGCTGTTAATTCCATAAACAATTTCCTCTTCTGTCTTGCCCACACCGGCATATACTGTCTTTCTTGGGTCTCCGCCCGCCTTAATGACCCTATAAAGTTCGCCCCCTGACACAATATCAAAACCGGAGCCTTCCTTTGCAAGAATGTTTAAAAAGGTCAGGTTTGAATTCGCCTTAACTGAATAGCAGATAAGCGTCGGGATATCAGAAAATGCCGACTTTATCTTTCTGAAATGCTCTGTTATTGTCCTGTGGCTGTAAACATAAAGCGGCGTGCCGTACTTCTTTACAAGCGCGTTTACATCCGTGTTTTCTGCAAAAAGCACGTTATTTTTATAGCCAAAATAGTCCATTTCATCCTCCAATTAGTAAATAATTGCACAATAATAACATAAAAAACCACAGTATTCCACAATAAAAACAGCCATAAATTGAACCCGGGATTAAACAGAATTAAAAAGACATGCTAAAAACTTAATTTACCGATGCCCATCAGCCTTTAAATGCTTTTCTATTGCCTCAATTCTCTGCTTTGAATGCGGATGCGTGGAAAGAAAATACATAAACTCATGTCCTTTTTCGCGCGATTTAAAAAGGGATAAAACCTTTTTAGCGCCTGCCGCACTGCCGTACTTTTTCATAAGCAAGTCCGCGGCAAACAGGTCCGCTTTTATTTCCTGATGCCTTGAAAAACCGGTTTCTGCGCTTCCAAGCCCCATATTAACCAGCCCTGAAATATCATTTGACGAACTGTTAAAACCCGCTATAAGCAGGATAAGTATTAAAGAACGCCCAAACCTTCTTAAATGGTCGCGGTTATTAAAATGCCCCAATTCATGCGCAAGGACAAATACAATTTCATTTTCATTATTTAATTTTTCATAAAGCCCTTTATAGAAAAAAATAATACCTCCGGGCAGCGCCGCCGCGTTTTCCGTTTTATCATTAATAAACCTTACGGTAAACGCGCCGGCCGGATAACCCGTTAACTTCCCCAAATCATCGGTCAGTTTCTGAAGTTTCAATTCTTCAGCCGGCCTTTTGACAGACGGTGCGTATTTAGCGGCAAAAACCGAAGATATCTTTCTTTCCGTCTCTTCACTTATATACGGCACAACAAAGTTTACCGCGGCGCCAAGAATAAAATAAACCGCGGCAATCACCGCAAGCAGCCCTATTGACAGATAAAGAAATTCCAACAATGGCGAGCTTTCAGGCGCATTTACACTGCCGTCCGTATACTTCGGCACAAATTTCATTTTTTATACCTGATAGCCGTCCCATAAGAGTACACTTCCACGCAGCCTATGGCTTTATTGCCTGTCATATTTCCTATGGAAGATGTTTCTATCCTTAGATTGAAAATTTCATCACAGCCCCTTTTAACGGCAGCTTCTTT
Source organism: Candidatus Goldiibacteriota bacterium HGW-Goldbacteria-1 (assembly GCA_002839855.1). Taxonomy (NCBI): domain Bacteria; phylum Candidatus Goldiibacteriota; species Candidatus Goldiibacteriota bacterium HGW-Goldbacteria-1. Next base: position 58,807 of record PGYV01000005.1, read on the forward strand.
CAGCCTTAGAACAGCTTCCCTTCTTCCCCGGTCAACAAGGGTTTCATAAGAAGTTATTCTGCCGCCAAAAATAGTTTTAAGCGACGCAAGGATAAATTTAAAGTAATCGTGAGAAATAACGCAGGATCCGGATACAAAATACACTTTATCAATAGCTTTATCCGGATCAATTCCTGATTTTGTGTTTAATACAGGAATCTTAACCAGGTTTGATTCCCTTTTGTTCAGGCTCCTGTAATGGTTTTTTTCCGCTATAGTTCCGGCTGAAAAACCCACAGCAAGCAGAATAAAAAAGACAATAAGGTCGCCCATATTATTCCACCATTACCGCTGTCCCGTAAACATAAAGCTCCGCGGCGCCCTGTGTAATTGAAGACGTGGAAAACCTTACATTAATTACGGCGTTGGCTCCCATTTTTTCCGCCTGTGACATCATGCGTTTCATAGCTTCGTTGCGCGATTCCTGAAGCAGTTCCGTATATCCTTTTAATTCCCCGCCTACAATATTTTTCAAACCCGCCATTATGTCCCTGCCAATATGTTTTGCCCTTACAGTACTTCCCGATACAAGCCCATAATGTTCCTTAATTTTCATTCCCGGTACAGTTTCCAGATTTGTAATAAACATAAGACCCTCCTTTAAATTTGATGTTAATAATTATCCCATATTATTTTAAAATTTAAAAACATTTTTATCCTGCCGTACCCTATTATTCAATATCTTAATGTATAGTTTACTTGACATTATGTAAAGTATGCTTTACAATTGATAAAATCATAAAAACAGGAGGTATTACATATGGACAGCAAAAAATACAGATTCGCAATGGCAACAGTTGCAGCACTTACAGCGGCAGGGGTTAGCGCGGGGGTAATTCTTCATAACTACCTTATTCCCCTGTTCACTTTGGCAATTGGCGTACTTCTTGTCATTGTGCTTAAAAGGCATTTAAAAGAAGTAATTATGGAAGATGAACGTATAAAACAGATAAGCGCTTCATCCGCAAGGGCTGCGGTGACAATATTCAGTAATTTAGCTGCGCTTACCGGTTTATTGCTGCTTGCGTTTTTCAGCAAAGGCAATCATGTTATAAGCGCTGTTGGCTATACCCTTTGTTTTTCCACCTGCTTTATCCTGCTGGTTGACCTTGTTGTGTATTTTTATCTTGATAAAAAACAGGTGGGTTAAAATGGAAAATAAAGTGCGGCTTATGCGCGCGGAAAAAAATATCACTCAGGAAGAGCTTGCAGTACAGCTTAAAGTAACACGGCAGACAATAATCGCCATTGAAAACGGAAGATACGACCCTTCTCTTGAACTGGCTTTTAAAATGTCAGGTTTTTTCAAACGCCCTATTCATGATATCTTCACTTATACGGGAGCAAAAAAATGACAAACGGATTCTCTGAAACAACTTACTGGATAATATTCGCCGCTGTTATGGCGTCCTACGCGCTTGTTGTGATGGTCTTTAAATTGAAAAAAGAACACCCTGTGCGCGACTGGGCGCAGGCGGTTTTTGAAGCTATGCTTATAGCCACCTTCCTTCGAATAACAGTGGTTCAGACATTTGCCATCCCCACCCCGTCAATGGAAAACACCATGCTGGTCGGCGACCATCCCGTTGCCATGAAATTTTATTACGGATATTACAACCCGTTTACGGACAAACTGATATTTGATATCAACAAACCCAAGCGCAACGAAGTGGTAATTATGCGCGACCCTACAAACAGGACAAACGAAATGTGGATAAAGCGGTGCGTCGCAGTTGCAGGAGATACAGTTGAAATAAAGGATAAAAAACTTTACGTAAATAATATCCGTCAGGAAGAAGCATATGTTGTACACGCAAGCCCGCTTTCTATATCAGGATTCTTTTCACCAAGGGACAATTTCCCTTTGACAACAATCCCCGAGGGCCATATATTCGTAATGGGAGACAACCGTGACAATTCATATGACAGCAGGTTCTGGGGGCCGCTGCCGTTAAAAAAAGTCCGGGGCAAGGCGGTCTTTGTTTATTGGCCTTTAAACAGGATAAAAGCAATTAATTAAACACCGCTCCGCAGGCAATGCACTTTTTGGTATGGCAGCCGATTACGCCGCCGCATTCGGGGCACTTCCACTTTTTCTTTTGCGCCCTTTCAAAAGCAGCTATGCCTTTCTCTTTTATCTGCATAAGGTTATCTATAAAACTTATCTGATATCGTGTGGTATATCTTTTTTCCAGATGTTTTATCCGCGCGCACGGGAAATCCGGACAGCTATAACAGAAACCCGTACTTTTACTTTTTAATTTTTTGCAGTTATAAATCAGACATTTGGCACAATGCCCTATTTTACCGTCATCAATCCCCCTGCATCCGACACAATGGTTCTTTTCCCTAAGATACCCCATACAGACAGCACAGTTCATCCCGCACGGCGCCGCCATAATGATTTTTTTTAACGGTTTTTTCTTAACCGGATTTTCGTTTTTTATTTTTTTCACTTAAACCCCTTGAACCTATTCAATACGGTTTCTATTTATTAAGTTCACTGTGCGCGGCATACTTGTACTTATTGCCCATGGCAACCGCATTCTCCTGTTTTATTATCACAGAAACCGTTATCCGCTATACCGTCGGCTTTCTGCTATATGAATACAGCACGCATCGGAAATATTGTCCCGCATCCGGCAATACAGACTTTTAACTTGCCTTTTTTATTCTTTTTATAACCGTTATTAAACTGTAAAAAAACTAATGAAATTCGGGCCTTGGGCCTTCCCCGTTTTCACCCACGAAACCTTTAAGGGTTATTAAATCCGCAATCTCATCAAACTGTTTTTTGTAAAATCTTTTATATTCCGGTTCGTAAAAGAAATACGCCCTTGCCACAATATCATCGCTTACAAGGTGGTTTTTCATGGGAACAACAAACGCCTCTTCCGCTGTATCGGGTTTTTCTTCCATGTGCAGAAAATCAACCGCAAGGCTGGCTTCACGGAATTCGTCATCATCCACAAGCCGAAAACCTATGGAAAGCGTAAGCGGAACACCTGTGAGTTTCAGGCAGTAATTATAAACAAGGTCTATATTATAAATTATCTTTTCAAATATATACTTAAGCTCGCCGGGGGTGTATTTGTGATAATTTTCATCATCAATTTCATCAAATTCGGCATCAACTTCTTCCATCATATTTTCAAGGCCGCTCTCTTTTGAAATTATTATATCGTCGGGGTCTTCATTTTCTTCCTCATCCTCTGCCTCTTCCTGCGTGCTGTCTTCTATAACGCTTAAAAAATCCTTTATTTCCTTTAATTCCGGCTCTGACGCGTCTATCAGGGCATCCCTTACATCTTCAAGTTCAAGGCAGGTAAATATGGCTTTATCCACCTGTTCTGCCGATAAAAACTGGTAAATAAAATCCGGCAGCAGCGTGGCAAAAGGCAGTTCAACTTTTATTTTGTCCATTTATATTCCTCTCCGCTTCAAATTTTAAAAACGCTTCTATAAATTCATCAAGGTCGCCGTCCAAGACATTATCCACGTCACCTCTTTCATACCCTGTGCGTAAATCTTTTATCATCTTATACGGGTGCAGCACGTAAGAGCGTATCTGGCTGCCCCAGCTTATGCTGCGTTTTTCCCCCGCTATTTCTTCCATTTCAAGTTTCTTCTTTTCCTCTTCAAAAATAAAAAGCCTTGCCTTTAACTCTTTCATAGCCATCTCTTTATTCTTGCCCTGCGACCTGTCATTCTGGCACTGGACAACTATATTAGTGGGAATGTGCGTTATCCTTATGGCGGATTCCGTCCTGTTAACGTGCTGGCCGCCCGCGCCGGACGCCCTGAAAGTGTCTATCCTTAAATCTTCTTCCTTTATATCCACAACCACTTCATCGTCAAGCTCGGGTATCACTTCCAGCGACGCAAAAGTGGTATGCCTTCTTTTATTGGAATCAAAAGGCGATATTCTTACAAGCCTGTGAATTCCCTTTTCAGAACGGAAATTGCCGTAGGCGTATTCGCCCGCAACTTCAAAAGTAATGTCCTTAAAGCCGGTTTCATCGCCGTGCATAATATCGCTGACTTCAATTTTAAAACCCTTATTCTCGCACCACATTTTATACATGCGGTAAAGCATGGAAACCCAGTCGCACGACTCTGTTCCGCCGGCGCCCGCGTGTATTTTAACAATGGCATTATTTTTATCGTACTGGCCCGAAAATAAAAGCGTAACTTCAGTGCGTTCCAGAAATTTCATTAAAGATACAAATTTCGTCTGCAGTTCGGCTTCAAGCTGCGCGTCCTTTTCAGCATCAAGAAGTTCCAGTACCGTTTCTATCTCTTCAAACGCCGCTTTTAATTCCGCGTGGCGCTGTATGTCATAAGTAACGCCTTTTATTTCAGTCTGAACTTTTTTCGCTTCCCTTGTATCCTTCCAGAAATTTGGCTCCTGCGACTTTCTTTCAAGTTCTCCTCTTCTTAAAATTCTCTTAGGCAGGTCAAAGATACACCTCTACCTTGGAGACTCTTTCGCGGATTTCCGATATCCGGTCTTTTATCTCTTTTATTTCCATTATATCCTCCACTTGTTAATCAAAATCACTCTATCCATTAAATTAAAAAAACCATTTTACGAATATTACTATGATTTAAAGTTTATGGCAAGAAATATGTTTTAATATTGTTATTTCAAGCCTTTAAAATCCATATTTCATTAAAAATAAGTGATTATATGCATTCTTATACCTTTAGGACAAAAATCCCAAAACCTCTATATTTTAAAAGGGTTTATTGGTTTCAAACGCTTATTCCTTTTTCTTAAATGAATACATTAAAATTGACATATTTTGCCATTATTGTATAATCTAAACAGTTATATATAGGTTTAAGAATGCCATTTTGTCTTATATTATACAGGAGGATTACTTTATAATGCTTGCAAGCTACAATTGGATTAAAGAATACATAGATATTAACATCCCTTCAGATGAGTTTGCGTCAAAATTATATATGTCAGGGCTTGCCTGCGAAGAAATTATAGAAAAAAAAGCTGAAATTTCCAACGTGGTCGCCGCAAAGATTCTTAAAATCGACAAACACCCTAACGCAGATAAACTGGCTTACTGTGACGTAACAGACGGCACGCAGACATATAAAGTGGTATGCGGCGCCCCTAATATTAAAGAAGGCCAGACAGTGCCTCTTGCAAGGCTTGGCGCCACCCTGCCGGGCGGCGTTACCATTAAACGAAGCAAAATCCGCGGCATTGAATCCGAAGGCATGATGTGTTCCGGCCGCGAACTTGGTTTTGGCGATGACCATTCAGGCATAATGCTTCTTGACGAAACAAAATACCCTCTTGGCACTGAATTTTCCCCTGTCAAAGCGGATACTGTCTTTAACTTTGAAATAACACCTAACAGGCCGGACTTACTGTGTATAACAGGAATTGCAAGGCTTGCGTCTGCCGTTTATAAAAAGCCCGTTAAGATGCCATCCTGGACTCTGCAGGATGCAAATATTGACCCAAAACTTGATATTAATTCAATGCTTCAGGTTGAAAATCAGTCGCCTGAACGGTGCCCGCGTTACGCCGCCAGAATAATAAAGGACGTAACTGTAAAAGATTCCCCCGAGTGGCTTAAGGAAAAACTTATTTCCGCAGGCGTCCGCCCTATCAATAACATTGTGGATGTAACAAATTTCGTGCTGCTGGAATTGAACCAGCCGCTTCACGCTTTTGATTATGCCAGACTTAAAGGTTCTAAAATAATAATCCGTACGGCAAAAAAAGGCGAAAAAATAACCGCGCTTGACGGCAAAACATATGAACCCAAAGAAACAGATTTGATGATTGCGGATTCAACAGAGCCCGCGGCTATTGCCGGCGTAATGGGCGGCGAGCATTTTTCCGTTACATCTTCCACAACAACTGTTGTACTTGAATCTGCCTGCTTTAATCCCGGCTCTGTCAGAAAAACTTCACGCAGCCTTGCCATTAAATCAGACTCTTCATACCGTTTTGAGCGCGGTATTGATATTGATAATACCATCAACGCTCTAAACCGCGCGGTAAACCTGATTATAGAAACATCCGGCGGAAAAGCATCTTCCGGCATTATAGATATTTACCCGGTTAAGATTCTTCCTAAAGAAGTAAAAGTACGCTTTGAAACGCTTGCCAGAATCATAGGTATTCCCTTTACCCCTGACGCGGCTGCCGCCATAATAAAAGACCTTGGTTTTACGGTAACACAAAAAGATAACGCTTCAATGACCGTCAGTATTCCCGGTTACAGGGTTGATATTGAAAAAGAAATTGACGTAATTGAAGACATTGCCCAGATATACGGCTATGACAACATTCCCATGACCATGCCTTTAACGCCGGTCACAATAGGCACAAGCCCCGGATTGCAGCAGTTTATCAGCAAAGCCCGGTCTACAATGACTTCATTTGGTTACTCTCAGGCGGTTAATTACAGTTTTATGAATAAAAAGCTGTTAAAGGAACTTAAAGCAGAGGCCTATTCACACCCTTCCCCTGCGGCGATTGCCAACCCTTTTAACGAAGAAGAATCGCATATGAAGGCCACCATGATACCCGACATGATTAAAAACCTTATTTTTAATTATAATAAAGAAAATGAGAATATTCACCTTTTTGAAACAGCAAACACTTTTTCACGCCCCCTTGAAGGTAATTATACCCAGACACCGCATTTAAGCGCTGTGTCCTACGGCGATATAATGGAAACTTCATTCAGCGGCAAATCCCTTAAAACAGACCTTTACTACGTTAAATCTGCCGTTTCCGGCTTAACCGCCCTTCTTAACACAGACGCTATCCCCGAATACGCGCAGGATTCTACATACCCTGAATTTATGGAATACTCTGCCGGTATATTTATCCTGAACAAGCGTGTCGGCACTATAGGCCAGTTAAAAGAAGAAATAGCCTATGACAACAAACTTAAAGAAAAAGCATACCTGCTGGAAATAAACCTTGAAGAATTGTATTCCCTTTACAAACCCATAAAGCGGTTTACAAAACTTTCCGCTTATCCGTCCGTAAAAAGAGACCTTGCCCTTATAATAAAAAACGATATCGCCCATTCGGCAGTGGAAAATATAATTAAAGACGGCAGGCAGTCCCTGATAAAATCCATAAACCTTTTTGACATTTACAAAGGCAAACAGGTTCCGGACGGCTGCAAAAGCCTCGCCTACAACATTATCTTCCAGTCAAACAAAAGGACCTTATCCGAAACAGAGATAAACAAGGTAATGGAAACAATAATTGACCGCCTTAAGAAAGAAATAAACGCAGAGCTGAGGTCTTAAATGCCGCTTATAGCGATTGAGATTCTGGAAGAAAAGGTAAGAGAGCTGCTGCTGGCCGTGAATCATCTTCACGCCGAAAACCTTATGCTGAAAAACGAGATAAAGAACCTGTCTTCAGGTACTAATACGGCTTCCCCCGAAATGCAATACGAACTTGAATCCCTTAGAAAAACAGCTGAAAAATTCAGGCAGGAAAGAAGTGTTTTGTCAGTGAAAATCTCAAGAATGCTTGAACAATTAAAAAAGCTGTCACCCGCGGGCCAAGAGGATGACAGCAATGGATAAATCCGTAATCACAGTCACCATTTTCGGCAATGAATATACCATTAAAGGCGTTGCCGAACCGGAATACATCACTTCCCTTGCGGCATATATCAACAATAAAATGACGGAAGTTCAGGACGCCACAGGTCTTAAAGATACCAAGAAAATAGCCATACTTGCCGCTATCAACCTTGCGGACGAACTTTTTGACGCAAAAAAGAATTTGAAAGAAAAATACATTCCCAAAGAACAGTTCCAGATTGTCCGTAACAAAGTGGAAAACCTTATATCAATAATAGATAAAGAACTTCCTTCCGGAATCATCCCCGAAAAAGATGCTGACTTGGGTTTAACCGAGGATACCTCAAAAGATAAAAAAACAACAAATGATAACGGCGAAACGGAAGAATAACAACTATTTTCCCCTGTAAAACCTTACATAGAAACCATTATTAAATATAAACAATTTTTTCTTTGCTATTTAAGAATTCCCTTGTCATCTGTTTTCGCGGCAAAAGCATCATATTCACCTTTGCTGTATGTGCCTGTCCAGCCCGCCGTGACATAACCGCCGTCCGGTGCTTTGACCGTGCCTGCCGCGTATTCATCTTTTCTGCCGCCAAAAGTGGACGTCCACAGCGAATTGCCCATGGCATCAACTTTCATGACAAAAATATCCGAAGAACCATTCCCGTATGAATCAGTGGTTCCACAAATCACAAAATTGTTATTATCATCAATTATGGTTTTAGCCATATCAAGCATTTTTCCGCCATACGTCTTTTCCCAGATTGTATTTAAACTGCTGTCAAGCTTTACCAGATATACCTGTGAAGCATTGCCGTCTTTTACCGTATCTCCCGCTTCACCGGCAGCAATATATCCGCCATCCGAGGTTTTAATTATGTCTTCAAAAGCATCATAGCCCTTATCCCCAAATGTTTTAAACGCCAAGCTGTTGCCCTGCGCGTCCATTTTCATTATAAAGGCGTCATAGCCGCCTTTTGACCACGAAGTGGTCCTGCCTGCCGCTATAAAGCCGTTATCAGCACATATTATTGCTGAACCAAAATCAAATTTCCCGCCGCCATACGTCCTGCTTAAAATCTGTTTTCCATTTTTGTCGGCTAATACAAAATACACCTCTATTGCATTGGAACCGCTGAAAGAAGATGTATTGCCTATTATTGCTATATTTCCATCCGCGGTTTCGCAGATGCCGGATGCTTCATCATTTCCCGCGCCGCCAAAATACGCCTGAAATTTTTCTTTCCCGTTAAATCCGGTTTTAACAAGATAAGCGTCTCTTACGCCTGCACCCTGCGAATCCGAATAGCCGCACATCAACAAGCCGTCTAAAGTGGTGATTACTTTAAAAAATCTGTCATCGCCTTTTCCCCCAAAATTACGGCTGAATTTTTCATTTCCTTTCTCGTCAATTTTTATAAGGTATCCGTCAATTGTATTTCCCGTAAAAGAATTAGTCATGCCGGCAAGAAAATAACCGCCTTTAGGATCATTACATATTGACCTGGCGCTGTCATAAGTTTTACCGCCGTAGCTTTTGTACCCTTTAAAACTTTTAATCCCGTTTACGGTACAGCCTGCTATAAACAAACATAAAAATAAACAATAAAATGCCTTTTTCATTTTTCCTCCGGCATGATGAAATTATAGAAGAATTCTTCCCGATTTTCCGTTTGCTTTATATACATAAACAAGGACTTCCGCGATTAATTTATACAGTTCAGACGGTATTTCCTGCCCAAGGTCAAGCTTTGACAGAACTTCAATCAAATCAGGGTCTTCATAAAGCGGAATATCATTTTTTTTGGCAAGTTCTATTATCTTTTCGGCAATATTCCCTTTCCCTTTTGCCGCAATCCTGGGGGCTCCGTCTTTTTCTTTATCATATTTAACCGCAATTGCGTTTAACTTCTTTTCCGGCATCACAGTTCCCCTTATGCTTTCAGATTTATATTGCCAAGATTTATATAACCGTCCGACTCCGGAGAAATCATTTGTTCCCCTGCTTCTTCTGTTTTTATCATAAAATTTTTCATGCTGTAATTTATGGTTTCAATTCCCTTTAAAAAATCATTTTTCATCCTTGTAAGCTGCTGTTTCGCCTTCTCATTATCCGCAGTAACAGTACATTCAACATCGTTTTTATATACAGTCATCCTTACTTTGACATTTCCAAGTTTGGATGTGTTAAGGACAAACATTATATTTACAGGTTCTTTTGCTTCTATATTCTCTTTTAGTGAACCTTTTCTGTACCACACCTGAAGTTCGCCATTAAACAGTTTATTATCCATTAAAAGCGGTATCTGCGTATAAATAATTTCATATGCGGCCGGTTTTTGGTTTATAAACTGCATCGCGTTAAGGTTATTAAGCGTGTCTTTCACGCTTTCTCTTGCGCCGTTAACAGTGTCCTTAATCATTAAAACAGTGTCTTTATCCGCATTTTTTATTGCCGCCGATGTATTATTACTTTCAATTCTTGATAATTCCGCTTCAAGTCCTACAAGCAGCGACTTCATACTCTGCCTTGCGCCGTTGATCAGCGCTTCTTTGGACTGCCCTTCAGAGAAACCATGTGCTTTACCGGAGAAAATATCCTTAACCTGTGCTTCAAGTGTTATTCCGCTCTTTTCCAGGAAATTCTTTATCTGCCCGTCCATAGCTGTACGGTCAGAGGGCTTAATTGATATCTGTGCCATTGCGTCTTTAATATCGGATGCAAGCTGCGTGCTCTTAATAATATTATATCCCGCCGCGCGCATAGATTCACCGGCCGCAATAAAACGTGAAAGCGCCGTATTTAAAGTTTCCATATTCTGATTTAATTTAATATCCCCTGAAAAATATTTATTCATAATGTCCGTAAACTTTACATTATCAAGGGGCATTTCCCTTGATTTTAAAAATATCAGGGATTCAATTGCCGATTCCACATCAAATTTGGTAACCGGTATATTGCCGGCGGCGCTGCCAAACTGCGGCTTTGCAAATAATTCTTTTAAAGAACTGTTATTAATGTTATTTTCCACAAAACCCTTTGCATTTTCTGTGAATTTCGAAGCATCTTGCGCCGTTACATTCCCGAAGATCACTTTAGAATTGGCTTTTATGAATTCACCAAGTTTCTGTGAAATTTCTGCTATTTCATCTGCCAGCTGCGGATTGCCGGCTTTAACGGCCGCTGCTGCCTGTGCCAGGTCTTTTGCAAACTCTGTTATCGCAGACGCCATATCCCGTGCATTTTTCACCTGCGGTGCCATGTCTTCCCGGCCCGCGTTTGCCTGTAATCCCTGCTGCTGCATATCATTACCTATCGCCATTATCCTTGCGAACAAATCATTATTAAGTTTTAACCCCGCACCGGCTGTAGTATTCTGTCCCGCAAATGTATCTGCAGGCTTAAAAGTTTCCGGTTTAATTGAAGATTCAAAAAATCTGCCTGCCATATTCCTGACCGCAGCAGATGCAATTTCCGGGCTTCCTGAAGGTACAACGGTATTTAAAGCGGCATTCATGCCCTGAAAGTTTACATTAAGTTCAAGTTTAACGGGATTATATGTAAATTCCGCACCTGATACAAACTTTGCGGTAACAGGCTGTTTATCAGATGCCATTGCCATATTTATAAAATTATTTACCTCTGCTGGCTTTGCAAGATTTTCCCCCGCCGCTTTATTCATAAACAGTGTTAAAAGTTCTTTTCCGGTATTTTTAACATTAAGCGTAACCAGATTATCTTTAACATAAAGCGCTACATCATCCGTTGACTTTGCCGCGCCATTTACATTATTAATGTCCTTAATCATCGCCGCGGATATTTCCTGCTTTAACGCATTTATTACCTGCGGATCTTTTACACCTGCCATAGATTTGGCGGCGTCGGCAAGTTTTAAATTCAGCGACATCATGGCAATTATGGAATCCTGCCTGGCAGAAGCGGTCTGCGCAGCCGCTTTGTCAAAAACAGAATTTAAGGATGATGCGTCAATTCCCTTTTCTGACATATAATTATTAAGCGCAGCATGTATCTGATTCATATTTTCTTTTGTGACCGCTATCTGATAATCCGCAAGTTTCATGGCGGTATATATATTCTGCTCATTTACCGGGACTTTTATTGCTGAAAGAAGCGATGCCACCTGTTCTGCCGCGGGTTGAACAGCTGTCAACTGACCCGGAACCATAAGTTTACCCGCTGCTGCAAGGTCAGCAGGAATAAGTTTCATAAAAACCTTATCGCCCATCTGGGAAACCTGAACCGTTATTGAGTCCCCTTTAGATAAAGAAACATTATTTGGCAGCTGCGAAATTACGTTATATCCCTTAAAATTGATTATCGCTTTATTATCGGATGGAATTACATCAATTACCCTGCCTTTTAATGTATCGCCTGTCTTTAACAGGGCAAACAGGTCCGAAACTTTTTTATCCTGTGAATTTAAAAGTTCAAATAAATTACCTGACAAACCCGAAACAGCCATTTTCACCGCCTAAAATTAAATAAAGAAACCATGCCACTTATAAAGAATATATCGGAAAATAAAAGGTTTTCTTTACTGTTTTTTAAGGTTTTTTATAAGTTCAATTTCCCCAAATGACATCCCGGTCACTGAAGCTATTTCCTGAACAGCCATTCCATTATCCAGAAGTTTTCCCACCCTGTCATACTTGTCCTTAACGGTTGTTTTTACGGCTATTTTGGGACTTTTCGGCTCTTCTTTAATTTCAAATACGGCAGGCTGCCTGGGAATTACAACCGGTTCTGCATGCGGTTTAAATTCCTGTAATGCCGGAATTTGTACCGTTGGCTCCTGTGGGGATGTTATTTCCGTCTTATATTCCGCGGTCCTTTGCAGCCGGTTTCTTTCCATTAAATATTTAATTTCTTTAATGACAGTTTCAGATTCTTTCAGCTTTTTTTCCAGTTCTAACTTAGCGCTGTTCATGGATGCCACACCGCTGTCTGCTGTTTTTTCCATTTCTTCCACAAGCTGCCGCATATTATGCTGAAATTCAATAAGCTCGATATCTTCAAGTTCAGACATGACGCCGCTTTTTGCTTTTGGTTTTTTAAACAAAATAAAAACAACCGCAGACATCAGGATAATATTCAGAATTATAAGTGCTATTGTCATTTTTTACGCCTTAATATCAATGATATGATTTTCCGAAGCGGCCTTTTTGGTATCATCCGCTTGCGCTGTTAATTCCGCTTCGTCCCTGTCACTTTTCTGATCAAACGAACCTTTTTTCCACTGCCTGGAATTTTCTTTTTTTTCCGCTATAGCAGAGGCTTCCGACTTATTTTCGGGATCAACCACCTGCTCTTTACGGTGCTCCGCGTCCTTTTGAAGTTTCAGCATTTCTTTGGATTGAGCGGCCTGAACCCCTGCAAGCAGGGCATCATTATACTTTGACGCTAAAACAGACGCCGTGATCATAACCTGCATATCATATAATCTCACCGCGCGTCACCGCCTTTTTATATGGATATATTTATCCGGAGAACGGCAGAACCTGAATTTCGCCGTTCTTTTCTACAAATGTACAGTATTTAAGCTCGTCATTTATTGTTCGCTGGGCTTTATTTATTATTACTTTTACCCCTGTATAAACCATACCCATGCAGTTGACTTTGCCCCTTTTGGTAGTCTGCATTTCCTTTGCTTTCGCATCCAGTTTTGACTTTGTTTCTTCCCATTTTTTCTGGTCAGTCATAAGTTTAAACTGAGTCCTGGTAAGCTTTGCCATTAAGTCCCTTTTATCCGGCGGAAGCTGTCCTCCTGATTTCTGCTGAAGGTCCTTTAAGAACAATATACCTTTTTTTGTCTTATCAAGCTGCTCATTAATTCCGCTTAATTCACTTGTGGCTTTGGCCATTTCTTCCCTCATCTTGGGGGTTTCGCCTATTGTTATTTCTGTGGGGGTTGCCATTTTCGCCCCTATTTCTTTTGCTGTCACTTCATGGCCTGCGGCTATTGTCCCGCCTACCAGCAGCCCTTTTGCACCCATTATACCTATCTTATCACCCGCTACAAGCGTGGAATGCATGGCAGCTTCATTAACTATGATACTTTTTTCAGTTTCCACGTATGCGTTACGGATGTATTTTGTATTTACTTCATCCTGAGCAACAACTTTCGCTTTTTTTCCTACAATACCGCCTTTTACAGTCACTTTTCCGCCGGCATATATTTCAGTGCCGTCCGCGACATCATCAATTATTACATCCTGACCGGCTTTAATAACGTATTCCCCGACACTTCCGTGGATTATAACAGTTCCCACAAAATCAATGTTGCCTATAGCAAGTCCAAGGTCGCCCTGAACTTCAAATATTTCAAGCACTTCAAGTTTGTTATTTTTATAAACCACCTGTCCGTCATTGGACGCCACATAGAGTTCCGCGTTTCCCATTGCCTGCTCTACGCCTTTACCCATAAGAAACTTTACTTCATTGCCCTTGGCGGCAGTCAATTCTTTTCCGGTTACTGTCATGCCGTTAATACCGTTTGTAGGCGACACTTTTTTCGCCAGCGCCTGACCCTTCTTTACATTTTGAAGGCTCTGCACATTTTTATAATCAACCGCACCTTCAGAACCTTCTGATGTGGAAGCTTCTGTTTTAAGCGCGTTATCAAATAAAAGTTCCAGCTTTGCGTCTTCTCCGTTTATTACTCCCTGACCTTCCGCCACCACATCTTCAATAGCTTCAAGCAGGACTGTAGGGTCATTTTTTGCTTCCTTAGCCTTGGATACAAGCGCTTTTATAACATCGTGCTTTATACCAAAAGAAACCGCTTCTGTTTTAAGCGCTTTCATTACATCTTCTTCTTCCATTTCTTTGCCGCCGCCCTGCGGAGGGACAATTGTTATCATGGCGCTCATTTCTTCAGGGTCAACTTTCACAAATATCTGTCCGTCTTTTACATCAATACGTTCCTGCACAATTAAAACAGGCTGTCCCGTGGCTTCCCGGACAGAGCGCTCTACAGCTTTAAAATCAAGGTCTTTTATCTGATGTTTTGCCAGCTCCTGCTGAATGGAAGCAAGGTCAACCTTAAGCCCTTTTCCTTTGGGTGCAAATACCGTAAGATAAACCCCGTCATCTTCCGTAGTAACTGTTGAATAACCGTCCATATCTACCATAAATTCACCTCTCAATTATGCGGTTTTCTTGAAACCGCTTCTTAATCTTAATACCGTTTTAGTGTGTATCTGACATACTCTTGATTCAGAAATATCAAGTACTTTCCCTATTTCCTTGAAATTCATCTCTTCCCAGTAATAACACTCAAGAACCGTTCTTTCTGTCTTATCAAGGGCTTCAATAAAACCTGCAAGCATAGCTGTAACCTCATTTTTTTCAAATTCTATAAGGACAGCAGGTTCATCACCCAAAATATCTTCAAAACTGAACTTTTCCCCGTTCCTGCTTAATATATCCCCGTCAAGCGAAAGCAGGGTAATACCTTTAATTTTATCCAATATATCATAAAACGAATCTGTTGTCACCCCTAATTCTTCTGCCATTTCTTCATCAGAAGCCGGCCTGCCAAGCTTACTTTCCATTGTAATATAAGCATTTTCAACCTTTTTTGCCATTTCCCTGACATTCTTTGGAAGTAAATCTTCTTTTCTCAGGGAATCAATTATTGCCCCTCTGATTCTTTTAGAAGCAAACGTTTCAAACTTGATGTTTCTGGTAATATCAAACTTTCCCACCGCTTCTATTAATCCGATAATCCCTTCAATATAAAGGTCTTCCCTGTCATTTTTTCTTACTTCAGACGGCAATTGATATGAAATTCTGTCTGTGAAGTATTTAACAAGAGGAATATATAATTTAATAAGCTGTTCTCTTGTTTTGTCATCCCTGTTTTTGGCGTAACTTTTCCATAAATCTTCATTTGATTCCAATTAATTCCCCTTACCTGAACAGGTCTTCAATATTATCATTACCCGCCGTTAAATCCAACTTTTTCCCTTTATTTTCTTCTTTTATTACAGCAGCTTTCTGTTTAATTTCCGGAGTATAAGTATCCTTTTTTGATTTTTTTGCCAAGGCCTCCATTTCTTCATGGTAAATCAGATTAATTCCAAAAAAAGCCATAAAAAAAGCGGTAACCCCGATAAGGACCGCGGAAAGCAGTATATCACTGATTTCTTTATTAATACTTATCAGTCCGCCTATAAAGAAACCCGCACTGCCTATCAGCAGGGAAATTTCCGCAGCAAGCCGCCTGTTCATTTGATTTTCTTAGCGGCTTTCTTTACGGCATTCTTTACTTTTAAATCTTCCCTTAAAATATAGCTTGAAAGCCTGTCCCTGTCCGCTTCATCAATCTCTGTTATTTTTATCTTAAGTTCAACCTGGCCTTTTTCAAGTTCATTGGATCCAAGAACTTCACCGGCCATTGACACAGGAGAATCATTTCCGTCTTTGATAAATACATCCATTTCATACTTAATACCTTTTTTGACATCCTTGCCCGCAAGAATGGTAAGTCCGTTTCCGCTTATGGTTGTGGTATAAGAAATGTTTGGCGGGACGGATGCATTTGCATACCTTTCAACTATCTGCCTGAATTCAACCTTAATCTTTTTAGAGAGCCTTACAAAATTCCTTTTTTGTGCCATTTTTACCCTCCGTAAAATTCAGTTTTTACTACCTGAAAATATCAAATACCTTTTTAAATGCTTCAGTTATGTTATTGCCCTTTTTATCCCCGCCGCGTTCTTTTACAAACCTGTCAGATATTCTTTCCGCTATTTCTTTTACGCAGTTAGCAGCCCTGGAATCCGGATGCAGAACAGAAAAGGGCTTTTGTGACATTACACTGTTTAAAACAGCTTTATCCCTGAATATGAAACCGTAAGATTCCACAAATGTATTTAAGAACCTTCTTGAAAGCAGTATAACCCTTGAAGCTATTTCTTTTGCCTCTTCTTTTGAATTGGCCATGTTAACAATAAGCTTTAACGGCACCGCTTCCTTGCTTAAAGAGACAACTTTAATAAGGCCGTAAGCGTCCATAAGGGCTGTCGGTTCCGGCGTGGTAATAACTATCCCGTAATCGGAAGCGTATATAAAACTTAACGTGTTCTTGCTTATACCAGCGCCCGTGTCTATAAGCAGTATGTCCACCATGTCTTCAACTTCTGCAAGCTGGGTAATGAATTTTTCCCTCTGTACATTGCTTAAATTGGCAAGTTCTTTTACCCCGGACCCGCTGGCAATAAGTTTTACGCCGTATTCTGTCTCTGTAATAATATCTTTTATGCTTCTTTCTTCCCTGATTACATGTGTAAGGTTGTAGCGCGGGTTTATTCCAAATATAATATCCACATTTGCCAGCCCAAGGTCAGCGTCAAATATCATAACCCTGTTGCCAAGTTTTGAAAGTTCAATCGCAAGGTTAACGGTAAAATTGCTTTTACCCACCCCGCCTTTTCCGCTTGTAATGGCTATTACTTTTGTGGAGCTTCCGGAATGATGTATTTTATTCTCATTACCCCTGGGGTCCTGATTATCATCACCGTTTTTGCCTGAATCCGGTTCGCTCTGCCTTTTAGCCGTGACTAATTCTCTGAGTTTCTCTGCTTGATCCAAGCTTCAAAGTCTCCTTTTAATATTAGTCTTGCCATCACGCCGGAATCTGCCACTTCAATATCATCAGGCACAGTCTGGCCGACGGTAAGATATGAAACAGGAATTCCTCCCGAACCTACACTTAGGTTAAGAAGCATCCCGTAATTCTTTGTTTCGTCAAGTTTGGTAAACAGTATCCTGTGAATTGGCACCATCCCAAAATTATTAATTATGCTTAACGCATCATAATATTTTGTGACCGCGCTTACCACAAGGTGTGTTTCCATGGGCGAATAAACTTCCATAAATTCCTTAAGTTCCATAAGCTGTTTTTTATTCCTTGGGCTTCTTCCCGCAGTATCAAAAAATATGATATCCTTATCCATGTGCTTATTAATTACTTTTTTGAAATCCGCGGGCGTAAGCACTATTTCCACGGGAATCCCCATTATTTCCCCATATTTTTTCAGCTGGGCTTCCGCCGCTATCCTGTATGTATCCGCGCTTACAAGCACAACTTTTTTGTTTTCCACCAGCGCGTATTTTGCCGCCAGTTTGGCAAGCGTGGTAGTTTTGCCCACTCCGGTAGGCCCTATAAACGAAATGATTTTAGGTGTACCCACAGCCGTCTTAAAAGGCCCGGAAACTTTTATCATTCCTGACAGGTAGTCCAGAAGATAGTTATCTATGTACTGTTTATTATTTATCTGCGCGTCTGACAGCTGGGAATTAATTGTCTGAAGCGTCCTGAAAACCAGATTCTCTTCCACCCCATTATCAAGCAGCAGTTTTTGTATTCTGCCTATGCCGTCTTTTAAATTTACCCCGGCCCCTGAAGGTTCTTTCATTCCCCTTATGTTTCCGCCAAGTGATATTTTGCCTTCATTTAATTCCCTGGCAAAAGCTTCATTTTTAAGCGATATGTCTTCCACACGCCTGTAATTGGCAATCATATCCATGTTGACCTGGGAAGTCTGCTGTTGGGGCGGCGCGGCCTGCCTGTGCATTGTCTGAGGAATATACTGCTGGCTTACCTGCTGCGTTCTGCCATACGAAGGCACCGGCTGCTGTGCCGCAGGCGCAAACTGAGGTGTTCTTGGCTTTTCAATATTGATATCTATTCCGGCGGTGACTTCAGTGCGTTCGCTTCCAAACAGCCCGAAGATGCCGCCTTTTTTATATTTTTTTGTGTGAAGTATGACCGCTTCAGGGCCAAAATCTTTTTTTACTTTGGCAAGCGCCCCCTGTAATGTTTCAGCGTCAAACTTCTTTATTCTCATAGGGGAACTTTTACCATACCCACTGACCGGACTTCAACCTTTGGCACAATTTCATTGTAAGAAAGGACGGCCAGATTGGGAAGTATTTTTTCAACTATTTTCCTGAAATAACCCCTGATAAGCGGCGAACAAAGTACAACAGGATCATATTCTTTGCCTGCATTTCTCTTAAATTCATTTATAACGCTGTTGTATATCCCCTGTATCACATGCGGGTCAAGCCCTGCGCTTGAATATTTATCAGCCTGCCTTAACGATTCAAGTATATGCTGTTCAAGTTCCGAATCAATGGTAATTGCGTAAATAATTCCCTCTTTGGAATACTTATGCGTAAAGTACCTTGCCAGTGCCTGCCTTACAAACTCTGTCAGCACCTCTGTATCTTTTGTGGACTTAGCGTGATCGGCAAGCGTTTCAAAAACCGTAACCAGGTCCCTTATTGAAACTTTTTCCCTGATAAGGTTCTGCAGTACTTTCTGAAGCTCCCCGACAGACAGGGCGCCGGGTATAAGTTCATCCACAACCGCTGCATTTGTTTTTCTGACCATTTCAATAAGCTGCTGAACTTCCTGCCTTGTAAGCAGTTCATCAGCATGGGCTTTAATAATTTCAGATAAGTGAGTGGAAATTACCGACGGTACATCCACCACCGTGTATCCTTTAAGCTCCGCGTTTCTCTTTTCGCTTTCTTTTATCCATTTCGCGGGCAGGTTAAAAGCAGGGTCTTTGGCGGGAATTCCTTCTATATCCATTGCCTGCGAGCCCGGTTTCATAGCAAGATAATACCCTATTTCCACTTTTCCCCTGGATACTTCAACGCCCTTTATTTTTGCCACGTATTCATTTGAAGAAAGCTGCATATTATCGCGTATCCTGATAGGCGGTACCACAAGCCCCATCTCTAACGCTGTCTGTTTTCTTAAGATAGTCACCCTGTCAAGCAGATCGCCGCCCTGCGACGGGTCCACCAGAGGGATAAGCGCGAAACCAATTTCAAGTTCCATTGTATCAACCTGAATTAACGGCATGACATTTTCAGGCTCGCGTTTAGTCTGATCTTCTTTTTCTTTTGTGACAGCAATCTGCTGCGCGGATTTCTTATCAGCCACGCCTATTATATAAGAAACAGTCCACGCAATAACCGCCATCATGAAGAACGGTATTTTTACAAGCCACGAAGGGAAAACAAAACCCATAAAGAACAATACCACACCCACAAGTGCAATAGCCCTTGGCTGTGCGAATAACTCTCCCGCGAAGTCCTGCCCAAGGTTGGCGTCTGATGCCGCCCTTGTCACTATTATACCCGTGCCTACAGATAACAAAAGGGCCGGAATCTGGGTGACAAGGCCTTCGCCTATTGTAAGGACGGTGTATCTCATTGCGGCGTCCGCAAGCGTCATCCCGTGGAAAATTATACCTATAAAGAATCCGGCAATAATATTTATAAGAACAATTACAATTGCGGCAATGGCATCGCCTCTTACAAATTTACTGGCACCATCCATTGAACCGTAAAAATCCGCTTCCCTTTCTATTGACCTGCGCCTTCCCCTTGCTTCTTCATCAGTAATAAGCCCCGCGTTTAAATCCGCGTCAATTGCCATCTGTTTTCCCGGCATAGCGTCCAATGTAAACCTTGCCGCAACTTCAGCCACTCGCTGGGCGCCGGAAGTGATTACCACAAACTGCACAAGTATAATTATTGTAAAAATAACAAGGCCGATTATAAGCCCGCTCATATCCTGTGCGCCTACAACAAAATTTCCGAATGTCGGGATTACTTCGCCCACATCCAACGGCTGGCTTAAGATAAGCCTTGTGGCGGAAATATTCAGCGCAAGCCTGAAAACCGTTACAATTAAAAGTAAAGTTGGGAAAGTGGAGAACTGAAGAGGTTCTTTCGCGTACATAGTTACAATTAACACAACAAGCGCCAGAGCCAGGTTTAATACAAGAAGCAAATCCAGCAGAAATGGCGGCAAAGGAACCACAATCATTAAAACAACCGCGACAATCGCGAAAACTACTATAAAATCTGTGGATCTTCTTAATGAAGCAGAAAATCCGGTATCAGGGCTTGCAGCCGGCATTATAAACTACCTCCAATATACGGTATAATATCGTCCCTTAAAGGCTTATTATCCACTTTTTTTTCATTTTCATCAAGCCTTATTTTTCCCTTTGTTTGATAGACAAAAGCCAGAATTTCAGCCACTGCCTGGAACATTTCAGGCGGTATTTCCCATCCAAGTTCAAGTTTTACAAGAGTCCTTGCAAGAGGCGGATTTTCCACAATTACCACCCTGTTTTTCCTGGCAATTTCCTTTATTTTTTCCGCCATAAAATTCATTCCTTTTGCCACTATAAACGGCGCTTTTTCGCCGCTTTCATCGTATTTAAGCGCAACAGCCACATGGGTCGGGTTGGTAATTACCACATCTGCCTGCGGTATTTCGCTAATCATCCTTTTTCTTGCCATTTCCCTCTGAATACTTCTTATCCTGGACTTAATCAAAGGGTCGCCTTCAAGCTGCTTGTATTCATCTTTTACTTCCTGCTTTGACATTTTTAAATTATCATTATACTGCCATTTCTGATAAAGAAAATCCACAAGGGAAAAAACAATAAAAGCGCCTACAATCTTAGAGGCAAGCTTTAATGCAGTACCTGCCGCAAAAGAAAAATATGTTTCCATATCCATAAGCGGGGTCATAAAAATATCATTCATTACTTTTCTGACAGTAGACCAGAAAATATAGCCGATAATACCTATTTTTATTATTGATTTTATCAGTTCAACAAATGACCTTAACGAAAACATTCTTTTCATTCCCTGAACCGGATTAATATTTGAAATTTTAGGTTTTAAAGGTTCAAAAGTAATATGAAAACCCACCTGAATAACATTGGAGACTATAGCTGTAATAAAAACAGCCGCAAACAAAGGCGCCATAAGCAAAAGCATTTTGACAACAAGCGACTGAATCATTAAATTAACCGACTCTTCCGTCATTTTAAAAACAAAAGCATTTCCCCAATAATACGCGGCAAGCTGTTTTATTCCAAACATCATATACTCACCGGCCACTAAAAGCATTATGAAACCGGCCATAACATTAAGCGTGGAATTAATTTCCTGGCTCTTTGCCACCTGCCCTTTTTTTCTGGCTTCTTCTTTTTTCTTTGGCGTTGGCTTTTCTGTTTTACCCGGTTCAGCCATTTTATATCCTCATGCTTCTTATTATAAAATAAATATCTTCCCACATTGTATTCAAAAGCGTGCTGAAAAGATTTACAAGTATCGGAAGGGCTATAAGCAGCGCGCCTATACCCACCAGAATATTAAGCGGCAGCCCCACAATAAAAACGTTCATCTGCGGCAGCGTCCTTGCCACCAGCCCCAAAGTCAGGTTTGTAAGAAAAAGCGCTATGGTGGCCGGGCCGGCTATCTTAAAAGACAAAACAAACATATTATAAAAAAGGTCTGTAAGTTTATTAACGGTGGCGGTGGTTACACCCACATCATTAAGCGGGACAATATAAAAACTGTCAGAAATCGCCCTGAATAAAAAGTGATGCCCGTTTATGGAAAGAAAAATTAATATGCCCAGTACAAACTGAAACTGCCCCATAATTGACACCTGCGTATTGGACATAGGGTCAATTACGTTTACAATACCAAAACCCATCTGAAGGTCAACTATCTGCCCTGCCAGCTGAATAGCGGCAAATATCATATACGCGGCCAGCCCCACAATCACGCCCATAATTACCTGTTTAAAAACAAGCAGCCCAAAACCCATAATATCTGACGGCATTACGCCTGTCTTATCAATTACCGGAAAAATAATAACTCCGGTAAGAAATGCAATGGCTATTTTAACAAGCGCCGGTATATTGCGGCTGCTTAAGATAGGCGCAGTGAAAAAAATGGCGGTTATTCGGATTACAACCAGGACAAAATATTCAAACTGCCCCATGGCAATGTTGAAGATGTCAACATTTCCCATATAATTCTCACATCTTCATGTAATTGGGGAGGTTAAGTAAAAGCTGGGATGTAAAATTTATAAGTATCCTCAGCATCCAGGGCCCAAAGATTATCATTGCAAGAAGAACCACGATTATTTTAGGGACAAACGTAAGGGTCATTTCCTGTATCTGCGTGATTGCCTGAAAAATACTTATCATTACGCCCACTACAAGCGCAAGCCCCAAAAGCGGCGCTGATACCAGCAGGGTTAAAAGCAGCGCTTCCCTTCCAAAACTTGTAACGAATTCTATGCTCATATTGTCATCCCCTTAGAAACTTACTATAAGGGCTCTGGAAAGAAGGTGCCACCCGTCCACAAGTATAAACAGCAGTATTTTAAACGGCAGTGATATCATGACAGGCGGAAGCATCATCATACCCATGGACATAAGAGTGCTTGCCACAACCATATCAATTATAAGAAAAGGCACATAAATTATAAAACCGACGGTAAAAGCGGTTTTAAGTTCGCTTATAACAAAAGCCGGAATAAGGACGCTTGTGGGGACATCATCAGGATTTTTTGGCCTTGGGCTCTTTGAAAGGTATATAAAAAGGGCAAGATCTTTTTCCCTTGTCTGTTTAAACATAAATTGCCTTACAGGTTTTACCGCTTCATCAACCGCTTTATCAAGAGTTATCTTATTTTCGGAATAGGGTTTCCATGCTTTATCATAAATTTCCGTGCCAACCGGGCGCATAAGAAAAAACGTCATAAAAAGCGCAAGTCCTATTAAAATCTGATTTGGCGGTATCTGCTGGCTTCCAAGCGCCTGCCTTAAAAAAGAAAGTACAATTATTATCCTTGTAAAAGATGTCATAAGCATAAGTATTGCCGGCGCCAGCGTAAGGACAGTTAAAAGCAGTATTATCTGAATGGTGGCGGCCACATCTTTCGGATTTTCTGACGGATTAACGCTAAGAGCAATATTAGGTATTGTGACATTCGCGGCGTTTAATATTCCACCCGCTGATATCAGCAGTATAATAACAAAAAGTAACCTTTTTAATACCGAACCCTTCTTCATTTCTTTCCGCCTTTAAGCTTTTCAATAAGGATTTTTACGGTTTGATTTCCTGAATCAACTATTTTTTTGCCCTGCCTTGCATATGTTGCTTTCATTTCGTCGGCAAATTTATTTTCGCCTTTTTTTCTGTACTTTGATACGTATTCGTCTGCTGACGCTTTAATTTTTTCAATTGTTTCAGCGTCTTTGATTTCGGTTACAGGAACAAGGCTGTTTTCGCCAGCGCTTGCCAGCACAAGCACCCTGTCCGCGAATTCAAGTACATAAACAGCTTTATTCTTATCAAGCTGTTCTTTTGCAAGTATTTTAATTACCCCTTCGGATTTTAGCGGGATGGAGGCTTTAACATAAAAATATTTCAGGCCTGCCATAAGAAGGTATGAAAGGCCAATTACAAACAACAGGGCAAGTATAAGATTTATGGTTGTGCCCACTATCCCCGGGCCTTTTATTTCTGCGGGTTTTTCAAGGTTTGCAATTTCATCCGCAAGATACCCTTTTTCCGCCTGCTTGGTTACAGAAGCAGCGGCATCCTGCGTTTTAGCACAGTATGCCGCTGTCGGTATTAAAACCGCCGCTAAAAAAAAAAGAACTATAACGGCTGTTATGGTTTTCAATTTCATTTTTTTATATTCTCGGTATTCTGTCAGCCGGCCTTACAATATCAGTTATCCTGATACCAAAGTTTTCGTCAATAACAACAACTTCACCTTTGGCTATGTATTTGCCGTTTACAAGAATATCAACCGGTTCTCCGGCAAGTTTGTCAAGTTCAATAACCGAACCGGGTGAAAGGTCAAGCACTTCCCTAACAAGTTTGTTTGTCCTTCCAAGTTCAACAGTAACAGATAAAGGAACATCCATAACAATATCCATTGCCTGGTCGTATACTTTTCCCGATCTTTCTTCCCTTAATTCAGACGGCGCTATGTTCTGTGCCGATGCTTTTGCTCCTGATGATGCTGCTCCACTGGTTACTCCGCCCACAAACCCTCCTGATGACGCGGCAGCTTTCGCTCCGGTTTTAATCATATCTGCCACTTCGCCGGCAAATGCTATTCCAAGTTTCCCGCTTCCAAGGGAACCTATATTAATATCAGCTTCCATAAGCACTACATCCCCGTCAAGCGACGGGATTATTCCCGCGTCAAGGTCTGCCATTGAAACTTCCCCGGGTGATGTCATAAGAGATGATGACAGCTGCGATGCCACGTTGCTGATTACGGCATCCATAAACTGTCCTGTAAGCTCTGTAACAGCGCTTAAATGAAGGTCTTCAAGAACAGCAGGAGGATTTGATCCGTCCTGTCCTATCATAAGATCCGCCATTATGGCAGCCTGTCCCTGCGATACTATAAGAACCGCAGTTCCGGATGCTCCAAGTTCCATTGGGGCCACAAGATTGCTTCCGGAAAATGAAGAACCAATAGAGCCGGCATCTACCATATTAATACCGGTAATATCTATTGTTGTAGGCTGTCCAAGCAGTTCGGATAACATGCTTGCTCCGTTTGGTACTGCCTGATTCAGTATTTCTGTTATATTGTTTTTTTCATTTCCCGTCAATGCCACTTTGGCACCTCCTGTAATTTACTTAACCGAGAATTTTTTCTCGTAGGATTCATCAGCCTTATTAATAAGGCCGGTTACTTTAACAGCTTTTTTCTTGCCTTTGGCTCCGACTTTTGCGTAGAACATCGGTTTTGTTTCAACAAGAACAAGAATGTCATCATTCACATTTGTTTCAAGTTTTACAATGTCACCCTGCCTAAGGTTAATAACTTCCTGCATAGACAGGGTGGAAGTTCCAATATTAACCGAAAGCGGAACCCAAGTATTTTTTACCTTGTTATCAAGAATATCTTTTGTCTCTTCAGAAAGTTCTTCTTTTGTAAGAGTAAACCACTGTTTTGCGCTTAATTTATAAAGAACAGGCTCAATTACCAGATAAGGTATGCAGATGGACATTGAACCAACATGTTCCTTAATCTTAATTTCAAAGTTAAGGTTAAGGCACATTTCGTTAGGCGCCACTATCTGCACAAACTGCGGGTTTGTTTCCCTTGCCTTAATTTCAGGGTCAAAATCCACAATCCTATGCCATGAATCCTTAAGATTAAGGAAAGCTTTTTCTATAAGTTTGCTGACTATAGCCTGTTCTAAGTCGGTTAATTCCCTGGGCTTGCTCATCGCTTCGCCTGCTCCGCCAAGAACCCTGTCTATAATCGGAAATATTATGCTTGGGTTAATTTCATATATTGCAGCGCCTTTTAAAGGTTCCATAGCAAATACAGCAATACTTGTAGGATTGGAAATCCTTTCAATATATTCACTGTAAGTCATCTGCTTTACAGATGTAACTGTAACTTCTGCAATAGCTCTTATATATCCCGAAAGGTCAGCTCCAAAATGCCTGGCGAACCCTTCGTGCATCATTTCTATTGTTCTTACCTGGTCTTTGGAAAATTTATCCGGCCTGCGGAAATCGTATACTTTTATCTTGCCCTTTTTCTTTACGGGCGCTTTAGAGCCTTGTTCCGGCGCATCATCATCACTGTCTGCATCGGACGATTTAGAAGGCCCTGTTTTCATGTCAGATAAAAGGGCGTCTAATTCTCCATCGCTTAAAATATCATCAGCCATTAATCACACCCCGTATTTTTATTGTATCGCGAACGAAGTAAAGAATATTTTTGCTATCTGTCCCCTGTTAAGTATTGCATTTATCTTGTCTTTAATTTCTTTTTTCATTGAATCCCTGTTTTCCGGGTCAGCAAGCTGAACAGATGTCTTTGCTCCAAGCGAACTGATAACAATGTCTTTTATCTGGGGCATCCTGTGGTCTATTTCTTCCGTAAGTTTTGCGCTTGAACCATAATCAAGCTCCATAACAACATCAGCCCTTAAATAGTGCGATTCCGTAGGGTCGGCAAGATTTACCGTAAATTCACCAAGGTTCTGGATCTCGCCAAGTTCGGGTTTTTCCACTATAACCTTCTTGGTTGCAGGTGTGTTTTTTGACATAAGTACAAAAAATGCCGCTCCTGCTGAAATCAGGCTTATTACCAGAACTGCGCTGGTTAACATCACCAGCAACTGCAATGTTTTCTTATCTTCTCCCGCCATACAAAAACCTCCTGATGCTTTTTATTTTAGTATGTTATGCTTTCAATATTTTCTTTTTCTATCTGCCTTCTGATTTTTAAATCTGACGGCAGCGGCATTTCCATTGACGCTTTTTCAGCATCGTTAATAAGGTCGGCCTTTAACAGTACAATATCAATCCTTCTGTTCTTTGCACGTGTCATGTCATCAATATTAGGAACAAGCGGCTTGTACTGCCCATATCCCGCGGCTGACATTCTGTCCGGCGACACCCCTTTTACAATAAGGTGCTGAAGTACATTCACAGCGCGCATTGTGGACAGTTCCCAGTTATCATTGTACTTTGTTACCTTTGTTATGGGATTATCATCCGTATGCCCTTCTATAACTACAGGATTTGTTGTTGTCTTAATCAGTTCTCCCAAATCTGAAAGTATAACTTTTGTCTTGGGAAGCAGTGTCGCGCTTCCCGGGTTAAAGAGCAGTTTGTCTGTCATAAGGCTTATTACTATTCCGCGCTCGTTAAATCTTACTTTAACATCACGCTCTAATTTTTTCTGAAGAATCCATGTCTGAACCCTTTCTCTTGTTGTGGTCAGCTGAACCTGTGACTTGGGCATCATAATCGGCTTTGTGTCCGTTGTTCCGCCTGTATTCATAACCGAAACCTGGCCTTTAATGCCAAACGCATTGCCTAAAGCCATAGCCAGCGCCCTTACTTTCTGCTGGTCAACCTGCGCCATGGAGAAAAGAATAACGAACAGCGCGAAAAGCAAAGTTAACATGTCCGCGTATGTAAGAAGCCATCTCATCATACCGGCGGATTCCATTTCCTGGCTCTCGCCTCCGCCTTTCTTTTTTCCTTTTCTTGACATTATTCAGCTCCTTTGTCTTCGCCTTCAGAAGCTTTGCTTGCTTCCTGTTCTTTAGGCGAAAGGAACGCTTTAAGTTTTTCTTCAACGATACGCGGGTTATCACCGGCGGATATTGACAGAATGCCTTCAATCATAACTTCTCTTATAAGTACTTCTTCAGCCGACTTGGCTTTAAGTTTAAATGAAATAGGAAGGAATATCAAATTAGCAAAACCGATTCCGTAGAAAGTAGCGATAAAGGCAACGGCGATAGCGCCGGCAACCTTTGAAGCGTTTTCCAGCTGCGAAAGGGCGTTAACAAGGCCCATAACCGTTCCGATAATACCGATAGTGGGTGCGTACCCGCCCATGGTGCCCCAGAAGCCTTCTCCAAGTTTATGCCTGGTTTCAAGGAAGGCAAGGTCGGTTTCAAGGATGCTTCTTACAAGTTCAATATCAGTTCCGTCAACAACAAGCTGAATACCTTTTTTAAGGAAACTGTCATTTACATTTGCGATTTCATCTTCAAGTCCTAAAAGCCCTTCTCTTCTTGCCTTTGTGGCAAAACCTACAAGTGTGGCAATAACACTTGCGGGATTCATGTCTTTCTGTATGAATGCCTGCTTAAAAATCGAAAACGCACTTTTTGTAACACCCGGCGGATAGCTTATAACTGTAGCGCCGACTGTTCCCCCTACAACAATGAAAAACGCGGATATCTGAAAGAATATAAGGATATGCATTAAGTTTCCGCCGCTTTCAATTACAAGACCGGCAAAAATGAACCCCCATCCAATAACAAGCCCAATAATAGTAGACAAATCTAGACGCACAGATACACCTCCAAGTTATACTAATTTTCGTTTTTATTATTTATTATCGGTAAATTAATCTCTTTTTTATAGTCTTTAACCATGGCAACAATTTCATTTACCGTATCTTTCACGGTAATTTTTTTGCCGGTTGTCATTGTAATAATAGTGTCCGGTGTGGTCTCTATCATTTCAATAAGTTCGCCGTTTACAACAATCTTTTTTCCGTCAAAACGCTGTACAAATATCAATTTTAAACTCTCCTGGCCTTATCAAATGTAAAATAATATTACAACTTTTACTTTTTTTTGTCAATAAAAAAAAGCGTTTATGTGTTGTTTCATAATTTAGATACTTGTTTTATTTTTCCGAAACACCATATTTATATGCCATTTATATGATATTTTTCATGTGTTTTAAGTATTACAAAACTTCAACCGATCATTTACCCCTAATTATAGGGCTTTTTTAGCGTTTTTATCTGACATATAATAATTACAATATTATTACGAAAATTCATATATCACACGAAAATAATATTTTTTGTCTTGTTGATTTAACCCCGGCAGCCGCAGCAAAAAACTGCTACAGAGGAGACGGCAAAGCGCGTGTTCTATTCCTGATTGGTTATTTCTCATTTGTTTTCTCGTCATGGCAGACACAGGTCTTTGCCCCGCCCATTTTTATTATGTTTTAAATTCTACTGCCGCGCCTTAAAAGGCGCGCCTACCAGTACTTTAACAATTTTTAAACTTTCCCCGCTTCTTGCAATTGCGCACTCGCTCCAACCAGAACAAGAACTTCAACATAAAAAAAAAGGCGGGGCTTTTCGGCCCCGCCTTTTTTGTATTTCAGCGGTTACTTATCCGCTTTTATTTCCTACTACCTTCCAAGCTGTACCAGTGTGTCAAGCATGTCAGAGGATGTTGTTACTATCCTTGCGTTTGATTCAAAGCCCCTCTGCGCGATGATCATGTTTGTCAGTTCAACTGACAGGTCAACGTTGGAAGCTTCCAGCGCGTTTCCTGTTGTTGTTCCAAGCCCTGCATTACCTGCTGTTGAAACCTGTGCAAGTCCGCTGTTAGCTGACTGCATAAACATTGTTCCTGCAGACTTTTCAAGACCGGCAGGGTTTGCGAAGTTAGCAACCGCAAGCTGTGCCATTGTGATGATCTGGTTGTTAGAGAAACTGCAGTTGATGCCGCCTGTCTGGTCTATTGAAACACCTGTAAGTGTTCCTTCGCTGTAACCGTCAACATACGATGTGTAGATTGTCTGCTTCGGAATGTAAAGGCCGGTTGTGGCATCATATCTGCCCGAACCATAGTCGCCGGTGATTCCGTCGCGTAATCCAACTAAGTTTGCGTCCATAGCAGCGTCAGTTCCGATATTAACTGAAATTATCTGCGGTGTTGTTGCACCATTTGTAAGGTTAAGCGTAATTTCAGCATTCAGCGCGCCGGCCGGTCCGCCATTTTCCTGAAGCGATCCATCAGCATTAAATAAGATGTTTGCTGCCGATCCAACGTTAGGTGCAAGTCCGTTTGCAATTGTCATTGTAGGATCTGTTGTGTCGTATGCAGACCATGCCCAGTTTGCGGGCCCTACTGTGATGTCTGCTGTCTGTGTCCAATAGAAAGTTATCTGCCTTGCAGTACCAAGAGAGTCATAAACTGTTGCAGTTGAAACCGCATCAGGTGTATAGCCGGCTGCAGGATATGCGCCGCCGGGTGCGCCTGTTACGTTCTGTGGTGTATTGCAGTCAAGATTACCTTTAAGGATAATACCCATATCCTTCCTTAACGGATCTGTGTTGTTGCTATTGTCTGTTGCTTTCGGCCCTAATACCATATTCTGCGGTATCTTGATGCTTGTGTAAGGCTGGTTTGTGTCAAGTGTGGAAGTGTAAGCAGGTGCCGGTGCTACAGCTGCCGGGTCAAATATGAACTCCCTCTGCCATCCCTGAACAAGTCCGCCGTTTGATGTTGTAAGGTTTCCTTCATTGTCAAAATTGAAGTTTCCGGCGCGTGTATAGAATGTTGCGTCGCCTGATTCAACAACAAAGAAGCCTGCTCCGTCTATTGCAACGTCTGTCGCGTTTCCTGTTGTCTGGATAGCACCCTGTGTCATGATTGTATCAATTGAACCAAGTGTGGATCCAAGACCCTGCTGTTTAGGATTGATACCGCCAAGGTTTGCGCTGTTGTTAGAACCTGACGCGGAACCAAGGGACTGTGAAATTGCTTCTTTGAAAGTTACCCTTCCCATCTTAAAGCCTACGGTGTTAACGTTAGAGATGTTGTTTCCAATTACGTTCATCCAGGATGTGTGGTTCTTAAGGCCTGAGATTGAAGAAAAAAGTGATCCCATCATGATAGTTCGCCTCCGAAAATTTTTTTCCGGCGCATTCGGCGCCGATTTTCGGCCCCCGCTTCACCTAAGTGAAGAAGTCCGGCCGTCTTTCTGTTGCGTTTTTAAGCAATTACCGCGCTGTCTATATTGGTAAACACATTTTCCTGCATGCTTGCCCTGTCAACAGCGGTTATTACAGTGTTGTTCTTAACGCTTACTATCAGGGAGAAGTTCTCAAATACCATAAGCGTTTCGTTCGCTCCCTTTTCTTTTGCCTTTCCAATAGCGTTTTTCAGCCTCTGCATCGTTTCAGGCGTAAGTTCTATGTTGCGTGACTGTAACCTTTTTTCCGCGTGTGAGGAGAATTTAACTTCTTCCTGCTCCGCGACTTTTGTTTCAAGAACCTGCTTAAAACTCTGTGAAGGCTGTACCGGCGCTTTGGAAATACCCTGCTGAAGCTTTTGGGCTTCCTGCAGCTGTGAAAGTTTTTGTAACTGTGTGTTAATATTCACCATGGTACTTACCTCCTTTACGCCGTTATTTCTGATACATCTGATAACTGGTACTGTACTCCGTTGACAACAAGCATGGGCTGTCCGTCAACAAACTTAATTGAACTTACATTGCCCGAAATCTGGCCTGCTTCTGTGTTTACAACAACGTTCTTACCGATTAAAGATGCTGCCTGTGACGTGTTCTGCATCAGCATAAGAGAAATGATATTTGTGTTTAAAGAACTTATCGATTTCTCAAAAGTGCTGTTCAGATTTGTCATCTGTTCCAGTGACGAGAACTGAGCCATATCCGCGACAAAAGATTCATCTTTCACGGGATTGGTCGGATCCTGGTACTTTAACTTTGTGATAAGCATGTTAAGAAAGTCCAGTTTTCCCATTTCCGCGTTCGGATTGTTAAGCTGATCCGTGAACACATTTGTCGTGTTTGTATTCGTTACACCGGTAACTGCCATTTGTATGCGCCTCCTTTCTTATGCTAAAATATTTAAAACACCGGTTCCGTCATCAGAGGATACCGGCTTATTATTTTCCGCTTCCGCGGTATTTTTTAACACATTACCTTCCGGCTTAACATACGCCGGAGCCTGCCTGAAATTACCATTTCCATACGCGCTTTCACTGTTATTCATAACCGTGATATTCATATTGGCAACTTCAATACCTTTATTTTCAAGTGAAGTCCTAAGTTCCGCAAGTCCGGCTTTAAGTGTTTCTTTTACTTCCGCGTTTGCCACCTGAATCATTGCCTTAACAGTCCTGCCTTCGCTTTCAAGCCTTATTGTGACATTTCCAAGATTTTCCGGTTTTAAATCAATTTTAATTATTGTCTTCTCTGAAACCGAAGGCATCTTGTCAATATTTTCTGTTAACTGTTTAATAACCAGGGTTTCTTTTGTTTTGTTTGATACATCCGCCATATTTTCAAACATTAAGTTTTTTGCAACTTTAACGGTTTCAATTTCATTTTTTACTTTAATCATGGAATTGTCCACAAGCCACTTAACATCTTCTTTTACCTTTGCTTCCACTTCCTGCTTTGTCACGCCCGGCATTAATTTTATTTCAGGTTTTGCCTTTGTGTCTGCTGCCGGCGCCGGCTGCACGGTAACTGCCGGTGCTGATTTCTGTTCAACATTAACCTGCTGTGCCGCCACTGCTACTGCCGGTTTTTCAGATTTAACATTCATCGGAACTTCCGGTGTTAATACCTGCTGACTTGCAGGAGCGGGTGTATTCTTTACAGCTGCCGCAGCCTGTTTAATAACCTGCAGTTCGCCGTTCATTTCATTAATAAGGTTTATTATTTTGCTTACAGCTTCTTTTACCTGCGCTGTGGCTTCTTTTACCGCTGTCAGCTGTTCATTAGTACCTTCAAAAGGCACTGCAATTGTTACGGTTCTTACTTTTGAATCCTGCGCCGTATATAAGATATTCTGATTTACCGGATTCTGTGTAACTGCCGGTTTTACTTCTTTATTTATATCTGCCTGAACCATAACCGGTGTTACCGGTATTTTTGTGTCTGCCTGCGGTTTAACATCTGATTTCTGCTGAACTAAAGCAGACGCAGCCTGTACTACCGGAACTGCAGCAGCATCAGCCGCCATTACTATTACATTTACCGCCTGAGTCATCTGTTTGGACGAATAATCGGCAAGCCTGCCCGGTGTCATTGGAAGCTGAACTGTCTTAGATTCTGATGCTGCCGCGTTTACAACAGGCTGAACTGTCATTGAAGAAATCTTTGCTATTTCAACCATTCCCGCCTGAAACAAAACAAGGCTGTTTATATCCGGCGTTATGTTTGAAGGCGCCTGAATTTCATTTTTTAAACCTTCAAACTTTTCTGTTATAAAAGAACCCAGAACAGCCCTTAAATCATCAACTGCCTGCTTTATATTTAAAGTTGTTTCCTTAAGTTTTGGCGTAAGCGGGATTTCTACTGTAGGCGCCATCTTAACAGGCGGTATATTATTTTTGGGTGTCTTTACATTACTTAAAGCTGCCGTATCAGAAGAAGCTTCAAGTTTGTTTAATGGCTGTACTGCAGCCGGGTTAAATTCACCGGTTGATTTAATGGCGGTTTCATTCACGGCAGGATTTGGCTGTTTTGCACCATTGTTTGCCACAGGAATTTCAGTGTTAATAGCGGATGAAATTTGTTTTGCGGCAACTTCTATTACAGCAACTTTCACGGCATTTATGAATAATTCTTTCTGCTCCGCATTTAAAGATAATTTTTCAGCAACTGCAAGTACAACCGGATTTGAAGCTATTACTGTTTTTGGCTGTGCCGCAAGTTTAACTAAATCACCTGACATATCAAGCGCTGTAACCGCAGTATAGACTGCTGTTTTAAGGTTGTTATTGGTTTCAAGAAGTGAAGCAACAGTATTCTTCTGTGCTTCAAAAGATTCTGTGTTGGTATTTGAAATAAGGCCGGTAACAAAAAGCCTGAACGAAGCTGCCTGTTCCTGCGTGGCGATGTTATTATTGGCTGTCGGTGTCCCGTTAGGAGAAATACCCTGTGCCTGCAAGGGCATACCTGTCATGTTTAAAGAAAGCATTGACAAATTTAGATTGACCACAATTTCCTCCTGGTTGCGTTTAGCTAACCGGCGGCCCCCCTTGCGGTCCGGGCCATTTTGCCGGTGGAATATTCTATTCCACGCTAAAAACAAAAACCTAAAACCTTGTTTCAAACTAATTCTACACTTTTAAACGTATTTTGTCAAATTCTTTTTTACTAAACCGTGTGCTGTTCTTTCCTGTTAAACTTGGTAATTGCTATTTCATCCAGGTCTTTCTGTTCGTTGTAAAGAACAGCCTGTTTAAAGAGCTTAAAGTCGCGTTCTTTTAACTTTTCAAAGGTCTTTCTTTCCCTGCTTGCTTCTACCACTTCCTTACGTTTTATATCGGCCTGTTTTTCCAAATCTTTAATTTTATTTTCTGTCATATCTATCTTAAGCAAAAGCATATTTAAATGCTGTTCAAAGTATATAAGCCTTGCCACATTCAAAGAACCCTGATTTTCAAGGTTTTTTTCCTTTATCTTCTGCGCCCTTTTATTTTTTGTTTCCTGAAGAATCTTTTCCTGCTCTATTTTAAGGCCGGTAATGTGCATAAGCTGGCGCTTTAATTCTTCTTCTTTTCTTTCTTTTACCTTTAAAACAGTTTCAAGCCTGAAGCTGAATTTTTTCATAGTTCAGCCGCGCTAAACAAAAAGTTCCATAAGCCGGCTTACAGTCTGATTATAATCTGTTTTTTCTTCTATCCCCTGTATAAGAAACTGCCTTACGTTTGCTATTTTTTTAAGGGCGTAATCAATCTGCGGATTGCTTCCTTCAACGTACGCGCCGATATTTATAAGGTCTTCTGCATTTTTATAAATAGAGAGAACTTCTTTTAATTTTGAAGCCGCTTTACGGTGTTTGTCATCTGTAATATCTATCATACAGCGGCTGACGGATTCTAAAAGGTCAACAGGCGGATAATGGCTTTGCGCTGCAAGCGCCCTTGATAAAACTATATGCCCGTCAAGAATAGCCCTGACGTGGTCTGATATTGGTTCATTCATGTCATCCGCTTCAACCAGCACGGTATATAATCCTGTG
Source organism: Candidatus Goldiibacteriota bacterium HGW-Goldbacteria-1 (assembly GCA_002839855.1). Lineage (NCBI taxonomy): Bacteria > Candidatus Goldiibacteriota > Candidatus Goldiibacteriota bacterium HGW-Goldbacteria-1. Next base: position 93,633 of record PGYV01000005.1, read on the forward strand.
ATGGAGCCTTTATGGGCTGTGGTGCCCGCCCTTTCAAGCAGTTTTGGAAGAAGCGCAAAAACCGACGGCGTGTAACCTTTTGTTGTGGGCGGCTCGCCTATGGCAAGCCCAATTTCACGCTGTGCCATTGCAAACCTTGTCACGGAATCCATCATCAGCATTACATTATAGCCTTTGTCCCTGAAATATTCCGCAATTGAAGTGGCGACAAACGCACCCATTCTTCTTATTAAAGCCGGCTGGTCTGACGTGGCGGCGATGACAACAGACCTTTTCAAACCTTCAATACCCAGGTCTTTTTCTATGAAGTCCCTGACTTCCCTGCCTCTTTCACCTATAAGCGCTATTACATTTATATCAGCGTTTGTGTTTCTTGCAATCATTCCAAGCGCCGTACTTTTACCGACACCGGAACCCGCAAAGATACCCATCCTTTGCCCTTTGCCTACGGTTAAAGCCGCGTCAATTGAACGTATGCCCATTGCCACGGGTTCATCAATTTTTTTTCTGTTTAAAGGGTCCGAAGGTGTGTTATAAGCGGAGTAAAATTCTTTTGTTTTAACCGGCCCTTTATCATCAAGCGGCCTGCCAAGACCGTCTAAAACCCTTCCAAGCAGGCAGTCGCCCACGGCCACTTTAAATTCTTCTTCGGATGAAATTACCATGGCGCCCGGCCCTATTCCGTGGAGGTCGCCAAGGGGCATTAATAAAGCTTTATCTTCCCTAAAGCCGACAATTTCCGCAATGACTTCGGTTTCTTCGTTACGTGAGATTATTCTGCAAAGTTCCCCGATAGAACCGCGAAGGCCGGAAACTTCCACAACAAGGCCGACTATCTGCGTGACTTTACCGCAGGTTTTTAGGGTTTCAATTTTACGGAGTTTGTCCTGATATTTTTTTAGGTCGATTCCCATGGGTCATTCCCCCAGGGAAAGTTTCTTTTTAATTTCCCCAAACTGATAATTGATATCAGTGTCTATTATTTCATTTTTTGATTCCAGCCTGCATTCGCCCTGTTCAAGCATTTCATCAGGCACTATCCTAAGCGTTCCTACAATGTCACCCAGTTCCGTAAATTCCGCCCTGTGTGACTTTATTACTTCAATATCTTCCGGGTGGCAATATACTATGACTTTTTCTTTATCTTCAAGTTTTAAAAGCGCCTCTTTGACAAAACCCTTTACAATTTCTTTATTTGTTTTAAGTTCCCCGTTAACCACTTTTTTTGCTATATCCACAGATAAAGCTACAATGTCATCTTCCGAGTTTTTTATGATTTTTACTTTTTCAGACAGCGCCTGTGCCGTGATATTTTCCATGGTTTCAATAAGGGAAGCGTATTTCTTTGATGTTTCTTCTTTTCCTTTTTCTATTCCTTCAAAATAACCTTTGTCAAAACCTTCGTCGTGGCCTTGTTTTGACTTTAGTTCTTTTAATTCTTCGCCTTCTTTCATTGCATTTTCAATTATTCTGCGCGCCTGAATTTCAGCCTGCCCTGCGGCATTTTCAATCTGTTTGTTTATTTCCGCCAGTTGGCTTTCTTTTTCGCCGATTACCTGCAATAAAAGCCTTAACTGCTCTTCCTGTCTTTCTGTTTTTTCAAGCGATGATTCTTCTTTAACCATAGGCGCGGCAGAATTCAGTTTATCCTTTTTGGATAAAAAAGTACCGCGCAGTTTATATGGGTTGCCCTTAATAGTGTAATCTTCGGGCTTATAAATATTCTTAAACAAAGATTTCTTCCTCTCCGCCTCTTGCTACCACAATCTCGCCCATTTCTTCAAGCTGCCTGATGACGTTTACAATCTTCTGCTGGGCTTCTTCCGTGGTCTTTATACGTACAGGGCCCATAACTTCCATATCTTCAAGTATCATCTGGCGGGCGCGGCTTGACATGTTCTTAAGTATCTTATTTTTGCACTCTTCAGATGCGCCTTTTAACGCAAGCACAAGGTCCTTAGAGTCAATTTCCCTTAATATCTGCTGGATAGTCCTGTCATCCAGAAGCAGAACGTCGTCAAACACGAACATAAGCCTTTTAATTTCATCCGCAAGATCCGGATTTGTTTCTTCAAGTTTTTCCATAATCGCTTTTTCTGTGCTTCTGTCAACCCTGTTAAGCATTTCAGCAACCGACCTTACGCCGCCGGCTGAAGCAAATTCCTGTGTAAAGACAGACGCAATTCTTCTTTCAAGGACCTTTTCAACTTCCATTATAACTTCAGGGGTTGCCCTTTCCATTGTGGCTATCCTTGTGGCAACGTCAACCTGAATATCCGTCGGCAACGAAGACAGGATATTGGATGACTGTTCAGGCTGAAGATGCGCAAGTACAAGCGCAATAGTCTGCGGATGTTCATTCTGAATAAAGTTAAGTATCTGCTGCGGGTCTGTCTTTTTAATAAAATCAAAAGGCGTCATCTGAAGCGCGCCCTGCAGCCTGTTTAGTATCTCAACAGCTTTCTGTTCTCCAAGGGCTTTTTCAAGAAGCTCCCTTGCGTAATCGATTCCGCCCTGGGATATGTATTCTTCTGCGAGGGCAAGCTGGTAGCTTTCCTCCATAACAGCGTCCCTGTCCTGCGGGGTAATCTTCTTTGTGTTAGCTATCTGTAACGTAAGCTGCTCTACCAACTCGTCGGATAAATTCCTGAAAACTTCCGCCGAAAGATCCGGCCCTAGAGTGATTAGAAGTGTCGCGGCTTTCTGTTCACCGTTCATTGGCATAATCGATCACCTCTTCTCTTCATTCAACCAGCGTTTAATAAGCTGGACGATAATTTTGGGATTTTCCCTTGCAATCTTTGTAATCTGCCTTTTCATCTCTGCGCGTTTCTGGGCTTCAGCAAGTTCTGCAGCAGAAGGAACCGCTTCCAGCGGAACTTCCACTTCGTCTTCCGCACGGACATCTTTTGCCGCCATCTCTATCTGCCTGCGCAGCTTTTCTCTTATTGCTTTCGGTTTCAGTGTTGAGCGAAGGAATAAAAGCGCGAAGAGCAGGATGCCAAGGACAATGCCAAGGCTGGTGAGTGTGGTCATGTATTTTTCCCTTGCACTCATGTCCGCTTTAGCCATTTCCGCTTTTTCTACTGATCTGTCGAAGCTTATATTTTCAACGGCAACCTGGTCGCCTCTTGTAAGGTCAAGCCCCGCCGCCGCAATAACAGCGTTTCTTACGGAATTTACCTGCTGCGGCTGAAGGTTATCCACGATAACGGCCACAGAGAGCCTTTTTACCGCGCCTACAGTTTCCACAACATGTTTTTCTCTTTTTGAAATTTCATAATTTTCAGTGACTTCTGATTTGGTAAACTGCGAATTACCGCTTACCGCGGATTTATAACCCGGAACGTTTGAATCAGTTCCCGGAACTCCACCCGGATAAGTGCCCACTCCGGTGTAATTTTCAAGGTTTCTTTTGGAACTTCTTATAATACCCTTGCCGCCTACAATAGGCTCATATATTTCGTCTTTTTTCTCTACCTGGTCAAAGTTCAGTTCTGCATTAACCCTTACAGTTGCCCTTTTGTCGCCAAGTACGTTTGACAGCATGGAATCAACCCTGCGCTGTATGTCCTTTTCAAATTCTTTCTGCATGGTTATCTGCTGGTTTGTAAGTTTAAGCTGCTTGCTGTATGAATAGGAAGCAGAACCTTCTTCCATAAGCTCATCTTTTATTATGTCGCTTAAAACAATTCCGTTTGAATCTATAATTGTTACATTTACCGGCTTCATTCCTTCAACACTGCCGGCAACAAGGAAAATTATTGATTTTACATTGTCATAACTTAACTTTAAACCCGACTTCATCTTTATTAATACGGAAGCCGTAGGTTCTTTTTCTTTCTCTTCATATAATTCTTTTTTAGGAAGTACAAGGTGTACCCTTGCATCTTCTATAATATCAATATTTCCGATTGTCCTTCCAAGTTCCCCTTCAAGCGCCCTTACAAAATTCACCCTCTGCGTAAAATCTGTTATTCCAAGGTTGGTTTTATCAAATATCTCAAAACCCACGCCTCCGCCTTTTATCATGCCTTTTGAAGCCATTTCAAGCCTTAAATCATAAACATTTTTAAACGGCACGGATATTGTCTTGCCGTTGTTTCCTATTTTATAAGGAATTTTTCTATCTTTTAATTCCGAAATAATATTGCCCGCGTCTTCGGAAGTAAGATTGGAAAACAGCGGCGAATAATTAGGCGCGGTTGTCCAGAATGCAATTGCAATAAGACCTATTAAAATAAGCGACGGAACGGTAATCCATAAAATTCTTCTGGACTTGTCCTGACCCTGCCAGAAAGATTTTAAACGCTCCCATGTCTTTAACAGAAAGTCGTTCACTATTTCACCTCACCCGTAAATTAGATTTGCATTCTCATTATTTCCTGGTAAGCTTCGGTTATTTTGTTTTTAACCTGAAGCGCCAGCTGTAACGTCATACCTGCCTGTTCAACAGCAAGCATTACATTATGAAGTTCTATATCCTGACCCGCGGCAAGCTGCGAAATAGCATTGTCCGCGTTTATCTGCGTTTCATTAATTGACTTTATTGCCGTCTGAAGAACGTCGCCAAAATCAGCTGCGCCGGTTTTTATTTCCGGCTGTACAGGCTGTACAGTATTTAATACCGTTTCCGGTATGTTAACCTTTCCAAGAACACCCTCTAAACCTGATATTGACATTGGCGCTGACATATACAGCCCTCCGGATAAAAACTTTTTTTATTAAGCCTTACCAATTTCAAGTGCTTTTGCCGCCATGGATTTCGCGGAATTCAAAGCCGTAACATTTGCTTCATAAGCCCTTGTCGCGGATATCATATCAACCATTTCTTTAACTATATTTACATTTGGCATTGCCACATAACCTTCTTTATTTGCGTCCGGATGCCCCGGGTCAAAGGTAAGTTTAGGCGGGTTAACATCATTAATTACACCCGTCACTTTTACCCCTTTAAAACCGGCAGTCATCTTCGACTTATCAAACATTGACGGAAAAAGAGAATTTACTTTTTCTCCCCTTGGTTCAAAAACAACACGCTGGCGCTGATACGGCCCGCCATCTATTGTTTTGGTGGTATTAACATTTGCTATATTATTTGAAATTACATCCATTCTAAGGCGCTCTGCCGTAAGGCCGGACGCGCTTATGACAAAAGCATCAAATGCACTCATTAATTATTACCTCCCGCCTTCAGAAATAGCTGTTTTAAGCCCGCTTATCTTCATTGACATCAGCTGTGCAACCGTGGAATATGTTGTTGTATTTTCAGCCATTTTAGCCATTTCAAAATCTATGTCCACATTATTATCATCTGTCCTTAATGACGTTTCTGCGTTTGTCACAACTTCCGGCTGAAGCTGCGCAAGCGTAAAATCGGTGCCGGATGGAATGTGTTTTAAATTGGTGACAGCAAGCGGCAAAAATTCCTTGTCTTTTTTATCAAGTACTTCGGAAAGTTTGCTTTGAAATACAACTTCAGAACGCTTAAATCCGGGCGTATTTACATTGGCAATATTATTACTTATAAGTTTATGCTGAAGAGATGACGCATTAAGCGATTTCTCTAAAACCTGGTATACTTCACTGGAGAAAATACCTTCAAGCATAAAGATTTATCCTCTCTTTTTTTGAGAAATAGTATAAAAACATGTTATTTGTGCATCAAGTGTTTCTATATTACTTAAAACTATTTTTTTTGTCAAGTTTTTTTTTGTTTCTTATTGCTGAAACACCGTTTTACAATCTATAAAAGACTTATAAACCCTTTAATTTACTGTATGCTTTTACGTGTTTCCCGCTGTTTAAAGCAATTGTTTCAGAGACTAAAAAATCATTCTTTTTTTCAATATCAAGCAGTTTTTCAAACGACCCATTTACTGTTTTCACTTTATTTTTTATGCTTTCGGGCGGTTTTCCCGCTTTTAAAAGCCCCTTTATTTTCGAATTCAATACATCCATTTTTTCAACCAGAATTCTCTTTTTTTCATCCAGAAAAATAACCTTTTCGATATCGCCCTGAATTAACCCTTCGTTCTGCTTTACAGCCAGAGCATACAACATTTCAATTACGCTGTGTTTTTCATCAAGGCAAAATTCCATTTCTGCTGCATTCATTTGAATTTAAACCCTTTCATTATCTCTTCTATGGTTTCCTTGGAGCCAAGGTCTCCAAAATCAGGGTGCGCTTCAAGAAAATTCTTCAGCAGCATATTAACAAGCTTATCTTTTGTAATTTTCGAACCCGGCCTTTTTTTGTTTATTTCATTGACCATTCTGTGAAGACCGTCAAAGTTATATTTTTCCACCCTTATGGTCCTTATAAACCTGGCAGAGCTTGCCTTTACATGTTTTTCCGCGTGCGGCAAAACCACCGGCGATACAGGCGTTTCATCCGGTTTTATTCCTGCAGTTTTTTCTTCATTATCAGATTCCTTATCAAAACTGTACTCTTGTCGTTTTGCTTTATGTGCCTTACTGTCTTTGTCCACTTTCAGCCTCTTAAGCCTTTCAATCTGAAGCTGCGCTTCCGTGATATTTTTACCGTCGCCTGTCATTTATTCACCTTTTTCATTGTAACGCTTTATTATTTCACTGAAATAATTTCTCATTTCCTGCAGATTTACAGACGTATCTTTTGCTTCGTTCATTGAATTATCCGCTTCCGCTTTTATTTCTTCAATATACTTTTTATATTCCGGCACCTTACCTTTATTGTCTGTGATTATTTTGCATAAAAGTTCACTGTCCGTAAAGTGTTCGTCAGTGTAATTGGTAATGTTGCCTATTATTTTTTCTATATGGGTAACCGCCCTTACTATTTCTATAAAAAGGTCGCCGGTGCTGTAGAATGTCTTTATATTGTCTTCAAATTTTTCCGTAAGTTTTATTATTTCAATTACCTCTTTTGTCTTCATCTGAATGTTCAGCAGTATTGCCGCTATTTCTTCCGCCGATTGATTGGAACTTGCGGAAAGTTTTTTAATCTCATTGGCTACCACAGAAAAACTTTTTCCGGCCTCGCCCGCGCGCGCCGCTTCTATACCGGCATTTAACGCAAGCATGTTGGTTTTCTTCCCCATATCCGCGATTTTAATGACAAAAAGCTTTATTTTCTCTGACATGTCCACAAGCTCTTCTATTATCTGTGTGGATGACATGATAGAGTGCTTTAATTCGGTGATTCCCTGTATCTCCCTGCCTATTGCTTTTACCCCTCTGGACGCCACTTCTGACTGGCGCTTGGCATCTGCCAGGACGTTCTGTGTTGATTCATCAATATTCTTGGACGCTGTTTTTATTTCCAGGCCTATTGTATTTACTTTTAAAAACATTTTTTCTGTGGCTTCAAAATACCTGACAATGCTGCTTATGTTCATCCGTATTTTTTCAAACTTGTCGGAATCTTCTTCTATTTTCGCCGCCGCGGTTTTCAGCATGGCGGAATATTCAACAAATTTCTCTTTTGGAATCTTAACCCTGTCTTCATCAATTTTTCTATGATGACGTACAGCCTGCGCCCCTGAAAAAAACGCCGCGTTTTTATCCAGCTCCCTGTCATAATCAACTTCTTTGTCCACCAGTTTCGCAATAGTTTTAATAGCGTAATCATTGACATATTTGCTTAATAACCCCGTGACCAGAAAAATAACAAAAGAATCCGCCATTACAAAAGCAAAAACCCACATCGGGTCAACAGATGGGTAAATAAAAGCAATTACGCCCGCAATTATAAGCGATACTGTAAAGATAGCGCAGCCGCAGATAACGTAGATTATCTGTGATCTCATACCGCGTTCTCTCTTTCAATGCGGACCGCGCCGCCAAGGTTTTTAAGTTTAAGGTCAAGATTTTCATATCCGCGTTCAAGGTGGTAAATTCGCCTTACCACTGTCTTGCCCTGCGCCGCCAGCCCTGCCAGAATAAGCGCAGCTGAAGCGCGCAGGTCAGATGCCATTACATCCGCGCCGCTTAATTCTTTTACGCCCGTCACAATTGACGTATTTCCGTTTATCCTTACAGAAGCGCCCATCCTTACAAGTTCCTGCACGTGCATAAACCTGTTTTCCCAAATAGTTTCTTTTATAATGGAATCGCCCTGGGCAAAACACATAAGCGCCATCCACTGCGCCTGCACATCGGTTGGAAAGCCGGGATATGGTTCTGTGACAATATCAACGGCTTTCAACCTGCCTTTATACGGAAATATATCCACTTTGTTTTTTCCCTGTGTTATTTTTACCCCTGTTTCTTTAAGCTTATCTATAAATATGGAAAGGTGTTCGGGATTAAGCCCTGTTACAGTCACCCTTCCTTTTGTAATAACAGCCGCGGTAATAAATGTGGCGGCTTCTATCCTGTCAGGTATTACATTATACCCTTTAACCGCGGATAGTTTTTTGACCCCGTGAATTTTAAGCGTATTGGTGCCTGTGCCTTCTATCTTTGCCCCCATTGCCTGCAGGAAGTTAATGCAGTCAATTACTTCGGGTTCCTTGGACGCGTTTTCAATAACCGTTGTGCCTTCGGCAAGCGATGACGCAAGCAGTATGTTCACAGTTGCGCCAAGGCTGACTTTATCAAATGAAATTTTTGTCCCTTTTAACTTTGCCGCGGACGCGCTTACATAACCGTGTTTAAGGACAATTTTCGCCCCAAGTTTCTGAATGCCCTTTATGTGTAAATCAATAGGCCTTGCACCTATGGCACAGCCGCCCGGAAGTGAGACTTTTGCTTTTTTATATTTTGCCACCAGCGGCCCTAAAACATAAATTGACGCGCGCATGGTTTTAACCAGTTCATAAGGCGCGGTAAATTTATTTATTCCCGAAGGGTCAATGGTAAGAGTATGGTCTTTAAATTCAACTGTTGCGCCTAAGATTTTTAATAGTTTTGACATAGTGCGGATATCGGTCAGGTCAGGAACATTGTGTATTACCGAAGGCCCGTCGCCAAGAATTGCCGCCGCCATTATTGGAAGCGCCGCGTTTTTAGACCCCGACACGGGAATCTTTCCCTTCAGCTTTTTTCCGCCTTCAATTGCCATCATTTTCATCGTTATCATATTGGCAGAAATCTCCTGTTAGTATTTTATATGATTATAATACTTTTAAGGGATTAAGTAAATACGGATAGTTAGATGCTTGGAGGTTTAGATGCTTAGAGGCTTAGTAAAGCAAATACAGATGTCCCGCCGCTTTAGCTCGCAAGCTCGCTCCAACCGCGGGTTGACGTGAATTATCAAATGAGGGTTATGTGTGTTTTTTCAGAAGCACTATGTATGAAACCAGAAGGTCGGATGCACAGAGGGACAAGAAGAAAGATCAAACATCCAGACAATACCGCGCGGACTAAAGACCCTCGTCTACCAAGACAGAAATACTGCAACTACCGCGGGCTAAAGACCCGCGTCTGCCGGGCCATTAAATACAAATTATTAAATATAAAACATTAATTCAAACCCATTACCATCGCCTGTATTTATTTATATATCGTGGATTTGATTGTGACTTCTACGCGGCGGTTCTTGGTACGGCCTTCTTCTGTTGAATTATCCGCCAGCGGGAACATATCCCCGTTGCCTTCTGTCCTTATGCGCGATTCTTCTATACCAAGAAGATTAACCATGAAAAACTTGACCGCATTGGCCCTTTTAAGCGACATTTCAAGGCTTTCTGAACCGGTACCGTCGGTAAACCCGGATACAAGTATCTCTGATTCTTCGTATTTTTCCAAAACTTTTTTCATATCTTTCAGCGCGCTGTACGCGGAAATCTTTACGTCAGCTTTTCCCCTGTCAAAAAGAGCATCAGAAGAATATGTAAGTTTTATCTCTTTTAATAAAACCACCTGTGACTGCGGCTCTGTCTGGGCTTTATTCCCAAGTTTGTCCCACGCCGTCATTGCGTAATAATAAATCTGTCCGGTTACAACATATTCGCCGCCAGTTCCCTTGCCGTCCCATCTGTACTTCTCCGGCGGAGCGCCCCTGCCTGATATTGAGTAGAACACTTTTTTGTCTATATCCCATACACTAAGCTGCCATTTATCAATACCGTTTTTGTCTTCCGCGGACATCGATATAATAGAAGGTATTATAAGGGCGTCCTGCTGGCCCGGCTTTATCAGTTTGGGTTCCGCCGTCATGAAGACCACAGGCGGCGTATTATCCACTTCAAAAGTTTCAGTATTTGAAATTGACTTTCCCTGCCTGTATACAGCATTCGCTTTGGCAGTGTAAATACCGTCAGGAATTATTAATTCTCCTGTGCCGTACCAGCTTGCGCTGTTTTTAACGCTGTCTATCTGCGCTGTGGCAAGCGGGATTTCTGTATCGTAACCGAATATCTCCACATCTGAAGAAAGAACTTTTTCTTTTGACTGATATATGGCTTCAAATTCCACAAAATCTTTATACCCGTCGCCGTTTGGCGAGAATACTTTTTGTTTTACCTTAAGTTTAAGCGGCGGAGTCCCCCAGACATACGACATTGAAAAACGGTGGGTTACACCAAGTTCATCATAACCTTCAAACGCGTAATCAAGGCCAAAACCGCCTAACTTTATTCCGCAGCCTGCCGTTGGCTGGTTAAAGCCTCCGAATTTGTACCCGCCCCTTAAATAAAGCATATCAAAGACCATATATTCCACGCCGAACATATACTGAAAATCATAATCCACGTGAAGGTTAAACTGGGCGCCAGCTGTCAGCACACCGCCCGGAACATCAAGTTTATCCGATACCCCAAGGTGCAGAATCTTGGGCGGTTCGGCGCCCGCGTTTTCCATTTTTAATTCAGAGCCAAGGTTATTAATTGTCACGCCAAAGCCAAGCAGATTTTTATTAATCTCCATCTTATAAAGCATTCCAATGTCAGCCGTAAGGTTAGAACCCGAAAAGTCGCTTATATTCTGCGAGTTGAATCTTATTCTTACACCCGCAGAAAGGTACTCTTTTACGCTCATCGCGTACGCAAGGGCAAAAGAGTAATCAAAAGGGTTGAAACTTTTTACCGTAAATGAATCCCAGTTAAGCCCTGAATTAAGATACCCATAGCTTGATTCCGGCAGCGCTGTTGTCTGCTGCATCCTGCCGCCGGACAAATATGAGAATGAAGCGCCAAGCTTCGCGCTTTCCATAAGCGGGAACGGGAAAACAAGGGCGATATATTCATAATTTATATTCTGGAACCAGCTGACGTGGGTTAAATGCAGGTCATACGCCAGCACGTGGGAAATTCCGGCAGGATTGTAAAACATGCCGTATGTCCCTTCGGAAATACCTTCATACGCCCCTGCCATGGCTGCCGCCCGCGCAAACGGGCTTATCTTTAAAAAATTCACGCTGGTTGTACCGGTAATTTCCGACCCGGCAAAACTGTTTATGGCAACAGCGGCTGATATTAAAAAAAATAAAAAAAACTTTTTCATTTTACCATTTCCCCTTTTTCTTCCAGCTCCGGCAGCTGTTTTAAAAATTCCCTTATCTGCTGCTCGTCATCCATTTTAAAAAGCGCCACCCTTGCGGCTACCGCGTTATTAAACCCTTTAAGATACCGCCCGAAGTATTTACGCATTTCAAAAACCGCCCTGTGACCCCTGTATTTTAACATTTCTTCATAGTGAAAAGAAGCAAGTTCTATGCGTTCCCTGAAAGAAGGCTGGTAGCCGGGCTCTTTTATCTCTTTAAAAATAAACGGGCTGTTCATCGCGCCGCGCGCAACCATTACAGCGTCCACTTCTGTTTCTTTTTTCATGCGCAGCGCGTCTGCCGCTGTCATTATATCGCCGCTTCCCGTTACAAATAGGCGTGATTCCTGTTTTAACCTTTTTAATTCATCCCAGTTTGAATGCTCCCGGAACATCTGCGCCCTTGTGCGGGGATGAAGGCAGATAAAAGACACACCGTTATCTTCCGCCATTTTATTAAAATCCATAAAATTTCTGTGGCTGTCATCCCAGCCGCTTCTTATTTTTATTCCCACCGGAATTTTTACAGCGCCAACAACCGCCTTTACAATTGCTTCCGCTTTGTTTATGTCTTTCATCATGGCGGAACCTGACCCGCCGTTTGTGACAGCCCTTGCGGGGCAGCCGAAATTTATATCCACAGCATCAAACCCAAGCGCCTGTGCCCTTGCAGCGGCCTCGCCGAATAATGCCGGTTCTTTGCCAAAAAGCTGCATGCCTATAGGGTGCTCTTCTTCATCATACCTGTACAGCGGCTCTATCCTGTCGTGAAACCTTGCCATTGTGTGTTCATTTATCATTTCAGTCCAGACAAAAGACGCGCCGAATTTTTTTGCTATTTTTCTGAAAGGCGAATCTGTATATCCGGCCAGCGGCGCAAGCACATATGGAAACTGCCTGATGCTTTCAAAGATGTCCATATTTATCCGCGTTTCTTCCCTGTTTTTTTAACTTTATTTTCAAGTTTCTTTATTTTTTCTTCAACCTCATCTATCCCGATGCCCAGCATATCCGCTATCCTGTTTGTAATAATAAAGATAAATACAATCGCAATTGTGGATACCCCTGCCACCAGATACATCCCCATACCTGTGGCAAGGCCAATTCCCGCCACCGCCCAAAGGCTTGCGGCCGTGGAAAGCCCCGTAACCGTACCGCGGGATTGTATAATTGTGCCCGCGCCAAGAAAACCTATTCCGGTAACTATCTGCGCGGCTATCCTGCCCGGGTCTATCTGCGCTTCATCTTTAAACATATAAAACATGCTTAAAGAGACAAGCGTGAATATGGTTGAACCCAATCCTACAAGCATGTGTGTTTTTATTCCTGCCGGTTTATGTTTTAACTCTCTGTCTATTCCCACTACGGCGCTTAACAATAATATAACGCCGATTCTTATAAGCATTTCTTTTTCAGACATATCCACCCTCCAATATTATTCATAACATATTTTAACACAAAACTATTACCGCTTAACCTGCCGCATTTTTTATTTCCACTTTAAGGTCAGGCTGCGCTTCAATATCCATACCGGATACAAGCCCCCGCTTTATCCTTTCATAACCCACATACGCTATCATAGCGCCATTGTCAGTGCACAGCAGATTTGAAGGCGCAAAAAAGTTTATCTTTCTGTCATCCGAAAACTTCTTTAATTCCTCTTTAAGGCTTATGTTCGCGGCAACACCGCCCGCTATCGCAAGCGACTTTATCTTTCTATTTTTAAGAATCTTTGCAGTCTTATTTAGTATGGTGCGGATTATGGTCTTTTGAAAAGCCGCCGCAATGTCTTCTATTGTCACTTCACCGCTTTTTATCTTATCCTGGTTTCTCTGTATATAATATAACACGGAAGTTTTAAGTCCGCTGAATGAAAAATCCATGCTGTTGTCCTTCATCTGCGCCTGTGGAAAAATAATTTTTTTATGATCGCCTTTCATGGCTGCCTTTGATACTTCCGGGCCTCCCGGATACGGCAGCCCCAGCATTTTTGCAGCTTTGTCAAAAGCTTCGCCCGCCGCGTCATCCCTGGTGGAAGCCATAAGTTCATAATCGCCAAAATCATTCGCGATATATATATTTGTGTGGCCGCCGGAAACCACTATGCCCGCGTAAGGGAAAGTAAAATCTTTGTTTTCCAGAAATGGGCTTAACAGGTGCGCTTCTATGTGATTCACGCCCGTAAACTTTTTACCTGCAGCATACGCAAGCCCCTTGGCGTATGACACCCCGACAATTAGCGGCCCGGCAAGCCCCGGCCCGTATGTGACGGCAATGCCGTCTATCTGCTTTAAAGTAAGCGCGGCTTTACACAGCGCTTCATCCACGACCGCAGGCAGCCTGTTTAAATGCTCCCTTGCCGCTATTTCCGGTACCACACCGCCGTATATCCTGTGAGTATCCACCTGCGAAAATATAACATTGGAAAGAATCTTCTTGCCGTCATAAACCGCGGCTGATGTTTCATCGCACGATGTTTCAATACCCAGTATTTTCAAAATACACCCCTTAACTTTTTATAATAAACTTACTAATTTACAACTTCCGCCGTATAAACAAATTCATAACCTTCGGCTTCAAACTTTGGCATAAGTTCCTGCAGCACTTCAAGCGTTGAAGGATAATCATGCCCTATCCCCACCGCATAGCCCTTCTTTTTTGCCTCTTTTTTTAAAAGCTGCATCTGTCCCGCTATATAAGTTTTCTCTTTAGAGTTGTCAAGAAATACGTCCCTGCCCGCAAACAGCACGCCTGCTTTTCGGGCTTCTTTTTCAGCCACGGAATCAGAAGCGGTCCTGCTGTCAATAAAAAATAAATTTTTGGAAGCAAAATACTCCATGACATACGACATCACTTTGGAATCAGAAGTAACCAGCGACCCTTCGTGATTATTAGCGCCAAAAGGGTTCCCCACAGCTTCAAAATTCTTTTTAATAATGGACGTTACGGCGTTACGGTTCATTCCGGACAATATTGTAGTTTTTTCCATAGGCATTATCCCCTTGGGCTGCATTGGAAGGTGCAGAATAACGCCTTTCTTTGACGCGCGCGCAAGTTCAAAGGCCTGCTGTGAATACCTTAAACCCGGAAGTACCGCGCAGTTATACACCTGTTTTATAGAGCTTAAAAATTTAAAGTCCCTTTTATTGTATCCCCAGTCATCAAGTATTACCACAATCTTGGGGCCGGGATTTTTAATCAGCTCCGCTTTAAGCAATTCCGTATTGTTCATGACAACAGACAAAACTGTTTTAACAGAGCCGTCCGCGCGCTTTTCATCCGCTTTTATTTCCGCGGCGGGATATGCAGACATCTCTTTTTTAAAAAGGTTTAACAGAGAACCGGCATCGTGGCGAAGCGGCATTTTCGCCCTGACAAATCCGCTTTTATCATAAATTATAAGCGCGGGATCCAGCAAGACTTTTTTGATAAGGACACTACGCGCTGCAGAAGCGGCATCACGCATTTCTTTTTCACGGTTTATTTTCTGCTGAGGCGCAAGGTAAAAAAAATACAGCGCCGCCGCTGCCATTACAAGCAGCATTAAAGCCGGAAATATGGAATTCTTGTTTCTTCTGCGCCCCATTATTTTATTTAATTGCGGGAAAGCCTTGCGACAGTGTCCAGAATATCCATCGCGCGCTTTATCTGTGTGTCATTTTCAACGGCAACAGCCCTGCTTGCGCTTCTGCCTTTCTGTTTTAACGCCATTTCAGTCTTAATCCACTTGGCAAGAATTTCACTGTCAGACACAAATTCCTGCGCCTGCACTTCTTCGCCTTTCTGCTTTAACCACTTGCCAAAATCTTCCATTAATTTTTCATCAAAACTTTTCTTAAAAAATACTTTTATATTTGATTCCGACACATTAGCGCCGTTTTTTTCTTTCTTGGAATTATCAAGGCCTTCCGGATTCTTTTTAAGATACTCGGTTACAAATTCAGTGATATACCCTTTTTCCATAAGTTCCACGGAAAAAGTGGAAGCCACAGGGTCTTTTATTTCTATGTCCGGCTTTACGCCCACGCCGTGTATCTTAGTGCCGTTAGGCGAAAAATACTGCTGCGTGGTAAGCCTTATCGCGGAATTATCAGACAGCGGGATTATGGTCTGCACGGAACCTTTACCGAATGTATTGGTGCCGATGATTACGGCTTTTTCATTATCTTTCAATGCCGCCGCAAGAATTTCAGATGCGGAAGCGCTGCCTTCGTTTACGATTATTACAATGTCTCCCTTAAACTCTATATTATCCGACGACTTAAACTTCTGAATTTTATCCTTGTTCCTGCCCGCGGTTGACACAATGACCCTGTCATTGGGAAGGAATATATCCGACACTTTTATCGCCTGGTCAAGAAGGCCGCCGGGATTATTTCTAAGGTCAATGATAACTTTCTTTACCTTTTTCTCCCTGAATTCACCTATGGCGTTTAACACCACGTCTGAAGCCTTGCCCATAAATTCATTTATTCTTATATAACCGTATTTCCCGTTTATAACCGAATATCTTGCTGTCTCTATTTTTATTATAGCCCTTGTAATTACATAATCCTTGGGCTGTTCCTGCCCTCTTTGAACTGTTATGGTGACTTTTGTGCCGGGCGTGCCGCGCAGTTTATGAACGGCGTCCATTACTTCCAGTCCGTCTGTGGTTTCCCCGTCAATAAATACTATCTTATCCCCCGCCTGAATCCCCGCGTTGGAAGCGGGCGTGTCTTCTATCGGAGCCACAACTGTAAGCTGCCCGTCTTTAATTGAAATTTCTATTCCAAGCCCGCCGAATTCGGCTTTTGTGTCTTCGTTCATGTCTTTAAAACTCTGCTGGTCAAGATACTGCGAGAACGGATCAAGCGTCTGAACCATTCCTTTTATGGCGCCTGCAACCAGGTCATCCGGATTCGTTTTTTCCTCATCCACGTATGTGTCCTGAACTATCGCATAAACTTCCATAAGCGGTTTTAACGCCTCGTAGGCGTCCTTATCTTTCTTGGCATAAAGCGGCATCGCCGCCGCCACGATTAACAGAATAACCATAAAAATATTTTTTTTCATATTATTACCTCCAAATAAGCGCATATTAAAAAAAATCCACGGGTATTAAACCGTGGTTAAATTATAATAACAGAAGGCAGAATAAATTGCAAATTATTAAGGGGAAAACGGGGGATCTGTTTAGTCAGACTGATATTTTATTGCCTGACACAAGAAAAAAACTTCATTTATCACCTTTGTTTCTGAAATATTTTAGAAATCTGTCCTTCCGTATCATTTATAAAGTAGGGTCGTTGACTTTGCCCATAAAAAGAATTGTATTTGTTGAATTTTCAACTATTGCAAATATAAAAGGATGATCAATACTAAACGGTTCTGTTATAACCCAGCTTGTACCTCTAATAATTGTACCTGTTGCCGCGGCTGCTTCTGTGCCTATTTCGCCCACTTCAATAAACGCTTTATGAACAACATCTGAAATCATCAGCCCTCCGCTCCCGTTAATCCCTGATAAATCAGCAAGCGGCGAAAAAGCCGTCGGCATCCCCATTTGTTTTAACTCTTCCGTAAGGCTTATATCAAAAGAATAACTGAACTTTGGCAGTGTCAAACGCACAAGTGTGTCTCCAACCGTGTATTTTATTCTTGAAGAGAGCCAGTTTGCAACATTATCACCTGTCATGCGACTCTCCAAAACGGCCATCTGTCCGTTTGAAGGCAGAAATATAAACATAGAGACCTCGTTATCCACATAAGGCAATTCAAGCACCGATGCCGCTCCGTAATAATCCTCTATGTTTCTGTACAAGTCTTTATGCATCATATCCACGGTAACTGTAACGCCCGACTGAGTATAAAAATCCTCCATTCCAGTGTCATTTGGATCGAACTGATTAAGCCAATCCGCCTTGAAATATATTGCATTAGTTAGCACAAGTTTTGTGTCCGATCCAACACTCCCGTCAGGAATCAAATTTTTAATTATTCCTGCTGTCTGATTTTCAACCGCAGTATTAATATACAGCCTGGATGCTTCAGGAGAATTTAAAAAATCCATATTTTGTGAATCCGCGTGATAATAGGTTGTTAAAACATCTGAATACAATGTAAGCAAAGGCATTGTCTGTTCCACCCATATATTATTGGATGTACTAAGCTGATACTGTTTACCGGGCGCATTAATAGTACTTATCATGCCATCAAATGATTCATGGCGCACCGCTTCGTCAATCTGATAATGAAAAACATTTTGAATTTCCGAAGCCGTAGCGCCTTTCGCCCCTTCATACGCCATGCCCATACAGGTATAAATACTGAAAGGTGAAAATAAGACGTTACCTGCCGCGTCTTTTTGTCCGCCATAAAGATCCATACAGAATTTATTTACTCCTGTCTCGGGTTCATAACTTAAAATCGATGAAACACCGCCTTCAATTTCCGTTACCGCCGCGGGTGATCTATGAGCCGAGCACGATAAAAAGAACAATATAGAAATCCCCGACAAAACCAATAAAATCTTTTTCATATAATACCTCCCGATAATATTCAATCCATGAATATAAGACAGAAAATATCTAAAAAAGTTCCTGAATTATTATCAAGATAATTGCACCGGACAATCAAAGTATAAAGCATAAACACATTTAACTTTCACATACATCTTAAACACTTGCGTTTTCTTGTTCCTGTTCCAGGCAAACAGTCAAACTATCTTTTTCCCGCCGATTATAACACCATAAAGTTTCAGTTCCCCGTCAGTTATGATAAAATCGCCAAAATTACCGGCTTTGATAAAGCCAACTTTTTCTTTTATCACAGATGCGGGATTGAAAGTTGCCATCTGCAGCACATCTTCAAGCGGCAGGTTAAGCCATTTTTTCACGTTTCTGCACATCTGTATAAGGGATGTATTGCTGCCTATCAGCCTGCCTGTCTTGTCATAAGCCGAGCCGTCCTTAATGATGAAATGGCCAAGCGCGGCGGTGTAGTATTTTCCGTCTTTCATTGCGTCCATACCCGTGGAATCTGTTATAAGGACAAGCCTTTCTTTTCCAAACAAACGGTATGCAATTTCAACCGCCGCGGGATGAACGTGGTTGCCGTCAGCAATAAGTTCTATTGAAACATCTTTGCTGTGAAGCAGGGCGCCTAACGGGCCGGTCTCCCTGTGGTGAAGCCCTTCCATGGCGTTAAACAGGTGAGTCACGTGCGTGTAACCGCCTTTAAAAGCTGCCAAAGATTTTTTATAACCCGCATTGGAATGTCCAAACGCTATTACCGTGCCGTTTTTAACAAAATTACCCGCAGCGCGCGCCGCACACTTATTCTCCGGCGCTATCGTCATAATCTTTAGCCGCGCTGAATATTTTTTTATACGCTTTAAAACATTTTCGCAATCGCTTTCAGTTATATATTCATTCCCTATCATTCCCTTTTTTTTCGCGTTTACAAACGGCCCTTCAAGATACAGCCCGTGTACCCTTGCCCCGTTTAAATTCTTTGAAAAATTTGCTATGACATCAAGGTGTTCGTTATCACCTTTTAAAGAATAAAATCCTGTTATCAGTGCGGAAGTGGTGCCGTTTTTGGCAAGCGCCGCGCTTATTTTTTCCAGTTCCGCCTTTCCGGATAACTCCGTAGAATTAATTCCCGCGCCGCCGTGAGTGTGAATATCCACAAACCCCGGCGCAAGTATTTTCCCGTTAAGGTTAATTGAATTATCCGAACCAGAAGAAGTATTTCGGGTATAAGACAACGATGATATTATTCCATCATCCCCCACTTCAACTGTGTTCTCCCTGATAAACTCTTTCCCGTTAAATATCCTGGCATTTCTAATTATCACATTCACCCTCCGGTAATAATTACAATTATATTTTATTGGGGGCAAAATGCAAGAGATAATAATAGAGGCTTGGATGGTTGGATGCTTAGAGGCTTGGTTTAGAACCGGCAAGTGCTGGCTGCTGCTAACCATTGAATAAAGATTAAGTGTTTTTCAGTGATTACCTCGTAAGCATGGCGTGTATGCGGCAGGGACGGCTTTGTGTTTGTATTTCCGTCCAAGCCTCTAAGCATCCAAGCCTCTAAGCATCCAAATCCCCCAATTTCCCATTGACTTTACACGCCTTTGCTGTAAAATCTTAACTAGTTTTAACATCAAAGGAGGAAATATAATGAAAATTAAAACCCTATTTATGGTAATTATGCTGTCTCTGGCTTTTGTTGCAGCATACGCAACAGAAACAGTAACCGAAACCGTCACAGAAACCGTTACCGCAACAACAACAGAGACAACAACCGAAACAGTAACGGAAACAAACACTCCTGACTGGACAGCTACGGGAACCCCCACTATCACTGCCACTTTCACAATAACTATGACCGCCACAAACACGCCTACACCGCAGGCAAAAGTTTTTGCTTATCCCAACCCGGCTTATGCAGGGTTTGTAACAATTGCCTACCCTATTGACCCGGCAAAGACAGCAAAACAGGTTGAAATAATTCTTTATTCCACAGACGGTGAAGAAACCGGAAAAATCACGGATGACGCGCCTAACGGCTATTCCCGCTTTGATATTTCAAAACTGTCCCGCGGAGTATATTTTTATAAAACCATAATACGCTATACAGACGGCAGTCAGACAGTTAAAAAGCACGAAAAATTCGCCGTGGTAAGATAAGGAGAAGCGCAGATGAAAAAAATAATAATAACAGCAGCAGTTCTTTTACTTGTATCATCTATTGGATTTTCAGCGGATGCTGATATGAAGAACACATCGGCAACCGCCGGAAGATATCTTGACCTGTACGCGGGAGCCGCAGGTTCCGCGATGGGCGGGGCTTACATAGGTTCATGCGACGATGCCTCTTCTGTTTTCTGGAATCCGGCAGGGCTTGCTTCAATGAAAAACACCGAAAAAAAGTGGAGCATGTTCTTTTCACATAACGTCTGGCTTATGGACATGATGATGGACCACCTGTCAGCTGCAGGTAACTTTGGTAAATTTGGCGCGGCCGCGGTTGGAATAGGTTATTTTAACGCCGGAGAGATGAAAAAATACGACATAGACGCGGAAAATAATTACATTGAAGCGGGTTCCTTTTCCCCTTATGCCATAACCGCTTCCCTTTCATATTCAAACACACTTGAAAAAAACATAGATTTCGGCGTCACATTAAAATACATCCTGGACACAATAGACGGCAGCACAATAAGCACAGGCGCTTTTGACTTGGGCCTGCGTTATAAATCACCCCTTGAAGGGCTTTTCTTTAACGTGCTGGCAAAAAACTTTGCGGGTACGCTTGGCGGAAGCATTCTGCCAAAAGGAATAACCTTTGGCGCATTCTATACAATTGACATTTACGACTATAACTTAAGCGCTGAATATAACCTTGTGGGCAAAGCAAACAATAACGGCGTACACAGGGCCGGAATAAGCTTAAAAACACCTTTTCTTTTTACCGCGCGCGCGGGATATCAGACAGACAATACCGGCGTAACAACCGGCTTAAAGGGCTTAACCTGCGGCGTAGGGCTTAACATTGAAGAAAAATTTGTGGACTTCTCTTATGAACCATACGGCGAACTTGGAAATTCTTTCAAAGTATCCCTTGGCGGGGCTTTTTAACACATTCAACTAATCATACATAACTGTAATAAAAAAGAGGCGCTGTAAAAAGCGCCTCTTTTTTTATTTTAACCTGCCTGTTTTATTCTTATAACTCCCCGGGTTTGCCTATCCCGTACTCTTTCATCTTGCGCCATAATGTTGACCGCGATATGCCAAGTGCCTTTGCCGCTTTAGTGTGGTTATTGTCATATTTATCAAGCGCCCTGTTTATATATGACCTTTCCGCGTCTGCAAGGTTCAGTTCCGGATCAGAACCGTCGCTTCTTAATTCTTCTTTTACCGGCGCCGAAAGCTTTCTAAAAGGCGATATTCCCTGCAGGGTTACAGGAAGATCCGCAATAGTTATGATATCCGATGACGCCATTGCAAAAGCGTGCTGTACTATATTATCAAGCTCCCTGACATTGCCCGGGTATTCATAATTCATTATCGCCGCGCGCGCCCGTGGATCAATACCCACAATATTGCGCCGCTCTAACTTATTATACTTTTCAATAAAAAATCTTAGAAGATACGGAATATCTTCAAGCCTTTCCCTTAAAGGCGGAATATGAATATGAATTACATTAAGCCTGAAAAATAAATCTTCCCTGAAAGTTTTTTCCTGAATGGATTTCATAAGGTCCTGATTTGTCGCAGCAATGACCCTGATGTTCACATTCTTTGACGTTTCATCCCCAAGCCTTCTTAAATCACCGTTTTCAAGTACCCTTAATAATTTTGCCTGCAGCCCAAGGCTTAAGTCGCCGATTTCATCAAGAAAAAGCGTACCGCTGTCGGCAAGTTCTATAAGGCCTTTTTTGTCAGCCGTCGCGCCTGTAAAAGCGCCCCTTTTATACCCGAACAGTTCGGACTCTAAAAGGTTTTCCGGTATTGCCGCGGAATTCACCGCTATAAAAGGTTTTGATGCCCTCCTGCTAAGTTCATATACCGCCCTGGCTATAAGTTCCTTGCCGGTGCCGGTCTCGCCGGTTATCAGAATATTGCTCTCATTTTTTGCCACTTTTTTTACAACAGCCATTACTTTTTTTATCTTATCGCTCTTGCCCACAAACCTGCCTTCAAAATAATCCGGTTCACTTTCCTGCACCGCGTCCACAACAGCGGCGGCAGCTGACCTTTCAAGAATATATTTCAGTTCATTTAAATTTACAGGTTTTACTATATAGTCAAAATTTTCAACCGATGCGGCCTTAATTACCCTATCCAGTTTTTCACGCGGGCACACCATAATTACACGCATTTCAGGAAACCGCTCGCCTATGAATTTAATGATGTTAAGTTCAAGTTCATCGGCAATATCGCTGTCAATAATAAGCATGTCAAAACCGGCTTTTAATTTGCCTATTAATGCCGCGGAGTCTGTGACGATATAAGGGGAGTATGAATTATCTTCAAGGTAGTTATTTATCCTTATCGCGTCTTCCCTGTCGGCCAGAGCGAGAAGTATTTTATTCATTGCTGTGCACTTTCTCCTTTAAGTTTTGTATATAAACCCCACAGCTCTTTATCCTGTGGAAACATCTTTATTCCCGTTTCAAGCTCTTTTACGGCATCTGCCGGCTTTCCGTTCTCTTTTAACGCAAGAACCAAATATGATATCGCTTTAGCGCTTGGCGTCTCATTATTAGACTGCCTAAATTTTTCAGCTGCCTTTTCATAATCTTTCGTTCCATAATGAAACACTCCAAGATTCAAATATATTATATCCCTTTTAAATTTGTTTTCAAGTAATAATTTATATAACTCTTCCGCCTTTTTAAAATCCTTTGTTAATAGGTATTGGTTTGCTTTATTCAGCATCGCCTCGTTCATCTGATATTCAGTAAGGGGCGATAAAGAATCAATTCCCTTTTGCAACAATGGCGTATTGCCGCCGCGTTCTTTCGCTTCAATAAAAGCCTTCTTTGCGTCTTTATAAAAACCCCTGTCATAAAGAAGCGCCCCAAGCCGTTCATATGCCGAAGAGAAACTTGTGCCGCGCAGCGCGGCAAGCCGCAGATACTTAAGCTCATTATCCGAATCAGACATTTGCGCGTAAGCAAGGGATGCATTATAGTAAATATTTCCTTCCGGCTTATCAATCGGAAAATCCAGCGCCTTGATATAAAGTTCTGCCGCCTGCTTTGGGTAACCGCCTGACAAAAGCGCGTTTGCCTGATTTACCATTGAAACAGGATACCAGCCTATAAGGTCATAATCGTTTTTGCTTTCTTTCGCGAATTTTTCAAAAATACTTCTGTAGGAATACAGCTGATACAGCGCGGGCGAATATATTCTTTTCTGCGGATTAAGCTTTACCAGAAGGCCTTTGGGAACGGCTGTATATCCGTTCATAAAAGGGTCAAGTTTTGGCATAAACGCGCTTCTGTAAACATTGGTTTTTAATTTGTAATTTTCAATAATGTTTAATATGTTGCGTTCTGTGTCAAACGGCTTCATTGGAACATTTTCATATTTTTTTATAAAATCATTTATACCCCAGTCAAATATCATAAAAGAAGCGGTGGCAAAAATTACATCAGTTCTTCTTTTTTCTATCTCCTGTATATAGTACACCGGCATAAGGTTATAATCGCCGTCTGCCACGTACAAAGACCCGTCTTCCATTGTCTTTAGAAGGTTATTGCCGTAATCATATGACAGGTAATCGTCATTATGGTTATTTTTAGAGTAATTAACGCATATCATAACCGCCGCCGCTGCTGCCGCAGCGCACAAAATTAAATTTCGATATAACTTTTTATCCTTAAAGGCAGACAGCACATACACAATACCGGCGGAGATAAACAGCCCTATTATATACTCCGCAGGCATGATGAAAATCTGAATCAGCCATTTAACATCCTCCTGAGTCCTGTTATAAAAAACAACAATAACTATTATAAGCAGGGCAAATGACAGAAGTACCGCGTTTAGTTTTTTTGAATACTTATTTACGGCTAATACTCCCGGTATTACAAAAATCCATAACCACCCAAAGTTTCCAGTAAACAGTTTTATAAACTCCATAATCTGATATCTAAAAACCGCCCACGATGCATCAACCGGCCCAAGATACGCTTTTCTTGAAACCACCCATATGAAATTTTCTAAATTTGAAGGATTGCCCCAGTTAAGCGCGGCAGGCACACCCGCGCGTATAAACAAATATATGTATGGCGTAAGGCCTGTAGTAAAAAAAAGAACCATCAGCAGGTTATGCTTAAGATTTATCTTTTTTATATTAATCAGGTAAACAAAAAATAACACCGGCGCAAGTATAATCATGCTTGGCCAATGGTTGGCAAGTGAAAGCCCGTAGATAAAAGAGATAAAATACACTTCTTTTATTTCAAACCTTTCCAGTATAATAACCGTACGCCATATTATCAGCGAGAGAAATAACAGATTAAGCATGTATATTCCGCCCTTTGCTTCTGTCCCCTGATTCCATAACATATATGAAAGCATAATCATCCCGGAAAAAAGCGCCGCGCTTACAGATTCATCCGCTTTTGTTACCCTGTTTAATACTTTTTTTAAAATCATGAAAGTTATTAAAAATATACACAGCGACAGAAAAACCGAATACATATTTAACCTGAAAGCCGGATTAGCCAGCGGGATTAAAGAAAAAAGTTTTCCGGATATCGCGTGAAGCGGATATCCCGGCGGATGGCCGATGCCTAAGGTAAATGCCGCAGCGGCGGTTTCAGGAGAATCGTTATTTTTAAATACCGGATTTGCGGTATAAAAATACAGAGATGCCGTTGCAAAGAAAACAAAGGTAATAATTATATAATTTTTTATTTTTTTAATATCAGCCATTCCCCTAATTACCGGCTGCCTTTATCAGAATCTCTATGCGTTCATTTGTACCGTTTTTTTCCACGAACTGCTTAAGTATTGCTTTCGCGCTCTCTTTATCCCCTTTTACCATATACGCGGTTGCAAGGTTGGTGTAAGCGGTTTCATAGTGCGGCGCCGTAAATACCGCGGTTTTAAGATGGGCAATTGAAAGGTCAATATTGCCCAGCTGCCCGGCTAAGGCGCCGTACATATTATTTACTTCAGGGCAATAAGGGTTTAATTTAAGGTCTTTGCCATATAACTCATAGGCTTTCTGCAGCATGCCCGCTTCCCTGTACGCTTCTGCGGCGTAATAAAACTGCGCCACATCTGTCTGCGGGCACAGCTCCACAGGGGCAAGCTGCATTATGCGTTCATACATGGGTATGGCTTTATCCAATATTTTCTGACGCGTAAGGCTGTTGGCCTTTTTAAGATAAACCGAAGATACAATAGTTGTTCCGTCGCCGGCTGCCGAATATACAAACAGTACCAGCCCCGCAATACATATAATTTTTATTCCGGGATTCTTTAGAATTAATACCCTTTCTTTACCGTTTATCCCCGCGGCTGCAATTAGAAACAGAAAAAAGAAAAGCATTGTAGACGGCACATTATAAAAAGTGTTAAAAAAAGAGGCCCACAGCAATGCAATAAGGGCGGATGCAATTGAGGCATTATACGGATTAATTTCACTTTTTAAACTTTTTGTAAGAAAATAAAAACCGGCAAAAACCGCAGCCAAAAACAGCACAATTCCCGCTATGCCCGTCTCTGCCATTATTAACAGGTAATTCTGATGCGGCATCCACGTCACCACATAATCAAATTTATTATTCTTCGGGTCATTTAAAAGCTCGCCCTGATACTTGGGATAATATAATCTGTAATTCCCGAACCCCTTGCCTATGACAGGCGAATCTTTAAACATAAGTATGCTGGCTTCCCACATTAGCATCCTGTCGCGCAGCGAATGTTTTTTTTCTTCAATGAACTTTCCGCTTTTACTGTAAATAAATGGCATCAAAATAATCCCCGCAATAATAAGCGCCAGAGCCCACAGCGCCGTTTTCTTTCCCGAAGGTTTAAATTTTAACAGCGCAATAATTACAAGCACAGCCGCGCCGGCGGCAAAACCAATATATGTCCCTGCCACTTTGGCGTAAATAAAACACACCATCTGAATAATTGTCGATATCGCAAGCAGCACCCTGTACTTTTTGCCGAATATAAGGTATGAGAGCGTCAGAAAAATTGATATTAAAAGTTCCCCTGCAAAAAAATCCGGGTTCCCTATGGTACCCATAGGCCTGCCCGTAAAATTGGTATTCCATTTAAAGATATCCGCGTCAAAGTGCTGCATAATACCGTATCCCGCAATTATAGTGTGAAAAACTATAATTACCGCGAACACTTTACCCATACCTTTTCTGCCGCCCGCAGAATAAATCAGCCAGCCGCCGGCTATGGAAAGAGTAAGTTCATAAATATATTTAAAACTTATCTGTCTGTTAATTGAATAAAAAAGCGAAACGCAGCATACCAGAATATATAATAGAAGTATAATAACTACAGGATTAATTTTGATTTCAATTAAAGGGGCTTTAATAAAAGATAAAAAATAGAAAAAAAATGCCAAAGGGACAAACACCCTTAACACCATAAGCTGCGCCGGGCCAAACGGGTCAAAAAATGGCTGCCAGAACACCACAGGTATTAAAGCCGTAATAAAAACTATAAGATTATCGTAAAAAAGCTTATACGTCTTTGAATTCACCTGTCCTCCTAAATCCCCTTTATATATTACGCACTAAATTTATTGCGCGCTGAAAAGTTATTTAATGCCGTAATACAAGCTTTCATTTAACACAACGCCGGCAGCGCCTAAAGCGCCGGCAAATTCACCAAGTTTTGCCGGGACTATTTTAGCAGCGTTAAAAGGAGCCGCAAAAGACCTTTTTGCCGTTTCTTTTCTTAACGGAACAAAAAGCCTGTCACCGGCATTAATCACTCCGCCTGCTATAACCACAACCTGCGGATTCAATGAATTTAACGCGGCGGCTATTCCCGTTGCAAGTGATTCCGTAAAATACTGCCATACTTCCTGCGCTGTTTTATCATTGTTAAGAAGCGCTTCATAAACAGTTTTTGAAGTTATCTTATTTAAATCCCCTTTTACCAGCTCTGTAATTGCCGATTTGGCGCCTGCTTTTATTTTTTCTTTTGCAAAAGCCGCAATTGCACTTGCGGACGCGTAAGCTTCAAGGCACCCTTTGTTGCCGCAGCCGCACTGCCTGCCGTTGATTTCAATTATTGTATGCCCAAGTTCCGCCGCTGTATTGGTGACTCCGCGCAATAGACTGCCGTTCAATATTATTCCGCCGCCGACGCCCGTTCCAAGGGTAAAGCCCACAACGTTATCCGCGTTTTTTCCGGCTCCCATCCATTTTTCGGCATAGACCGCGCAGTTAGCGTCATTTTCCACTCCTGTTTTTATGCCTGTCTTTTTTTCCAGAAGCGCCTTTAATTTTATATTTTTCCATCCCGGCATGTTGGGCGCCACAATTACAATACCCTTTTTGCTGTCAAGCGGCCCCGGCGCGCCTATTCCCATGCATCTTACCTGCGCGGCTTTAAGCCCCGCCTCTTTTATCATTTCAAGGGCATTTTTTGCCATATTTGAAATTACAAATTCCGGGCCTTTATCAGCCTGTGTGGCAAACCTTCTGTCCGCCTTTATCTTCCCGTCCTGTGACACAAGCACCATGACCACATTTGTCCCGCCAAGGTCTATTCCCACGGCGTATTTTGTCTTTTCTGTTTTCGCGGTTTTCTTCACAGCCATTTAAACACCTCTTAAGTTTTTTATGATTGCATAATGGATATATGATAATACAAACACTAATCTGTTGCAAGATATAACAAGGTACAGGTAACAAGTAACAAGTTACAGGTACGACAAATGGTTAGTTGTCAGCTGTTACTTGTTACTTGTTACTTGTTACTTGTTACTTGTCACTTGTCAGTTGTTAATTCCCCTTTATAATAAAAAAGGGCCCAATTTCTTGGGCCCTTTTTTTATGGTGCGAGGAGGGGGACTTGAACCCCCACGGAGTTATCCACAGGCACCTCAAGCCTGCGTGTCTACCATTTCACCATCCTCGCAATCTTTAACATTTGCGTTAATCAACAGATTAAACTTATACCAAAAAAGTAAATTCCCGTCAAGGCAGATATTACTTTAATTAATCCCTGTCAATTACTTTATACTTAATATGAGCGGAGCCATTCGCGTTATCAGGTATGAAAAGTCCGAAAATAAAACTTAAAATACTGAATGCCAGCGCCCCTATTATGGCGCCAATAACGCTTGTGACTTCAAAACCCTTAACCAGATACCCGGCAAGGCCGAACATTAAAGCGTTTACAAGAAGCGTAAAAAGCCCCAGGGTTAAAATAGTCAGGGGCAGCGTTAAGATTAAAATAACCGGCTTGATAAATGTATTTACAAGCCCGATTACAAGCGCAGCCACAGCAAGCGTTTTAAAACCCTCAATTCCCTGCTGCGTTATATCAATACCCTTAACCGTGTTTACAACAACAAAAAGGGCTATGGCGTTTACCATCCACCTTATAAAAAGATATTTAATCCCAAATTTAGATTGCGCCAATTCCAAAACCTTCCTTTACAAGCCTTTTGTCAGCATCCCTTAACCTTTGTACAAGGACCTTTATGAAAATTTCATTGAGTTTAACAACTATTGAAGGATGGTCTTTTTTAAACGAATTATAATCCCTGTCGGAAAAACGGATCATTTTTGACGGCTTTATTGTCACGGCTGAAGCGGACCTGGGCGCCGGATAAAGCATTGACATTTCCCCAAAGAATTCGCCTTCTTTTATATTGGCAATCACCTTTTCTGAGCCCTTCTGTTTTTTTGTTATCTTTATAGCCCCTTCAATTATAATAAACATGGAATCATCACCTATTTGATTTTCATGAAACACATCAAACCCTGATTCAAACTCTTCAATAATTAGCCTTTCAGAAAACACCTTAATTTCCTGTTCTGTAAAAGGTTTAAAAAAAGCCATTTTCTTTAACTCTTCGGTTTTAACCATTACTTAACCTCCGTAATTAATTTTAAAAAAAGCATTCTGGTTTCACCGTATTCCTTTTCTTTGAATACCTGCCATTCTTCAAGCGTACCGGCTATTTCTTTATATTCATCCCTGTGAATTTCCAGAACCGTTATAGATTCGGCTTTTAATATACCGCTTATCTTAAGTATTTTCAAGAACATTTCAGCAATGCCCCTGTTATATGGCGGGTCAGAAAAAACAATATCAGCTTTAACCCCTTTTTTCGCAAGCAGGTTAAACGCGGGCCTGAAATCACTGCTTATCATTTCATATTTTAACGGTTCAAGTTTCAGTTTATCCGCGTTCTCTTTTATGATTTTCGCGGTATCCACATCAATAAAATAAGCTTTTTTTGCCCCATTACTTATCGCTTCAAACCCCATGGCACCTGTCCCCGCGTAACAATCAACGCACACCGCTTCGGGCAAAGCTGTCCTTATGATATTAAAAACAGATTCCCTGGTTTTTGCGGAAGTGGGCCTTGTGTTTTTTCCTTTAGGCGCTTTAAGCGGTATCCCTGAATACTTTCCGCTTATAATTTTCATTTTAGTTTTCTTAGGAAAAGATAAGTGATTATTCCCGACAATATCAGCACGCCGTTGACAAAAAGCCAGCCCAATATTCCTTTATCCGCAAACGGAAGGTATATATTCATTCCGTAATAACTGGTAAGCACGGTCAGCGGTATAGCAATTGTAGCGGCTACAGTTAACCCGTGAATGGCATCGTTGGTTTTTTTATTCATTAAACTGTTATACGCGTCCATCAAAGACGGTATCAAATCCCTTAAGTTTTCAAGCGTCGCATTCATTTCTGACAGATGGTCAAAGATATCCCTGAAATACACCTGCGTGGATTCACGGATGTATCTTATTTCCCCTTTTAGAAGCCTTGTAAAAATACCCCTTTCAGCGGTTATTAATTTTCTTAATGTAAGAATGTTTCTTTTCTGTGTTATTATTTCATCTATAATTTCAAGTTTTCTTTCTTCCAGAACGACATCTTCAAATTCATCAAGCCTGTCTTCTATTTTTTCTATTATGGGAAAGTATTCATCTATCGTATTATCCGCCAGCGCGTGAAAAATTAAATCAACTCCCTGATGAAAGCCGTTTTTAGCCCTGCTTCTTGCCCTGGCGATAACCCTTTCTACCGCCCTTATTTTTTCTTCATGAATGGTTACAATGTAGTTTTTACCCATAAAGATATTAAGCTGATCTTCCTTGATTTCACCGTCAGATAATCTTGCGGCATAGAAAATAGCAAAAGCATAATCGTCAAATTCTTCAAGTTTTGGATGGTCTTTCTGAATCATCGCGTCTTCAATGGAAAGCGGATGAAAATCAAATTCCTGAATTAAAAAATCTATTTCCTGTTCGGTGGGATCTTCAAGGTCAATCCAGGTCCTGGCCCTTGAATTCTTAATGTCTTTTACAACTTCAGTAGGGTCGTTTTTCTCTATTACACTATCCGCTGTAAATACAAACCCTCTGAACAATTTAAAACCCCCGCTTTTTTTATCCCGTCTTTATTTCCTGCCTTTTCCTTTTTTCCCGTTCAGGCACTTCATACAGGTCTTTGCAAAAGGAAGCGCTTTTAACCTTTCAAATGAAATTTCCGTGCCGCAGCTGTCGCACGCGCCATAATTGCCTTTATCAATTCTTTCCAGCGCTTCTTCTATATCCATAAGCTGTTTTTTATTTTTTTCCGTAAGGTCATAGTGAAGTTCCTTATCATAGATATTAGTAGCTGTGTCCGCAAAATCCTGAGCATCGTCCTTGAAATTTTCAACGCTTGCAAGATCGTCATTATTCTGCTTGATTTCAGCGAGCTTCTGTTCTTTCATTTTCTGCAGTATGACCTTTATTTCTTTCTTCTTTTTTGCGTCCACGATAATTCTCCTGTGTTTTTTTCAGGAACTGAAGGCTTTTTCTTCATTGTCAGCCTTGTGCCTTAAGTTTGGTATGTCAAGAAGCCCTCTTTTAAGCTCCATAGTGGTGTTCGATTCAGCTTCCAACTCCCTGCTTAAATAGAAGAATGCGTCCCATGGATCAACGCTTTCCCCGCAGGTAAAAAGGTCTACTGCGGCATAACCGTATTCCGGCCAGGTATGAATGGCCAGATGCGATTCCGAAATTACCACAACACCGCTAATACCGTGCGGGGCAAATTTATGGAACACATAGTCAACAACTGTTGCCTTGGCATATTCCGCGGCGCCAATCATCTTTTCCTCTACAAACTTAAGGTCATTTAACTTTTCCCTGCTACAACCGTAAAACTCTACAAGAATGTGCCTGCCAAGACTTTTCAATTTAGTTCCCACCACCTTCGTATAATCTGTATTAATTATAAGAAGAGATGGGGCAAGTGTTACGCTGCCCTTTTCTCTGCCGTCTTTTCGGGTTTTTTCCCTGAAAAGTAATCTTATTTATATATTTATTACAGGTATTTGTCAAGAATTATTTAATTTGTTTTATACCGAAACAGCCAAAGAAAAAGCTTTAAAAATATAAGATAAAACAGAAACGTTTTTTTTGTTGTAAAATGATATAATTAAACACAAATAAGCCATAAATTCGCTTATATTGGAGCTTAAATGGTAAATAACAGCAACATAGAACGTGTGATAGGACTTGTAAAAGAGAGTGTAAAAAAATACAAAGCGCCTGTGCTGGAAAGATTTAACGACGAAATAAAAGACCCCTTTTGGGTTCTTATCCCCTGCATATTAAGCCTGCGTTCCAAAGATGAAACCACGGCAGTTGTGGCAAGGCGGCTTTATAATTTCGCGCCCAGGCCTGAAGATATTTTAAAAATCCCGCAGGCACAACTTGAAAAAATGTTATACAGCACCGGATTCTACCGCCAAAAAGCAAAAAGCGTTTCGCAGATTACAAAACTTATTATTGAAAAATATAAGGGCCAAGTTCCGGATACAATTGAAGAACTTCTTACCCTGCCCGGGGTGGGGCGCAAAACAGCCAATTTGGTTGTAACCGTCGCCTTTAAGAAACCCGGCATCTGTGTTGACACGCATGTTCATAAAATATGCAACAGATGGGGTTATGTTAAAACAAAAAACGCGGATGAAACAGAGATGAAATTAAGGAAAATTCTTCCCAAAAAATACTGGATAAAAATAAATTACTGGCTTGTATTATACGGGCAGAATATATGTTTATCCGTCTCTCCCAAATGCTCCGGATGCCTTTTATTCTCTTATTGTCCGCGCATAGGTGTTAAAAAAAGCAGATAAACCGGCTTATTTGGCTGCATTAAAGCCGGATTTCTTATTGTTTGCGCCAAAAAACGTATCGTTTTTACCGCTATTAATCCGCGTCTTTTACCATGCGGACAGAACGGGTCTTGTTCTGGTTATCAAAATGAAAACACGGATAATATTCCGTGTTTGTTTTTCGGTCAAGCCCTTTATTGTCCAGTTCATAGACGTCAAAACTGCCGTCTGTTGAATCAAATACAATAACCTGCCTGTTAGTGCCGCTTTGATTCTGTGTAACAAAACAGGAATACCTTCCCTGCTGACCTTCCTGAGGATATTCCGGTATTGCCGTTTTTGCGCCAAGCAGAATTGAAGCCGAAAATAAAAACATCACAGCCAGATAAACCTTTTTCATTTTATTCCTCCCATAAAATTATTAATTGTGCGCGGATTTTTTTACAGCGCCGCGCTTGAAAGTTTTACATCTTTCACTTCAAGCGATACTGACTCTTCATCATTCCAGGTATTAATAGACGGATAAAAAGCCACATCTAAAATTTCGCCTTTCTTTATATCCTTAGCATGGCTTTCTGTATGGCCAAACAGTATAAAATTGTAAACTTTGCCCATGTGTTTGCCGTAAAATTTCATCGTGTTGTTTTTAAGCATCTTGACGTCCGCCACCATTACATCCCTTGCAACCAGGACAGGCCTTGGATTGCCTTCGCCCCATGGTTCCAGTTTGTCCATAATTTTAATGTCCTGAATATTAATTATCTCTTTTACCACGGCGTCGACATTCAAAACAGGAACAAAGTCAGCACCTGAATAATTTGACTTTATATAAGTATTTAAGGCCTCCCTGAAATCATCTATCTTCTCTTTTTTAAGGGATACGCCGGCTGCCAGCCTGTGACCGCCATAGCGCACCAGATGACTTTCCACATTTTTCAGAGCCGCATAAATATCAACCGCGGGAACGCTTCTGGCGCTTCCGTGTGCCAGGCCGTCGGAATCATCAGTAAGTATAAAAGCCGGCCTGTTAAACTTTGCC
The DNA here is from genome assembly GCA_002839855.1 of Candidatus Goldiibacteriota bacterium HGW-Goldbacteria-1. Taxonomy (NCBI): domain Bacteria; phylum Candidatus Goldiibacteriota; species Candidatus Goldiibacteriota bacterium HGW-Goldbacteria-1. The sequence goes on from PGYV01000005.1 coordinate 126,988, forward strand.
ACAATTTTTGAAGCTGCCAGCCCTACAATACCGGTATTCCAGCTGCCGTCATATAATACAATTACAAAGTGTTTATCCGGGTCAAACGAATCTTTGATTTTAGACACCGCTTCTTCTTCCATTTTTTTCATAAGCTTTTTTCTTTCTTCATTAGTGGCATTCAGTTCCATGGCAATATCTTCTATGGCAGCCAGGTCGCCGGATACAAACAGTTCAACAGCTTTATTGGCGTGCTCTATCCTTCCTGCCGCGTTTATCCTTGGGCCTATGACAAAACCAACGTGATAAGCGGTTACAGGAGCGCCATTTTTAAGCCCTGCAGCCTCTTTTAAGGCCCTTAAACCCTCATTTGTGGTGTTCTCTATCTTCTTTAAACCCCTTCTGACTATTATCCTGTTTTCCCTGCTCATGGGCACTATATCCGCAATTGTGCCAAGCGCCACAAAGTCAAGAAAATCATCCTTGATTGGAATTTTCAACTCTTCGGCAACAGCGCACAAAAGTTTATACGCGGTGCCTACGCCGCTTAAGTCTTTATCCGGATAAGTATCAGAGTATTTGGAGTTTATTATAGCTGCCGCAGAGGATGGCACATTTGCCGCATCCGGATTGTGATGATCCGTGACTATAACTTTTACCCCTTTTGACACGCAGAAATCCACATCGTCTTTTGAAGTGATGCCGCAGTCCACGGTAATAATAAGTTTGGTGCCGCCCGCAATAATTGAATTTAAAGCTTCCCTGTTAAGCCCGTAACCTTCTTCGTGCCTGTTAGGGACATAGTAAGATACATTTTCATATTTCATATAGTCCCTGAAAAAAGTGTAAAGTACGGTTATGGAAGTAACCCCGTCCACGTCGTAATCGCCGTATATTGTTATGCGTTCTTTTTTAGCCATGGAATTCTTTATCGTTTCAACAGCTTTTTTCATATCTTCAAAAAGATACGGCGAATTTAGTTTTATATTGTCAATTCCAAAGACTTCACTTGCTTTCTCAAATGTATCAAGGCCCCTGTTTATGAAAATCTTTACAAGATAATCCGGCAGGTTAAGCTTTTGTTTAAGATTTTCAGCCGCTTTGTTTTTGTCATCAACATCCCGTATATTCCATTTCATTTTATCGCCTCTTCTCAGTCAAACATTTCATTTACAAAACGCTGCGCGCTGAACTCTTCTATATCTTCAATCTGTTCGCCAAAAGTCAGGAATTTGACGGGGATTCCAAGGCCGGCTTTTATGTGTATTATGCTTCCGCCTTTTGCGGAACTGTCAAATTTGGTCAGTATCACACCGGTAAGATTAAGCGCTTCATTAAACTCCCTGGCCTGAATATAGGCGTTCTTTCCTATATTGGCATCAACTATTATAAATATATCCAGCGCGTTTTCAGGAATTTCTTTCAGGATAACTTTTTTTATTTTTGTGATTTCCTGCATAAGATTTGTCTTTGTATGAAGCCTGCCCGCCGTATCAACCAGAAGGACATCAACACCCGTCTTTTTTGCTTCAGCGATACCGTCATATACCACAGCTGCGGGATCGCTGTTTTCATCGCCTTTGATAACCGGCACACCAAGCCTTTTCCCCCACATTTCAAGCTGTTCAATGGCGGCAGCCCTGAATGTATCCGCGGCAACCATCATAACTTTTTTCCCTTTATCTCCGTAATAACGCGCCAGTTTGGAAGCGGCTGTTGTCTTTCCCCCGCCGTTAATCCCCACCAGAACTATTACATGCAAGCCTGTTTTTTCATGATGCCCGCCGGGATCTGCCAGTTTCTGGGCAAATTCCTTCTTAAGAAAAAGCCTGGCTTCTTCAAAAGACTTTATTCTGTTCTTCTTTATCATTTCAACAGTCTGCTCCACAATGGCAAGGTCTATATCAGCTTCTATAAGGCACTGCTCTATATCCTCAATGCATTCCGATACGTCATTACCGGTAAAGAAGTTCTTTATCTTATCAAGAAATGAACGCGGCTTGGAAAACTTCAGGTTCATTTATTGTCTTCCGTTTCGCCGGAATTTTCAGGTTTTTCAGAATGCTCATCCTGTACAGAAGTTTCAACCTGTTCAGGCTGCTCTTTAATTTCTTCCTGATCCTCTATAATTACCTCTTCTTCATTTATTACCTGTTCATCGATAACTTCCTGTTCGCTTATCACTTCATCCTCTTTAGCTGTTTCCTGTCCGCTGATTTCTTCAGGCTGCGTTTCATTTTCTTCCGCTCTTTCAGTTAAAGTTTCAGAATCAAGTTTTTCAACATCTATAAAACCCTGCATTCTTTCTTTTCTATATTTGGCCCTTGTCCTAACTTTGCCTTTTTCTTTTTCCCTTAATTCCGCCCCTGCTTTCGCGTCAATTCCGCCTTCTTTGCCTTCAAGTTTAACGGAGATTATTTTTGACACACCGGCGCTTTCCATAGAAACGCCGTATATGGTCCTGGCTATTTCCATGGTTATCTTGTTGTGGGATATAATAAGGAACTGCGTTATATCAGAGAAGCTTCTGATAAGGTTTGTGAACCTTGCGATATTCATATCATCAAGGGCCGCGTCAACTTCATCCATAATACAGAACGGGCTTGTCCTTGTAAGAAAGAGCGCGAACAGCAGCGAAACCGCCGTAATGGCCTTCTCTCCGCCGGATAAGAGAGTTATGTTCTGCGACTTTTTCCCCGGTGGTTTTGCAATAATATCAACACCCGATTCAAGTATGTTTTCCTGATCCACAAGGACAAGGTCTGCCTCGCCGCCGTTCATCATTCTTGTAAAGACTTCCGCGAATTTAACCCTGACTTCGCTGAACGCCTTTGTAAACAGCTGCTTGGATTCATCATTGGTCTTTTTAATTACCTTTTTAAGGTTTTCCCTGCCGCTGGCAAGGTCATCGTACTGAACCTGTAAAAACTGCTGCCTGCTTGTAAGTTCATTGTACTCTTCAATTGCCACAAGGTTAATTACGCCCATCTTATCCATTTTATCCTTTAATTCTTCCACCCTTAACTTAATTGCTTCGTGCTCTTCGTCCGGTATTTCAACAGCCATAATCGTCTGCTCGTCCGGCTGCACTTTAAACTCTTCCGCAAGTTTATTCTGAAGATTCCCAAGATTTAAACTTATTTCATTCATCTTTATTTTAAGGTCATACTGACGCTGCCTTAAAGAATCCCTGTCTTTTCCCATCTCTTTTATATAACTTTCAAGGCCTGACATTTCGCCCCTGTACCGGTCATAAGACACTTTTCTTTCGGTATATTCCGATTCATCAGAACCAAGCGCCTTTTTATCCGCCTCTATCTTTAATTCGCTTTCCGTCCTGTCGCTTTCAGCTTTCTGCGCTTTCGCGTTCATTTCTTCTATTTCATGGGCAGTATTTTCATAATATTTCTGAATTTCTTCAAGCCTGCCTGAAAGCATTTCCTTGCTGTTCTGTTCAACTTCAAAATCATTCTTTATCTTCATTATTTCCATGCGTTTTTCTTCCAGGTTGTGCTTGCTGGCATTAAGTTCTTCTTCTTTTGCCGCGATATCCGAAATGGAATTATCCACGGCCTGCCTTAACGACGTTATTCCCGATTCCACTGTCTCTTTTGCCGACTTAATGGCAGACGTGGAATCAAGCAGCAGTTTCTTTTCAGTTTCGCTTAATACTTTCTGTTCGTCCACTTTAGTCAGCGATACCGCTACAATTTCCTTATCCTCTTCCTTCTGCCTTATTCTTTCATCATCCTTTACCACTTCCACGTATCTGTTATGATATGTGGATGATAAGTCTTCAATTTCCGCCTGTATGTCCGCAAGTTTGGCTGCCTGTATCTGCCTTTCTTCATCCACGGACGCGTATTTTTCCCTTGCCATAAGAATTTCGTTGTTTATTTCATTTATTTCCCTTTCGCGGCTTAAGAACCCTCCGCCTGTCTCCGCGGTTGATTCTCCCCTTTTATAAACACTGAAATTGGATATAAGTTCTCCGTTTAAGGTCAGCAGAAAATACTCTTCAGGAACCGGAAAAGCCGCAAATACTTCATCGGCCTTTTCAATGCTCTCAACAGTATAAATATTGCTGAACAGCAGTTTTACAGCTTCATTTTTAGGTTCAACCGTGATGACATCCGGCAGATATGCCAGGACATCCTGATGCCTTACCAGCCCCTTAAACCGCTCCAGAACCGCGGCTGTATCCACCTTAAGGCCGCCGCCGTTAACAAGGCTTATTTCGCCCTTGGATTCCCTGTATTTGTTAAATACATCCGTAATTACACTTTCATTTCTTACAAGCACGGTCTGAAGAATTCCTGTCAGTGTTTTTTCAACCGCCGCTTCATAAGGTTTTTCAACCGCTATCAGGTTGGCAACAACATCAACAATATCTTCTTTTTTATCTTCAGATAAGGTATCCTTATATTCAGTCAGAACCTTTCTTACCGTTTCTCCAAAACCTTCCATTCTTTCATGCAGCTGCCTTAAGAAACTGTGCCTTGATTCCATTCTGCTTATGCCCAGGTTTAATTCTTTCAGAATGTTATCAACGATATCAAGCGATTCCGATTTTAATATTTTTTCTTTTATCAGAACTTCTTCCCTGTCTTTAATCTTCTTAATTTCCCCTTCTTTAAAACCCCTGTTCTCTGACAGCCTTGACAATTCGGCATTCACGGCGCGCGCCCTGTCTTCAAGAGCTTTTTTCTCATCTTCGTGGCGTTTTATGGTCTCGTCAATATTTCTAAGGGAAGATTCCGCTTCAACAATTTTATTTACCATTGTGTTTAATTCTAAAGTCTTCTGCTGTACAAGCTGCGCGTTGCGTTCCTTTAACCTGCGGGCTTCTTCAAAGGACAATACAAGCCCGTCATATTCCGCAGTCAGCACATTTAACGCTTCCTGCCTGAAATTTATTTTATCCGTAATTTCAGACAGTACGCGTGTTTTATCATTAATTTCAACTTTAATACCTTCTATTTTGCCCACATTTTCCACATTCTGGGCCCTTAACTCTTCTATCCTCTGTGAAAGTTCCACGTGGCGCTGGGAAAGAAATTTTAAATTATCTTCCAGCCTTTTTATTTCCTGCTGCCTTATAAGCCACTTTTCTTTTTTTTCGTTTATTTCCCGCTCTCTCTCTATTGAGAGAAGCTTCATCTCTTCAAATTTCATTTCATGCGTGGAAAGTTTTGTGTTTTCTTCTTCTATGCGCCTTTCAACTTCCCCGTTTTCACTTTCAAGTTCCCTGTTTTTCAAAGTCCTGTCTTTTAATTCTTTGGTAAGAAGCCTTACCGCTATGGAACTCCACTCTTCTTTTATTTCTTTGTATTTCTCCGCTTTTTTAGCCTGCCGTTCAAGGGAAGCCGTCTGCCTTTTTACCTCTACAAGAATGTCATTTATGCGGAGCATGTTCTGCTCTGTGGCTTCAAGTTTTCTTAAGGCCTCATCCCTTTTTTTAATATATTTTGTAATACCCGCGGCCTCTTCAAAAATTTCCCTTCTTTCAACAGGTTTTGCATTTATAATCCTGTCCACTTCTCCCTGGCTTATAATGGAATATGAATCAATACCCACGCCTGTATCCATGAAAAGTTCAAGGATGTCCTTTAACCTTACGGGGTTGTCATTAATGAAGTATTCGCTTTCCCCCGAACGGTACAGCCTGCGAGTGACTTTTACCTCTTCATAATCTATATTTAAAGACCGGTCATTATTTAAAAATGTAAGCGAAACTTCCGCCATTCCAAGGGTTTTTCTGTCATCAGAACCAATGAATATAACATCTTCCATCTTACTGCCGCGCAGGCTCTTAGCGCTCTGCGACCCAAGCACCCATCTTATGGAATCGAATATGTTAGATTTACCGGAACCGTTGGGCCCCACTACAACTGTTATTCCTTCGTCAAACCTGATATAGGTGCGGTCAGCGAATGATTTAAAACCGAATATTTCAAGCTCTTTTAGTTTCACCTTTACGCTCCGTTAAATGTTTTAAAAGCTGTTTCAATTTCATAAAAATCCGCGTCTGTCAAAAGCGGATGCACCGGAAGGCTTATGACCTCTGATGCAAGTTTTTCCGTAACCGGAAATGACTGTTTGTTTTTGATAAGTTTCAGGTAAACCGGCTGCTTGTGCAGCGGAATGGGGTAAAAAATCTTGGCACCCACGCCTTTCGCGTTTAGGTGTTCCAGAAATTTGTCCCTTAATCCGCCGGAAACCCGGATTGTGTACTGATGATAAATGTGGTCTCTGCCGGGCATCTGCTGCGGGCATTTAATAAACGGATATAAGGCAAGAAGCTTGTTCATTTTGTGGGCGTTTTCTTTTCTTTTCGCGTTGAATCCGTCAAGTTTTTTTAACTGCTCAATACCTATCGCGGCTTCTATGTCGGTTGTCCTGTAATTGTAGCCCACTTCTGTATGATAGTAGACTTTAGGCATCCCATGGTTAATAAATATTCTTATTTTTTCCGCAATTTCATCATTATTTGTTGTTACCATTCCGCCTTCACCTGTTGCCATATTCTTTGTGGCATACATGCTGAAAGTTGCGGCATCGCCGAACACGCCGGCCTTTTTGCCGTTAAACTTTGCGCCATGAGCCTGCGCTGCGTCTTCAATAACTTTAATTCCGTATTTCTGCGCTATGGCTGATATTTTATCCATCTGGCATACCTGCCCGTAAAGATGCACGGGAATTACGGCTTTTATCTTTTTAAAGATGTCTTTCTTTAACGCCTGCTCAAGTTTGTCAGGGCTGATATTAAAACTTTCCTCTTCCACATCGGCAAAAACAGGCTGTGCGCCCGCGTGTATAATTGAATTAGATGTGGCTATAAATGTGAAAGGCGTGGTAATGACCTTATCGCCTTTTTTTATGCCGCATCCGTGCAGCGCGGCGTGTATGGCGCAGGTGCCGTTTGATACCGCAACCGCGTGCTTAACGCCGCAGTATTCGGCAAAGTTTTTTTCAAATTCTTTTACTTTTGGCCCCGATGCTATTATTCCGGAATCCAGCACTTTCATTACCGCGTCTTTTTCTTCTTTTCCGATATTAGGCCTTGATATTGGTATCATCTTTTCACGCTCCGTATATGAATAAACCATTATTTTTTGCGTACAGTTTAACTTTTTCCGGTTCAAGTATAAATGTCTTTCCGGCTTCCACTGCAATTCCCGCGCCGTTTAGCGCTTTGATTGCTTTAAGCGTCTTTAATCCCATTACAGGGACGTCGTATCTCATGTCCTGATTGGGCCTGGCGGTTTTCACCACAACAAACCCGGGCCCGGCTATCCCGCCGCCCCTTTTAATGCAGTTATCAGTACCTTCCTGTGCTTCAAGCGCTATGATTCCGCCTTTTTTTATAACCACTGTCTGCCCCGCGTCCATTGCGGCTATTGTTCTGGCAGTTTTGTAACCAAACTGTATGTCAGCCATCTGTTTTTTATCAGGTTTTTTCAATGAAATATTGCCCTTGCCTGCAAGCGAATTTTCCATCAGATGCGTTGAAGGCAGCACTTTTATGCCGTCTTTTTCAAACTGTTTAATTATTCCGCCCATTATCTGTACGGCTGTAAAACCCTTAAGCCCGGCGATTATAGAAAGCGATTTTAAATCAAATTTAATGTTTTTAAAAAGATTTGTGTGCCTTACATATCCAAGAAACAGCACCTGCTTTACCCCTCTGGCTTTACACTCTTTAATTATGGAAGAAAGGGCGGTAAGGTTAACTTCCACGTATTCTTCTGCCGTTTTTTTAATTGTATTTCCTGTTTCTCCGGCAATACCAAAAGTTATAACTTTCTCTTTTTTCTCTGCGGCGCCTTTTAAAAATTGCAGCGGAAGGCTGCCTCCGCCCGCTATTAATCCGGTTGCGCTCACCTTGTCAGGCCTCTTTTTGAATTGCGCGCGAATTCAACAAACAGCTTCACTTCAGCCGTCATCGGGACTTCACTTTCAATCTTTTTTAAAGCTTCGGCAAGCATCATTTTTTCCCTGAATAAAATGTGATACGCGCTTTCAAGAGCTTCCAGCTGCTGTTTTGTAAAACCGCGCCTTTTTAACCCCACTTTATTTAAACCAAAAACCTGCAGGGGGCTCTCTGAAACCATAACAAAAGGCATAACGTCCTTTGTCACCCTTACTCCGCCGCCTACCATTGAATGCGCGCCTATCCTTACGTTCTGATGCACGGCTGTCAAGCCGCTGACAAATGCAAAATCCCCCACTTCCACGTGCCCTGTAAGCCCGGCATAATTGACAATTATTACATTATTTCCTATTTTACAATCGTGGGCTACATGCGCCATAGACATAATAAAACAGTCATTTCCAATCCGTGTCTCTTTGCCTTCGGCTGTCGCTTTATGAACGGTAACGTATTCCCTTATGACATTGTTATTTCCGATAACCGTCAGGCTTTTTTCGCCTTTATACTTTAAATCCTGAGGATTATCGCTGATGATGGTTCCTTCGCCGATAAAATTATTATTTCCAAGCCTTGCCCCGTTTACAATGTGTGCTTTGGGCCCAATTTCACACGAATCACCTATTTCCACATCATCATCAATAATGGCAAACGGCCCAATCTTTACATTTGCCCCTATCCTGGCCTTGTTAGAAACTATAGCGCTTGTATGTATCATTTTTCAGCTTCCTTCCCGACAGTATAAATTTAAAAAATATTTTCTTATAATGCTCCGCTTATTTATAAATATACCTGCGTTAACCCGCAATCATCGCCATCATATCAGCTTCCGCCGCTAGCTTGCCGTCAACAAAAGCCTCTCCGTGAATTTTTCCTATTTTGCCTTTGAACTGAACTATCTTAACTTCAAATTTAAGGGTATCCCCCGGAACTACTGTCTTTCTGAATTTCACGTTATCTATTGTCATAAAATATATTGATTTCCCCTGCTGGCCTTCAAGCATTTTCATCATGAGCACTCCGCCTGTCTGAGCCATGGCTTCCACAATAAGCACGCCCGGCATAATTGGTTCGCCGGGATAATGGCCCTGAAAAAACCACTCGTTCATTGTTACGTTTTTGATTCCGGTTATTGATTCGCCCGGCACCATGTCAATAATTCTGTCCACAAGCAGCATAGGAAACCTGTGAGGTATTAATTTCTGAATTTCTTTTATGTCCATCATAATCTTTTGCCTCCTGTTTTTAGTTAGAGTATATTTTAGCTATTCTTTTAACCATTTCTGTATTATGCCTGTGGCCTGTTTTTACGGCTATTACAAGCATGTTAAGCCCGCCTTCCAGCAGTCCAAAATCACCCACTACATCAAGCAGTTTGTGGCGCGGCACTTCGTCTTTAAACCGTAACTTTGTATTTACCGGTTTGGCGCCGTCAAACAGTATTGCGCTGTTTAAATCCGCGCCTTTTATCAGGCCCGCTTTAATAAGGTGATCAATTTCTTTTTTAAATCCAAAAGTCCTTGCAGGCGCTATTTCTTTATTAAAAACTTCCGTCTTTATAACCGCGGAATATTCCATCGCCGGAATACCTTTGCCTGAAAAATCAGAAAAATAATATACTTTAAACCCCTGATACGGCAGAACCGTCAGATAGCTGCCGTCCTGTACCAGTGTCAGAGGATTTTTAACCGTCACCATTTTTCTTTCATCTTTCAAAATCTTAACACCGGCTTTTTTTATCGCGCTGACAAACTCTGCCGCGCTGCCGTCAAAAATAGGAGGCTCGTTGCCTGATAAAAATTCAATTCTAACGTTATCAATACCCTGCCCTTTAAAAGCAGCCGTCATGTGTTCCACAGTATGTATCTTTATACCTTTATACTTTACAGTTGTTCCGCGTTTTGTATCGCATACCTGATTCGGTGAAAGTTTAAATTCTTTGCCGCCGCATTTTACCGTGATGCCGCTTCCTGCCGATGCAGGATGAAAGACCAGCCTTGAAAGGCTTCCTTTGTGAAGCCCCCTTCCGGCAAGTTCAAACGGCGCTTTTAAAGTTAACTGCTTCATTCTTTTGTACTTTTATCTTCCAGCAATTTCACCCTGTCAAATAATTCCTTTAATTTGCCTATATATGCCTGCTGTTTCTTTTCTTCCATAAAAGGTTTGGCGGGCGTGCCTGTTATTACGGCTTTATCCTCTATATCTTTTGATACCCCCGCCTGCGAGCCCACCTGAACAAAATTCCCCACTTCTATATGGTCCGTGACGCCCACCTGCCCGCCTATTATGCAGCCGGAACCAATTTTTGTACTGCCCGCGACACCTGTCTGCGCCGCAATTATTGTGCAGTCACAAATTTTTACATTATGCGCGATATGAACAAGATTATCCAGCTTAACCATATTGCCGATTTTGGTGGGGCCAAAAGCGCCCCTGTCAATGCAGCAGTTATTTCCAATCTCTGCAAAACTGCCTATTTCTACAAAACCCACCTGCGGCACTTTTATAATTCCGTCTTTGCCGGGTATAAGGCCAAAACCGTCTCCGCCTATTGTAGTGCCGGCGTGTATTATTGTACTGTCGCCGATTATGGTATTATCATAGACCGATACGTTCGGTTCAATGACAGTATTATTTCCTATTTTTACGTTTTTACCCAGCACCACACAGGAACCGATAATTACATTATTTCCTATATGATTATCTTCGCCAATTACCGCGAAATCATGAATGGCCGTATTATTGCCAATAACTGCAGACTTTGAAACAGAAACAAAGGTGCCCCTGAACTCTTTTCTTTCAGGTTCAGGATAAAAAATATTCAGGACAGCAACATATGCCACCTTCGCGTTTTCCACTTTAATTACGGCTTTTCCCGGCAACGAATCAACGCTGTCAGATAAAATAACTATCGCGGAAGAGGTTTTAGCCTCTTCCGCGTATTTTTTACCCAGTATAAAACTTACATCTTTGGGACCTGCTCCCTTTAATTCATTGATGCCGGAAACTTTTATTCCGGAATCACCATTTAAGGAACCGCCCAGCTTTTGCGCAAGTTCTGCGGCTGTGATTTCCATAATACTCCTTAATAAATCTTATTGTTCGTTCATCTTCTTTACAACAAAGGCCGTGATATCATCGCCGCCATAAAGCAGCAGGTTCTTTTCAAATACCATATCATACTTTTTTTCTTCGGCAATTTTCTTTACAATAGCCCTTATTTCTTCAATTATGTTTGCTGTCATTTCTTTTTCCTGGCCAAGAAGTTTCTGCTGAATTTCCATTGCGTCTGACTGCAATTTTTCAAGTTTAGTCTGAAGTTCCATTTTTTTCGCGTCAACTTTTGATTTTTCAAGAACGGAAGCCTTTTTTTCAAGGTCATCTTTAAGCTTTAAAATCTCTGTTTTCTTTTCCTCTATTTTTTTCTGTTCTTTTTCAAGTTCGCCCTGAAGTTTTTCTTTAGCTTTCTTTGTCCCCGAATACTGATTAAACACCTTTTCTATATCCACATAACCCACATTCATAGCAAACGCCCCTGCCGTCACGGAAAGAAAAATCGCAGTCATTACCAATACCATAATCTTTTTCATAACCTTCCTCCTATTTGAAAAATTTTTTTATTCCTTTATCACATACAGTTTCATACCTGTAAGTTTTATTTAAAATATATTGCCTATATTAAAGTGTATTTTTCCGCCGTTCACGTGGTAATTAGGGTCAAGCGCGTAGCCCCAGTCAAGCCTTATAAGCATAACAGTGCCCGGCACCGTGAACCTTATCCCAAAACCAAAACCCGGATAAAGATAAGGATTTGACCAGTCTACATCCCTGGCATTTTCCCAGCAGTTGCCGCTGTCATAAAAAGATACCAAAGTAAGCATCCTGTCTATAAGTTTAAGTTTAAGCTCCACATTTGTTACCGCAAGAAAGTTACCGCCGGCAATCGGCCCAAGCGCCCTTTCGTCATATCCGCGAACTGTATCTGTGCCGCCCGCGTAGAATTTTTCAGTAGGGGGCATTGCCGCGTCACCATAACTGGAGCCATAACCCCATCCGTTGCCTATGCGCGCGTGCACACCAAGTACAAACTTCCAGTAAACAGGAACAAAATACCTGAAATCCCATAAACCTTTAATGTAATTATAATCGCCGCCCAAAAGGCCGCCGCCAAACTGAAGCGACATAGTGTTATATATGCCCCTGTTAGGGTCAAAAATATCATCCCTGTCATCAAATACATACATCGGGGTTAAACTGGAAACCTGGCTTCCGCCTTCTTTTACATATGGTTTCAACGCATCATCTATCGCGGAATATGTATCCTGCTGATATCTATAAGTAAGAAAAACTTTATTATTATTGTTAAGCCTTCTTCCAAAACTTAAATCCAGGCCGTACGTATCAAGGTCATAACCCTGGTTGTTATAAAGTTTATTTTTAAAGATATTCCACACATCCACACCAAACGAAGTCGGGGTGTCAAAGAACCACGGGTCTTTATAGCCAAGCTGCCAGCTTTTCTTCTTATTACCAAACTGAACATCAGCGCTGAAACTTTTTGCTTCGCCGAAAAGATTCGCGTTGGTAAGCTGAAGGTAACCCACAAGCCCTTCCACCGTGCTGTACCCGGCGCCAAGCCCTATTGTATTTGTCTTTCTTTCCACAACTTCAAATATAAGGTTCAGTTTATCCATGCTTACCTGTTCGGTATCAATTACAACATTATCAAAGAAACCAAGGTTATAAACAGCTTCCTGTGACTTTTTTATTTTGGTGCTGTCAAACGGCTCATTTTCCTCTACAAAAAGTTCTCTGGTTATTACTTTATCTTTTGTCACATAATTACCGCGCACTTTAATCTGGTTTATGTAAGCAACAGGCCCTTCTTCAGCGGAAAGTTTTATTGCAACTTCCCCTGTGTCATCATCATATATATAAGCGTCTTTAAACTGGGCAAAGATATGCCCCTTTTCGGAATACATACTGCGGATAAGCATAAGGTCAGATTCAAACTTAATTCTGTCAAAAGACCTTCCCTGCTTGCTTTCAAGTTTATCCATTATCTCTTCAGTGGTAAATAATTCATTACCTTCTATTTCAATTGCTTTAATTTTATACTGCATGTTTTCTGTTATTGGAATCTCTATATTTATGGCATTATTCTGCACGTCAAACACGACGTAATTCTTAACAATATCCGCTTTATTACCTTCCAGTTCCCCAAGCGTATATCCGTTTATCTTTGCCTTAACATAACCTTCCTGATAATACGCGCGGATTATGCTTTTAAGATCCTCTATAAACTGATCATCGTCAAATACACCGCTTACAAACCAGCCTTCTTCTTTTGTCTTCATTAAGCCTTTTATCTTATCCACGCTGAAAACATTATTACCCGCGGCTTTTATACTTTTTACTTTTACCTTATCGCCTTCATTTACTTTAATGGTGATCTGTACAAACTTTCCATTTTTCTCATTAACCGCGGCAGGTTCAGATACTTCATACGATACTGTCGCGTAATAGAAATTCTTTTCTTTGTACATTTTCTCTATCTGAACAATTACTTTTTTTAATATGAATTCGTCAAAAAATTCATTTTCTTTTATCTTTGGTTTTTCCGTTTTTGTGTCTTCATCTTTAACAGAGGTCGGTACCGCGGGCTTATCTTCATCAGATATCTCGAATTTGCCCTTTATATCGCCTTCACCAACGCCTTTATTGCCGGAAATCACTATTTTTTCAATTTTTGGCTTCTCTGTAAGTTCATAAACCAGTATTGTTTTATCATCTTCCGTCAGGGTAAAAACAGAAACATTATCAAACCTTCCTGTTTTATAAAGATTTCTGATATCTTCCCTTGTTTTATATGTGGAAAATACCATTCCCGGACCATAAGAAATCTTTCCAAGCATATCTTTTTCTTCAGATTTTTCAATACCCAGGATTCTTACATCGTCAATTATTTCATCTTCCGCGTAAACGCACAATGAAGCAAAAACGATTAAAAACAGGGCTAAAAACGCCTTTTTTGTCTTGTTTAACATAATTCCTCCGCTATTTTTATATAAAACAGAGCCATTATAACACAAGGCTATATTTTTGCAACTCCATAAAGTTGTTAATTTAATGTTAGTTTGACGCATGCCGCGGTAAAATAGTTGTCTGATAATTGAATAAATAATCCGGCATAAAACCGTTTAAGTATAAGTAATAACGAAAATAAAAATACCTTTTCGCTGCTGACTTTCTATCTGTGTAAACCTCTCTATTTTTCTTGATTCGCGCTCTTTTTTGCAGTAAAATAATTTCAAGCCAGGTTAATAACACCTGCCGATAAGAGGTAAATGCTATGGAACCCGAACACAGGGTACTACTGTTAAACGCCACTTATGAACCGCTTGCGGTCCTGTCAGGACGCAGGGCTTTAAAACTATTGTTCAACAACAAAGCCCATGTAGTGGAGCAGAGCAATAAGGTCTTTTCCACCGTCAGGGCCCGCCTTAAACTGCCCTCGGTAATCCAGACAGAATATTTCGTAAGAAGGCCTTATAAAAAACCAAAATTCTCCAAGAAAGCCGTCTTTATCAGGGATAACTTCACCTGCCAATACTGCGGCAAAACTATTAATAAACCCACCCTTGACCATATTCTTCCACGGTGCCGCGGCGGGGTAAACAGCTGGACAAACGTAATAACCGCATGCCACACCTGCAACAATAAAAAAAGCAATAAGATACCCAAAGAGGCAGGAATGAAACTGCTTTCATCCCCCTGTGAGCCGCGTTATCTTATTTACACCGAACTATCCACGCCGGGAAATCTTGAAAAATGGCGCAAATATTTTGACGCTTACTCCGGCGCGCAGCCACAGGAAGAATTCGCAGCCGCGCAGGCGTGAGGAAAGCGCGAGGGACGGATGCACGCAGGGACAAAGGGACAGAAGGTTATCGAGATTCGAAAATTAGATTAACGCCTTACAGGGATTGGGTGTGTTTTTTCAGGGTGTGCCGCGTTAACATACTGTGTCCGCGGCGGGGGCTGTTTAATGCCGCGGCGGCATATTTGGATGTGACGCGAGTTCCCGATTGCCAATGAATTAACTGCCTGTTGATTTCAAGTTTCTTTGCCTTCAAGAATACCAATTTGCGGCGCGCCCTGAAAAAATATACCCGAGCCCTGTAAAACAGAGAATTGGAGGGTCAGAGGGTCAAAAGGTCGGCAGTAAAGAAAAATCTAAATCAACTGCCGCGGGCTGAAGACCCGCGTCTACCATTGCAAATACAAACATAAACCAACATCAACTACCGCGCCTTAAAAGGCGCGCCTACCACTGCATAGAATAAAACACGCGGGCTTTAGAAATAAAAAAAAGCCGCGGCACGCAATAACGCGGCCGCGGCTTTAAAGATTACAACCTTATTTTTCTATTGAAACCTTTGTCATCTTATCCCCTGCCCTTAACTTAAGAACAGTTTCCATTCCTTCTGTCACCTGTCCAAAAACCGTATAGTTGTTGTCAAGAAAAGGCGCAGGCGCAAGGCAGATATAAAACTGGCTTCCCGCGCTGTCGGGATTAGCGGAACGCGCCATGGCCACAGTTCCGGCAATGTGCGGATTCTTATTGAATTCAGCTTTAATGTTGTATCCGGGGCCGC
This sequence comes from Candidatus Goldiibacteriota bacterium HGW-Goldbacteria-1, assembly GCA_002839855.1. NCBI lineage: Bacteria > Candidatus Goldiibacteriota > Candidatus Goldiibacteriota bacterium HGW-Goldbacteria-1. The sequence continues at coordinate 142,555 of PGYV01000005.1, forward strand.
CGGTACCATTACCTTTTGGATCCCCGCCCTGTATAACAAACCCGGGTTCATACCTGTGAAAAACAAGCCCATTATAAAAGCCTGATTCTGTAAGTTTAACAAAATTTGCCACCGTGCCCGGCGCATCTTCACTGAAAAATTTAAACTTAATTGTACCTTTTTCCGTTTCTATTACCGCTATCTGACTTCCCGCTGATGCCGCTTCCACTTTTACCTCCGCGCTTTGCACTTCCGCTTTTTTTGTTTCCTTGCCGCATGACACGGCAAATACCGCCATTACAAATACCATTGATACAGCCAACATCTTACGCATTTGCATCTTCCTCCTTAGCTTTTGATATTTTTTTAAGGTCAAGCCCTTCTGTCATCATAAATATTAACCCCAGCAGAATAATAGGCAGTAAAATCATCGCGTGTATTATTACTATATATGCCGTGGCCTCTTCTTTTGGGTAAGAGAACAAAAGCATTATTCCGACTCCAAAAAATTCAAAAGGCCCAACCCCGCCGGATGTGGACGGCGCCATAATGGCAAAATTCGCCACCGCCATTATAAGGCAGACAAGCAGAAAGTTTATGTGTATTCCCATCGCGTATGCCAGCGCGTAATATGTTCCGGCTTCAATTGTCCAGGCAATCGCCGAATAAAAGAACACCATAAAAACAGAACTCTTTGAACGCAGAACGCCAAGCCCTTCTATGAAAGTATCAATAAGGTTATTAAAAGTGGCGCCTATTTTCCCCGGAAACTTTGAAAATATTTTATGTAATATATTTACAGTGGGCTCTTTTTTCCAGATAAGGAGGACGCTTACCGTAAAAATCCCTATAAAAAGCGCACCTCCAATTACCGCAAAAATAGTTACGGCATCTTTTGTTCCAAACACCCTTCCGAACAGTTCCACAGAAATAGGGTCTGTTACAGTCCTTTCAACAAAATGAAAAGCGCCATACCCTATTATAAAAAACGCTATCATGACAAGCCCGTCAAACACGCGTTCAATCATAATTGACGCAAACGCCGACGATTTGGAAATTCCTTTTTTTGCCCCCACAAGATATGCCCTGATAAATTCCCCTGCCCTTGCGGGAAGAATATTATTTGCCATGAACCCCATTACAAGGTAAGGAAACAATTCCGCCGGCCTGAAATTCTTTATATGCTTTAACAGATGGTGCCACCTGATTGCCCTTAAATAATACCCAAACAGGTACACGGCAACAGTTGCCAGCAGCATCCAAATATTAATTTTTTTCAGGATCTCGTATATCTTTGCGATGTCCAGCCCGCGAAAAACAAAATACAAACATACAAGCGTGACAATTATGCCAATCCAAAACCTTTTCTTTTTAACCATTTTTTTTGCCTTTTTTTCTTTGTGCTTTCTGTATCTCTTTAACATAAAACGGCGATATGACATCAAAAAGTTTCTTATTAAACTTGGGATACTTCTTTATCCCCCATTTATTGAAGAGAAACTGAAACATTATGGAAAGAGTCTGCAGCCCGTATACCGTGCTTCTTGCAAGATTAATGGAAGACGCTTCTTTAAAATACCTTGTGGGCACCGGTATTTCCGTCGTGGGAAACTTTCTGGTTTCAATCTGCGCCAGCACTTCGGTATCAAAAACAAAATCGTCGGAATTTAAAGTAAACGGTATTTCCAGAAGCGCCCTTCTGCTGTAAGCCCTGAAACCCGTGTGCAGTTCCGAATAATGTTTGCCAAAGCATAAGTTTTCAAAAAAGGTCAGAAGCTTATTGGCAATGTATTTATACAAAGGCATTCCGCCCTTTAACGCGCCTTCGCCAAGCATTCTGGAACCAAGGACAAAATCAGCGTGCCCGTTAATAATGGGCGCAATCATTTCGGGTACAAGCCGCGCGTCATACTGATAATCGGGGTGCAGCATAACAATTACATCCGCGCCGTCTTTTAACGCCTCTATGTAACAGGTCTTCTGGTTTCCGCCGTATCCCCTGTTCTGTATGTGCACAAGCACCTTAATGCCAAGCTTTTTTGCCACTTCAACAGTTTCATCCTTGCTGACGTCATCAACAAGTATCACTTCATCAACATAATCCTTTGGAAGGTCTTTATATGTTTTTTCAAGGGTCTTTGCCGCGTTGTACGCCGGCATTATGACCATTACTTTTTCTTTTATCTTTTTCTTAGTCCGGGATAAGGACTTCACTTGGCACCACCTCCATGGATTCTTCGCCCGGCTGCCGCCAGAAGAACTGCATTTTGGAGTAATTCACGCTTTCATAATAACGCACCATTATGCTGTGCCTTCCCGCGGATAAATTTACCGTGCCGGATGCGCCTGTAATTCCCCCGCCGCCGCCTGGATTTTCCACAATCTTCTTCCCGTCAATATAAACATCAGAGTAATCATTTGATACAGTCTGAAATTCATATTTGCCGGCTTTTTTTATGTTTATAGCGCCTGTCCACTTAACCGAAAACGGACCCATGATTGGGTCAACTGTCCAGTTAAACAGAATGAACGGGTCAAGCCTTGAAAATACAGGCTGCCCTTTCCAGTGATTTTCCATTAATTTCAGATTTTTCTTGTGATCATCCCTGTAATAACGGCCGGTAAGCCCGCTTTTTACAGCCCTGTCCTGATATTTTTTAACCTCTGCATACGGGACTTCGTAGGTAAAGTAAAGAATCCTGTTGCCGTACTTGTGCCTGAAGTCCGTGTACTTTCCGCCGGGATACATGCCTTCAAAAACAGATTTAAGCGGAAGGTACGAAACATCAAGTATATAGACGTAATTTTTCTGTATTTTGGATTTAATTGGTATCCATTCCGCAGGGTCAAACTTTTCAAAGTTCTGATTGGGATAAGTTGCAAAATTGAAAGTATAACTGTCGTACCACGACGGCAGCACCAGCCCCACCCAGTCCGGCCCAAGTTCTTTTAAATATTTGCCCATGTTATATTCATCCGTGGAAAATTCCGCCCACGCGCCGGAATCCTTTGCCCAGCCATTAAAGTAATTGTCATAATTCTTAACCCCGATAAATGCCAGAAGAATAACAAGCGCTATAGTAAATATTTTACTGTTTTGTTTTCCGTACTGTTCCATCCACATTGAACGCAGCCTTGCAAAAACTATAGCCACTGCAATTACCACAAGCGGGATTACCCCTATCGTTCTGTAAGCCTGGGGAGATTCAATTGACAGAAGGCCCGCCTGCAGCAGGACAAAGAACATGGTAATATATAAGAAGTAATACGGGTTAAAAAACCGCGTCAATATGTATCCGAATCCCAGCACAAAAAATATTCCCGTGGCAAAATCAAGCATGGGTGCCGTATTGTAATTATGCCTTGGGTTTCCGTCACCGATATAATTAAACATTAACAGTGTGTTCTTTAAATTATGCGCGTACATCTTTGACCAGTGTTTTACATTCCCGTCCTTTTCTATGTATGGCCCGCCTATTGCCTTTAACATTCCGTCATTAAAAATCGAAACCGTGGATGTCCTGCTCATAAAAGCGCCAAAATTTTTGGCGACATAAATACCCAGAGGCGCGATAACTATCATAAAAGCCAGCACTGCCGCAGCCATCTTTTTTAAATTCTTTTTAAAGAAACCCTTTTCTTTTAATATAAGATATACAAAGAAAACCACAAGCCCAACCGGGATAAGCCTTGCCGCAATGTACGAATAAAGCGACCACGCGGTAACCGCGCCTAACATAATAAAATCAGGAAGCTTTCGGTGCCTGTACGCCCTGTAAGCAAAATATAAAGCGGCTATAAATAAAAGCACCGTGAAAATACCAAGAAAACCTATCCTGCTGAAATTTACGTGCCAGCGCATTACCGCCAGTATAAAGGTGCCTGCCAGCGCCATCCGCCAGCCCATTAAAAACCTTAAAAGAAAGAAAATAGCGGCCACGGACAAAGAACCCAATATAACAGAGACAAACCGTTCCTGTAACACACCTATTCCGAATATTTTAAACATCCCGGCGATAAAATACATAAACATCGCCGCATTCTGCGTCCACCGTTCAATATAAACAGGAAGTTTTGTCCCGTCCATTTCTATTTCATTCATTATATTTAGGGCTTCATTAGCGTTCTGCCCTTCGTCCCGGTAACAGCCGGTCGGTGTTTCAGTTATCATATAAACACGGTAAAATATGGCCAGCAGCACTATTAAAACAAAGGCGGCATATTCAACTTTTTTCCAGTCAAACCCTTTCTTTTTCCCTTTTACAGCGGGCTGCTGAATTTCATCGGCAGGCGGCCCTGAAAGAGGGTCTTTTTTATCCTTTGAAACTTTATTGGCAATCAGGAAAACTATCAGCGCCGCGGCAAAAAACAGCAGCCCCGGTACAAGCATTCTTCTTGTATAAAGAAAGTACTGCCCTACAAAACCAAGCCCAAGCGAAACCGCCGCGATATTAAAAGGCCCGAATGAATTTAAAATTTTAAAGATTCCTGACGCCGGCTTTCTGCTTTTAACTTTTTTCTTTTTTTTGGCCATTTATCTCACCTTTCAACAAAGTTTTGTACTGTCCTGTCATACGCAATGAACTTTATTTTATTGTTATTTTCAACAGTCCTGCTGAAATATAACATAAAATTAAACAGTATTATAAAAGCAATTACGCTGTAAAAAACAGCGTTTTTCATATTTTTATTATTACCCGCTAAAAGTTCTGAAATTTCCGCCGCGCCTGAAAGCCCCGCTATGCCTAACACAATAAAAAACGGCGCCATGTATAGGTGCGTGACTGTAACATCGGAAAATACCGCCGTCATTTCAACGGACAACGCGGCCGCTGTTATCATTGCCGCGTAGGAATAAAACCCGGCTTTTTTATCCGACATTTCTTTTGAAGTACCTGTAAACACAGCAAAAAAGAAAAACAATGCCAGTAAAGGGCATACCGCTTTTGACCATAAAAAACCGTCCTTAAAAAAGGTATCTACCATGAAAGTTCTTGTATTAAGAATGCCCTTTTCCTGCAGGCTTTCTATCGCAAATTTATCAATAAACGTAAACGCACTGAAAACAAGCATAAGAATGAAAGAAACCCCCAGCAGAATATAAAACATGCGCGGTGCGTCTTTTTTAAAACTTTTTTCCATATATTTATAACCTGTAAACAATAACGCCGCGGCGCCAAAAGCCATGCCTATCCTGGTTGTCAGCAGCAATAAAACTGCCGTGACTACAGCGCCTGTATAACTGCCGTTCTTAAGCCCAAAAACAGAATAATATAAATTCAGAGAAAGTAATAAAAGTACAAGCATCCCGTCGCCGCCGCTGTACGCGCCAAGAATTATATAAGGCATAGTGGAAAAAACAAGAAGCACCGGCCATAAACCCGCTTGGGGCAGAACCTCCCTGCTGACTTTATAAAAAGCCGCAGCTGATATAAAGAAAACCGCAAACGCGAATATGTAGGCAAACGTTATAACCGACGCTTTTCCGGCCAGTTTATACACCGCCGATATGATAACCGGGTAAATAATTCCCTGTGTTTCTTTGGCGTCCCCTGTTGCCGCAAATGATTTAAAACCCGAATCCGCGAATTTTGCCGCTTTTTCAAAAGACCTGAATGTTTCAATATTGGGAAAGGTAAGGCTGAAGTTGTTATAATAAAGGACTAAAAGCACCTGCAGAAAAAAAACAGCAATAGCCGCTGCTGCCAGTGAATTTATGGGAAGTGAATCAAAAAAGCCTTTTTGTTTTTTCATTAACCCTTCTCCTTCTGCAGAAACCAATAATAAAAAGCATTATACCTGTTTTGCGTTGCGGCTTCAATACGTACTTTGACTTTATCGCCTTTGATAAAATCACCCGGTATGTCTATATAGAATTCATTAAATCCCTTTTTTTCTTCTGTTTGCCATTCAACCGCTTTTACGCCGTTTACAGTGACTATAAGATGATTTAAAGCCGGGGAATGCGCGCGCCTGGCAATCCTTAAATCAGTGCCGGGGGTCAAGCCGGTCACGGTAAATTCCTCTCCGCCGCTGGTTATTCTTCCGGCATCAAGTACAGTATCCCCCGGTGTACCCTGTTCTGTCGGGCCTTCTTCAAGAAGGTTACCCGGGTATTCAGACACAAATTTCGTCCATATTTTATAGCCGTGCTTCTTTTCTGAACGCATATCACATACATCAATTGAATCCTTTGTTACATAGCCCGCCTTAAAAGCTTCTTTTGTTTTCATTGTATCACCGCTGCCTAACAGGGAAAAATCTGTTGCCACGCAGACTTCAGGCGACCCCACCACAAAATACGGCGGCTCTCTTTTTATATTAAACTCTTTCAGCCTTGGTTTTTTAAAAAGCGTATATGGTTCGTAATTAAACCAGCCCACATGTACCATAAAATAATCCGGCCTTACGTGTTCTATTTCCTCAAAAACACCGGCTTTGCCGTTCTGAAATATTTTTGCCTGCCCGTTTGTGACAAGGCCCACAAGGTCAAATACCCTCTTTTCAGAGTAAAACGCTATTGCTCCCGCGTCATTAATAGCGATCTTTGCGTCTTCAGGAATATTATTTTTTATCCACAACCCCGCGGATATTGACTGAGCCTTAATATCCCTGCAGTCCCTGCCAAAATTAACAGCATTGGCGCCAAGCGTAAATACAGTAAAGAGAATCATAAGAGAAGCGGAGGCCGTGAAAAAAACTTTCTTCTGCCCCGCATTTTTAAATTTCATCGCTTCAATTATGACGAATATCCCGTAAACAAAAAATATCGAGTATATTACGGTAAACGGCATTGTGTACCTGTAATTATGCACCGTGGCAAAACTTGAAAAGACGGTTAATAAAACTCCCGCAAAAAACAGCATGATTCCGTTTAAAAACGGGCCGGAATTCCTGTTCTTTATCTCCGCATAAGCTCCCGGCAGTATGCCTAAAAGGAATACAAAAAAAGCGTATTTGGGAAAATAATGCTCTGCCCCGCCGTTAAAGATGATGTCAATAAACCTGTTAAAAAGGGCCAGCCCCTGGGCCACAATATCAGTATGATAAAAATAGAAAAGCGAAAAGTTGGACTTTGCCCGCATTGTGTTAGGCATGTAGTCGCCGGTAAAAATATAATTCAAAATAAAATGAACCGCCCCGGCAGCCAGCGGTATTATATACAGAAGAAGGTTTTCTTTCCTGCCTGATATTATCCTGTTTACAATCCTTGAAAAAATAATCAGCATTGAAAGCGCGAAACCTTCCGGCCTGATTACGGCCAGCAGCGATAAAGCAATGGCGGATTTTACAGTACCGGGCTGTGTCATAAAATAATAGAAAACAGCCGCCAAAAAGGCGCCGAACATTCCTATTTCCATCCCGGAAAAATAGCCCCACAACACGTTCCCGTTTACCGCGCATACAAATGCCGCAAGATAAGCGTATTCTTTTTTTGAAGTGAGTTTAAGAACTGACAGAAAAATAAAATACGCCGTAAAAAAAAGCGAAGCCGCGCCTATGGCATATGTGACTATTATTATGGAGCCGCCTTTAAAAATAAGCGCGAAAGGAGTAAGCAGTAAAGCGTAAAAAAGGCTGGTAGCGCCTGAAGAATAACCTTCCCCCCTGACGTATTCCATAAAATGGCCGGCGGCAGTATTTTTCGCGTACTGAAAATAAATGAACGCGTCATCAAGAGGGGCTGAAATACCGCGGGAATAAACAAACATTATTAGAACGAACGCAGCTGCCGCAATTGCCGAATATATTAAAAATATTTTTTTTGCGGCCGCCGCATCTTTCATGAAATAATTGTCCTTAACTCCGCCTTTCTCTGTTTAGAGATCATGACCATAAGGGAATCACCTTTTTGAATTACGGTATTTCCGTGGGGAAATACCACTTCCCCTTCCCTTATTATGGAGATAATGAGGCAGTCTTCGGGCAGTTTTATATCTTTTATCTGTTTATTGATAAGTTTGGAATCTGAATCCACTTCTGTTTCCAGCACTTCAACTTTTCCGCCCTTCATTTCAAGGACAGGTACAAGCATTCCTGAATCAACCTCTTTTTCTATAAGAGAATTTACTATTTTTGTTGTGTTGACCACCGCATCCACACCCAGCGTGGAAAAAATATCTTCATTGCGCGGGTTGGATATTCTGGCTATGGTACGCGGAATCATATACATTATCTTTGCCATCTGACAGATAACAAGGTTTGTGGCGTCGTCACCGGTTACAGCCACCATTACATTGGCGCGGTTTGTACCTATTGCTTTTAAAGTTTCCGACTCTGCGGCGTCGCCCATGTATATGTGTTCGCCAAGTTCCGGGTCAAGTTCTGAATACCTTGACCTGTCTTTTTCCACAAGCAGCACTTCGTGGCCTTCTTTTATTAAAAGCCTTGTCAGGTTATATCCCATCTTGCCGCCGCCGACTACTATTACAAAAAGCTGTTCTTCCCGGGGTGATTCCTGTTCATTCTTCATCAGGGGCCTCCGTTTCTTTCTTACGCGAATCTTCCACAATTTTTGCTATTTTCTTTTCACCCAAAGTGGTCGGGCAGAAAGTAAGTATTCCAAGTTCTTCAAAAGCTTTTGCCCTTATCGGGTCGTCCACCCTTGCTATCGCCGTTTCCGCTTTAAATTTCTGTTTTGCTATTTCAGCAGCCATTATATTTGTATTATCGCTGCTTGTTATAGCTATAAATAAATCTGTCTTTTCTTTCATTACTTCCGTATATGCCTGCATATCCGTGCCGTCCGCCTGTATTACCTGACCGGAAAAATCCTTACCAAGTTTGTTAAGAGCGTTCGCATTCTTATCCATTACAATAACAGAATTAGCTTTATCTTTTTCCATCTTTTTAGCCACGCGTTCCCCAAGCCTTCCGCAGCCAAGAATAACTATTTTCATTTTTCCTCCTGATTTCAACTTTAAAACAAGTTATATGTAAGCTTAAAGTTCAGCGTCTTTTTCTATTGATATTTCGGCTTCGCGCATTTCTGCCACGTCCACCCATACCCTGCAAGGCGCGTTTTTTGCCACATAATTTATTGTCCTGCCTGACAGAATATCCGAAACTTTTGTTTTATGCGGATGCCCCAGCAGTATTAAGTCCGCCTTTCTTTTTGCCGCTTCTTCCACTATGGCCTTGCCTGCGGAGCGTGCCTGTACAAGTTTGGTATCAACTTCCACACCATACTCTTTGCCTATCATTTCCGCCTGGTCAAGCGCGCGTTCTCCCTTTTCCTTTTCCGCCGGTATTACAGCATCAATAGGAAGGGTCATGGGCACTTCAATCACGTATATCGCAAGTATTCTTGACTTATCCCTCTGCGCTATTTTACACGCGGCCTGTATCATTTCCGCGTCAAGATCTCCTACTGTGGGGACTATTATATCATAAAAATCCACGGGCTGATAAGCCGCCTCTACCACCCTTTCTATTGTAACCTCGTCATGCACGGGAAGTTTATGTTTCTTCCTGTAAATCACATAAAGCGCGAATCCGCCCACTATCCATAGAATACCCACATTGCCTGTCCACTTATCCCCGGTTGCTATTATTACCCATACAAACATATTTACAATAATACTTATCACGGCAGTTATGGGAATCTGTTTTCCCGCAATTGTTAAATTGAATTTGGTTTTATAAGGCCTTTCCATATCAGGAAATTTAATCCTAAGCGCTATTATGGAAACGTGCGCCATTGTAAATATAAGCATCGCGGAATACGCGTAAAGGCTTGCCAGTTTTATAAAAATATCTTTGTAAAGCACGCCGACACAAAGCAGAGCGACCGCGCAGAGGCTGAAAAATATTACCGATATGTATGGCGTATTAAATTTTCTGTGCAGTTTAAATATGGGCGTGGGAAGCTGCCTGTGCTGCCCCATAGAATAAGCAAGGCGCGATGCGCCCATTATGCCCGCGTTTGTTGCCATAAAAAGAATTGATACCGCAAGTATGGCAACCCATGGCCCTAAAATGGCGCTTAAATCTAAATTCAAACCAAAAACCGCGATATCCGGCATATAGTGAGCTATTCCCGCAATTGGGTCTTCCGCCCATGTCGTGGCAAGTTCCTTTGGATCCATAACGCTTCCCGCTATTACAGGAAGGCCGACAGACATTACAAGCACTACAATGATTAACAGAAAATATGACTTTGGAACGGTCTTTTTATAATCATATGCCTCTTCGGACATCTGGGAAATGGTGTCTATTCCGGTGTAGGAAATCATGGCTATGGCAAACCCCTGAACAAAACCCCTTAATGTCGGCCAGTATTCAGGCCCAAGATACGGGTAAGTTAATATTTTGCCGATATTTAAAACCAGCACAGCACCAAGAATAATTAAAAGCGCCTGCGTGGCAATATCCAAAATAGCAAAGAAGATATTAAAGGAAGTGGCTTCTTTTACCCCCCTTACATTCAGAGCCATTAGCCCAAGCACAACAACAACCGCGGCCATTATACTGAAAAAATGCGGGCTTGTCTGAAAAGCAAAATCACCTATGGTAACAGGTATGGGGGTTTTTAAAACCGGCATAAAATACGCCATGTATTTTACCGCGGTATAGGAAGATATGGCAATGGTTACCACATAGCATAAAAGGTCAACCCATCCGGTAAAGAAACTCACCGATTCGTTGAAACCTTTTCTGGAAAAATACGAAGCCCCTCCTGCATAAGGCATCATAGATGTGCCTTCAGAGAAACTCCATACTGTAAAGACGAAGAAAATTCCCGCCAGTGCTATGGCAAGAGGGGATGCGCCAAGCGCGAATACAGCAGTCGCGCCAAGCGCGTAATATATTGAAGAACCGACGTTTCCATAGCCCGCGCTGAAAAGCGCGGCCGTGCCGATTTCCCTCTTAAGTTTTTCCTTCTCTACTATTACCTTTCTTCGGATAGAGCGTAATTGCTCAGCCATTTTTGGCCACTTAAACCTTTAACTGCCCTTTATCCAGCCGCATGATATTATTTAGCCACGGCTTTATCTTTTGCAGCTGCAACCGCTTCAAGAGCGATTTTTGCAAGCTTTGTAAATGCCGCCGGATCCGCGATTGCCAATTCTGAAAGCTGTTTGCGGTCAAGCATAATTTCGGACTTCTTAAGCCCGTCTATGAACCTGCTGTAGGATATTGCATTTTCCCTGCAGGCAGCGTTGATTCTGGCAATCCAAAGGGTCCTGAAGTCCCTTTTCTTGTACTTTCTTCCTTTATAAGCCTGAACCATTCCCTTTTCAACCTGCTGCTTGGCTTTTGTCCATAAATTCTTCTTTCTTCCGTAAAAACCTTTGGCAAGCTTTAATATTTTTTTATGTCTTGCTTTTGATGTTACTCCTCGTTTGACGCGCGGCATATCTGTTCCTCCTGATAATATTGTTTATTTTTTATCCGTTTTTAATGGCACTTCTGTTACGAGTAAGGCATCATGCTTTTAATGGCTTTAGCCTGATTTTCCGGCACATATCCTTTTTTTCTTTTAGGCCTTTTAAGGCTGCTTGGTTCCTGATGAAGAAGGTGGCGAAGCCCCGGCTTTTTGTACTTAATCTTTCCGTTTGCCGTAAGCTTGAACCTTTTTTTCGCGCATGAATTTGTTTTTAATTTCTGTTTCATTTAAGAGTCTCCTTTATTTTGTTATTTTTTTCTTGGCTGCATCTGAAAAATTATCGTCCTGTCTTCTGTTGCGGGAGGACTTTCAATTTCCCCTATGTCAGAAAGCGCCTTCATTGTTTCATCAATAAGAACTTTGCTCTTTATTTCCTTATATTCAAGCTCCCTGCCCCTGAACTTAATGGCAAACCTTACCTTAAACCCTTTTTCAAGGAATTCACGGGCGTGGTTAAGCTTAATTCCAAGGTCATGTTTATCAATGTTCGGCCTGAACTGCACTTCTTTTACAACAATTATTATCTGATTTTTTCTTGCCTGTTTGTCTTTTTTAAGCTGCTCGTATTTAAATTTTCCGTAATCCAGCAGTTTGCAGACCGGCGGTTTTGCGTTAGGGCTTATTTCCACCAGATCCAGGTTACGTGAGTCCGCAAGTTTCAGCGCTTCGTCTTTCTTGAGAATGCCAAGTGAATTGCCATTTTCCTCAATTACCCTCATTTCAAAAGCTCTGATCTGCTCGTTAACCTTTAATTCTGCGAATGAAATATTGCACCTCCTAAAATGATAAAAGGATGACAAATGCCATCCTTTAAATATGATAAACTTATCATTTTTAAACCCGGGCGCCTGCGGCCCCCAAGGGTGAGAAGCGATGGCTTCTTCTTCCTATTTTTATGCCCTAAAGGTTTCCCCTTAAGGTTTGATAATATTACAATACGAAACACTTCAAGTCAAGGAAAAAAACCGTATTATTCCCTTAAGGCAGCTCGGCGGCTCGGTTATAACAAGCCTGCGAAGCGGAAATATCAGGACCGCAGTGTAATAATTGCCTTGGTAGACGCGGGTCTTCAGCCCGCGGCAGTTATTCCGGTTTCAAAAAAACTAGTTAATCTTATCCTTGCCCCTTTTTAACGGCCAATCGTCACGTAATAACAAAGTTTTAACCACCGCTTTTGCATACTTTTATTCAACAACCTTTATTACCACACTGCCCTTTTTACGGCCGGCTTCCACATATCTGTGGGCTTCCCTTATTTGCTGCAGCGTAAATGACCTGTCAATTACAGCCTTGTACCTGCCCTCTTCTATTATATCTTTAACTAAAGACAGGTCCTTTCTTTTATCACTTTGTTTTCTAAGGCCCGCGGCAATAAACTTCACCCGTTTGTTAAACAGCATATCAACAACAGGAATTGTTGTAAGAAAAACCCCTTTTGAATTCAGAATATTCTTACAACGTGAAAAAGATGACTTGCCTGCAACATCAAAGACAATATCATATTTTTCGTCAGTCTTAGTAAAATCAGCCGCAGTATAATCAACAACTTTATCCGCGCCAAGATTCTTTACTGTTTCAAGATTACCCGTGCTGCATACACCTGTAACTGTTGCGCCATAGTATTTGGAAACCTGCACCGCGGCAGAACCAACCCCGCCTGACGCGCCGTTAATAAGTATATTCATCCCGGCTTTTATTTTACCCGCGTCACGCAGAAAAGGAATTGCGGTTATTGCGCCGTCTGTAACCGACGCCGCCTGTTCAAATGTCATATTTGACGGCTTTAATACCACTGCCCCGTCCGCGGGAACACAAAGATACTCCGCGTAAGCGCCCATACTCATACCCATATTGCCAAATACTTCGTCTGCGATTTTCAAACCGCTTACATCCCTGCCAACCGCTTCAACAATACCTGAAAATTCAAGCCCAAGCACAGGTTGTTTTGGTTTAAAAATGCCGTTAAGCCCCGGCATTTTTCGCATTAAAGGGTCGTCTTTTTCAACTGTTGTTGCGTAAATCTTTACAAGCACTTCATTATCTTTTGGCGAAGGCTTTTCACTATCCGTAATGTGAAGAACCTCCGGAGCGCCAAACTTAGTACATACTGCCGCTATCATATCCACTGCTCCTTTTTGTTATGCGTCCACGCGTACCACGCAATGAAAATACAGCATGATATTTCAATTACAGAAAAGAAGATGTAGTAATTTGAAGGCCCTGACCCCACAAATAACGAACCAATCTGAACAAGCGTCATTAATAACGCAGCCGATATGTTTGCCCATCTGTTTGCTCCATATGAAAGCAGCCTGGACAGCAATATCATTACAATCGGTATTTCCATAAGCACAGCTGCCGCCATAAGCTTGCCCGAATCCATCTGAACCGCCCCGTCACCTGAGACGATTCCTTTTAGAATCACAGGGTCAAACAGCCCCAGAACATCGCAGTAAAGATAATTCATCATAAGAAATATCCACAGCGTAAACAGAATTGATTTTGGCTTTTCAAATAAACTTAATCCGTTTGAATTTTCCATATTCATCTCCTTTATATTCCCGTCATAACAAGCCATTTATAAATAAGCAGTGCCGGCCAGACTATCGCCTTAAGGACGCCAAGCACACCCATCCAGAAACTATCGGCATACTGGATAAAATAAATAACCGCTCCTATAAAACCCAAACCATAAACCGCATTGCCGCCGCCTTTATACACAGTTTTCCTGTTATCACAACATCCGCCTTTTTCCCTTTCTTTGTCTATTTCCGCGCCGATTGTCTCCCCTATTTTCCTGCCCACTTCTTTTGCCGATTTTTTCGCCTTTGCTTTTGCCATGATAATCCCTCCTGTTTTATTTTTCTTCCTGATTATATTCCATTATATCGCCCGGCTGACAGTTAAGTTCCCTGCAGATGGCGTTAAGCGTTTCCATGCGCACCGCTTTTGCCTTTCCTGTCTTTAAAATAGAAAGATTTGAATCTGTAAGGTCTATCCTTTTGGCAAGTTCGCCCAGTGATATTTTCCTGTCTGCCATTACACGGTCCAGCCTGAATACAATACTCATATATGCCACCTCATACCGTTAAGTCATGTTCTTCCTGAAGCGCGGAAGCATTTTTAAATATTTCGCCCAGCATTAGAAGAAGCACACACGTGAAAAGCCCGCTGAAATTAAATGTAATAATAGAAAACACAATAAGCAGTTTGTTTGCGGCGGAAATTATCTGCACATTGCCGGCATTGAAAACCACATCATTCCTGAAATTTTCGAACAGGCTGCGTGACTTGCGGATGATTAAAAGAAGAAACGTGACTACCGCTATGCCATAAGGAAAGATAAGCATCTTGACGAAAAGAGGAACTGACATGAATTCATTCCACTCCGCTAAGTCTTTGGCATTCTTAACTGCATCCTTTGCCATTTCTGAAGAGATGAAGTTCTGAATCTGAGGCGAGAAGATAATTGCGCTTATTGCTATAACCCCCACTACTGCCATTACAAGAACCAGATACCATGAAACATTTAAAATAACACTGATAACCGAAGACACCGACTTTTTACCGAAGTACTTCATTGCACAATCCTCCTTTTGTTTTATTGATGCAAATATAGCGGAGAATTGGTTGTTTGTCAAGTATTATTTATTGATATTCAATAAATAATTAGTAAATAGCAGTAAAATATATGCATTTTTCAATAAAAAAACTTAAAAAATTGGTTTACCTTTATTTATAAGTTCATTAACTTTTACAGCCACAGGTGTCGCGACATTATATTCCAAACCCAGCCTGATTACCGTTCCGCCAAATAAATCCCTTTCGTCAGATTTATTGCTTATTTCATAATCCCTCTGAAAAGAGGTCTTTGTGGTAGGCGGAAACCCTGATGCTTTTTTGAATGCTTCTTCTATTATATACGGCTTCATATTAATACCCTTTGACTTTGCAATAGCTTCTATCTCACTCATTATCCCGCGGGTAATCGTGCTTAGTTCCCCGGATTCCGTTACTTCACCAAGGGTTTTATTGTATGCGGCAGTCACCATTCCAAATGCAGCTATAAAAATATACTTGCCCCATATTTCAGTATACTGGTCCTCAAGCCATTTGTAATCTATTCCGGCGGGCGGGAAAACATTTTTAAAAGGATCTGACGTATCCGGATGTAACGGGTCTTTGCCTGTCATGATAACCGCAGCGCCGCCCTTTTGGGCAATTACTCCCGGGCTTTCTATGTGCGTGCCAATATAGACACACGATGGCAGTACAATTCCGGTTTTAATTACACCGCGCACCCTTTCATATATATCTATGCCGTTAAGCAGCGGAAGAATTACTGTCTTATCTTTAACTTTGTCTTTTAACCCTGCCAGCACTTCATTTAAACTGTAACTTTTTACGCACAGTAAAAGAATATCCGGCTGCGGCATTTCATTCATATTATCAGTTGCAAGGTGCGGCATGCAGACAGCACTTGTATCTGCAGTTTTTAAGAGCAGTCCGTTTTGCTTTATTGCCGCCAAGTGCTGCCCACGCGCGAAAAAACTTACCTTTACATCCGGATTTATTTTCTGCAGCGCGCATAGCCTGCCGCCAAAATATCCACCCACCCCGCCTGTGCCGATTATTGATATGTTCATTTTCATCCCACCTTCATATAATTATCGGGTTCATTAGATTGTAATACCCGAAAAATATCACCGCACAAGATATGATTCTTTCATTTTGACATCCTGTAACTTTCCTGCACCCCGCCCTACTCCGGCTTAAAAGTGCGCATATTCATATTTTATATTTATGCCTTTATAATTGTTTTTTTCTTAAATAGTTTTATATTATAACTTAGTAGTTTGAAATTTTTTCTTGCTTTCTTTCCATATGTCCTGTTCCCCATATTTAGCTGCCTCTTCTTTCAGTAAAAAATCCTCTTTTTCCCTCTCCAGTTCGTGCAGCAGCTCCCTTTCTGACGGCAGAAATACTTTATACTTGGAAACAAACATCTTATTATCAAGCCCGTTTGTGGAATATCTTACTTTTGCCTTATCCTTATACGTACACAGTATAATCCCTACCGGAGGGTTGTCTCCCGGTTTCATTATGTTTTCCCTGAAGTAGTTTATATAGAAGTTCATTTGACCCGCATCGGCGTGTGAAAACTCTCTTATTTTAAGGTCTATAAGCACATGGCATTTGAGGATTCTGTGATAAAAAACAAGGTCTATCCTGTCATGTTCTCCCCCGGAAGATATCCTGTACTGCCTGCCTTCAAAACAGAATCCGCTGCCAAGTTCCATCAGAAATTCCTGTATATGATTAATCAGCGCGTTTTCAAGGTCATTTTCGGAATATTCCGGTTTTTCCCGCAAGCCTGCAAATTCAAGAATGTACGGGTCTTTGATTGTATCTTCAATATTAAACTTTTCCGATACAGATTCCGTTTTTTTTAACAGTCCTCTTTTGCGCTTTGAAAGTGCTGCTCTTTCATATAAAAGTGAACCCATCTGCCTTTTCAACTGCCTTACCGACCAATTGCCCAAAATAGCTTCGTTCTCATAAAACATGCGTTTTGGCAGAGCATCAGCTTTAAGCAATTCTACAAAATGCGTATATGAAAATACCGATAGCAGTTTTTTAATTCTTAATATGCCTGTTTTGTTATTTTTTGACAATGCGGTCAATTCTTCAGTCAGTGACTGAAGAATGTTATTTCCGGAATCTACAATAAGTTTTGAGTGTTTTTCATTAATAATCCGTCCAATTTCAGGGTATGCCAAATAAAACTGCCTGAAAATATTCAAATTAGTAAAAGACATACCTTTCATATTTTTAGTTTTTAATCTGTCTGCCAGTTCCTGCATAAGGCGATTTCCATATTTTGCCCTGTCTTCACCTTTTTGTTCATACCTGACGATGTGATATCCTATCAGCCAATTTCGAAGCGTAAGGGAAACATTAACCGCCGTAAGCGCGTTTTTCTTTAGAGTTCTCTGTGTGATATTAATTAATTCAATCAGATTATTTATTTTCATACATAAGCTCCATGATTTTTATGGGAGATTTTATGATTTCAGGTAATAAATTCAAAATATAAGCAAAGAATAATCCCAAAACCCCAAATCCACAAACACCAAGAATAAAATCTAAACAACGCACCCTAAAGGGTGCGGCTACAAGAACATAAAACATTACACATTAAATACCAGGTTTTAAAAGAACCAGGCGTAATGTATTACGCCTCTACGATAAAGGAAAAACATAAAATAACTAATTAAACAACCCCTGCTACTTCATTGGTTCTGCGGGGAGTTCTACTTTAGCTATTTCTTTGGTCCTTGGGTCAAGGACATATATATTCCCGTTCACATCAACATCCATGGATGAAGGGTTAACAAAAGACATGTTATCCCCTCTCATCTCCACTGTCCTTGCTTTCTTTCCATCAAGCGTGATAAAAAGTATGTTCTTCGTGGACTGGATGGATATTGCCATAAACGGCTCCGGAGTGTTTTCAAATATCTCTATCTGCGGCCCGTGAATTGTGGAAGCAGTTCCAATTTCAAAAGACCTTATATATTTCATATCAGGGCTGAATACCTGTACCCTTCTGTTTATGGTATCCAGAACATACCTGTTTCCCTTTGAATCAAAGGTTACATAACACGGCTGCGACATCTGCCCGCACGACCCGCCTGTGGATGTGGCGTAATAGCCCATTGGCTGCCCATTACTGCCAAAGAACACCAGCAGGTTCTTTCCCGGAGAAGACACAGCAAACGTGCTGTTATCTTTTGAAAGGGCTATGCTTCTTGCGCCGTGAACAAAAGAATTAAATACTATAGTCTTTTTCTCGTTACCGTCAAAATCAAACTGCCTTATGGTGTCTTTATTGACATCCATAACATACAGCATGCCCGCCTGCTGATCCAGTTCCATATAAGCATGCTCTTTAAGGTCCTGCGGCCTGTCATCCACATCCCCAAAAACACCTTTTTTTGTCGCCATAGATATGGTTTTTTTAAGTTTGTAAATATCCGCCTGCTTCTCAAGAATATAAACCTTGTATGCCATTCCGTCCGCTATGAACATCCTATTGCCGTCCAAAGAAACAGCAATATCGCTTGGCGTGTCAAATTCCGCTTCACATTTTATTTTTGTAACCTTAGCCTCTCTAAGAGGTATTGGCGCTTTGTAATCTGTGTTTTTGCAGATACCAGAAAAATTATCTATAGGCTTGTATTCAAAACCGGGTGATACCTGCTGATCCCCGCTTTGAACGCTTACCTGAGCGAAAGCTGAAAAAATATTTGATTTTTTGCCGTCTGCCGCTGCAATTTTTGCCGCCGTTTTTCTTCTTGGTTCATGCCGCGCAAATGAAGGCGAGTAAAGTTTTCCCCTGACAACAGGTGTTTTTACGGGGCCGCGTTCAACCGCATACTGTGTGCTTCCTGTATTCCAGTATTCCCTGAATGCGGCGTAATACTGTTCATCAGAGAAATCATAGACAAATAATATCTGCCTGTGCATCTCGTTGTATAGTATCTTGCCGTCTTTTACAAGGTTGTCTATTCCCGGTTTCATGGCCGCTGTGGACGCAGATAAAATAACCGCCTTGCCTTTAAGTTCATCCCTGTTTAAAACAGCTTCAAACACTTCAGGGTCCATCCTTTCAAACCTTGCTCTAAAGCCATACAGTTCCGAAAGCAGGTTTAACATATGAAATTCCTTTGAGACAAGGACAATACTCTTCTTTTTACCGTCTTCAAGTATGTACCTTACCGCAACCGCTTCCGCGGTGTAAGGAAATACTTTCGGCATGTAAATGTAAAATTTATACGCGCTGGAAGCTATTATCCCTGCCATCACCGTAATAAGAATACCTTTATAAATCTTCGCCCCATTTTTGCCCTTTGACACGGCAGCTGCCAGCCTTGTAATACCTACCGCCGCAAGAATAGCAAGCATAGGCGAAAGGAAAATAAGCCTTGTATTCGGCGGATAGCTGTACTGCACAATAGCCCCGATAAAAAATACAAGCACTGCGTAACCTACAAGCAAAAACCTTGCGCGCCAGTCCCTGAAAAAAGCCACTACTGCCCAAGTAAGCCCGGCAAAGATTCCAAAAGCGCTTACCAAATCGGCCGTCCTGCCTGGAACATAATGAGACATTAACTCCCTGTATATAAACGCAAAGAACGCATGAAAGTAATTCATTATAAGGAACAACGGCCTGTCCGCAGGGTTTGAAATTTCGCTTCCTGTGACAAACGACTGCATGGTTAGATGGTCAACAAACTTCGGATTGATTACAATAAATATTATCGTCCCAAGAAACAAAAGAATTCCGGGTATTATTCTGTTCCACGAATACTGCCTTCTTAAAGGATGAAAGAACCAGTAAATGACCCCTAACACCGGTACAAGCCTGCCCGAATAAAAAGAATAACATCCCATACCTATTACCGCTGCAGCCACAAATGTCCAGAAATGTGAATTTCTGCGTATGGCAAGTTCAAGAAATAATATCCCCGCCACAAGGGGCATAATTGAATGGATGTTATTATGCGACAAATGCGCGAAAGCAAGAATCGGCAGTGCAAAAGCAAAAGCCACTGATGCCACCGCGGCTGTAGATTTATTAAAAACCATCCTTGTCCACAGATAAAGCGGAATAATACTGACGGCCGGTATTAACGCAGTGCTTAGCTTCCATCCAAAAAAAGGATTGATATGCATAAATAAAGACTGATACACCGAACTCCATACCGGATGATAGCCGTAAACCCCGTCTTCATAAAGCATTTTAGGCAGCGTGGAACCTTTTATCATTCCCTTTGCGTATTCATAAAACGCGTATTCATCGCCGATAAAAGAGTATCTCCATGATTTCCAGTCAAACATATATACCACAAGCATTACAGCGGCAAAAATTAAAAGCCTGCCGAATTCTTTTGCGTCAGGAAAAGCGTTCGCGTCGCTGACCGGTTCGTTTTTCAGGTCAAGCGCGGCAAAATATAAACCGCTGATAATAAGAAGCGCGAAGAACAGGATATTCTGCGCCATATAATGCTTATTATTAAGGAACAGCCATACAAGTATTCCGTATCCCACAAGCACCAGAGGTATTGTTATTCCAATTTTAAAACCTGCCTGCTTTTCCGCTGTACGTTTTTCATCTGCGGGAAGCTGTTTAAGAAACCATGCAGCGCACAGAATAAAAATTAAAAAATTAACAGTAAAATACGGCGGAAGCGCAAGGTCAAAACGCGCCACACGTACATATTCAAACGGCAGTAAAATAAATGCATAAAAAGCCGCAAGCGGCTGGGTTATCCAGGAAAAACCAGCCATCGCCATAAATACGGCCGCGCCGATTAATGCCAGCAATACCATTTTTGTCTTTTTTCCAAGTTTTGCCGCAGCTTTAAAAGGAAAAGAAATAACGGCAAAGAGGAATTTAAACAGCTTTATAAATAAATTCGTTTTTTTGGGCGGTTCAGAAATTGCGATAACCGGTTCTATAACAGGTTTGACTTTCTTTTTACGTTTAACCGAAACAGGCTTACCCGTTTTAGTTGCCTTTTTTTTCATTTTTTCCCTCCGGAATATTAAAAATCTTCCCTTAAACTGCTGAAATTATAACAAAAAAACACTATGTTATAAAGGAATATCTGTCCTATGACTTATATTTTAAAAAACAAGAGCCCGGCATAACCTGTTATATTTGTGATGTGAATTAAATCTTGCCCGGTATATATTCCAGAAGTTCCATTGTATATGTTTCCGTATCCGAATACATAAGCCCCACACCTTCGCCATACCAGGTTTCCTCTTTGAATATCTTGCCGTCCCCCCTGTCAATTTCGCTCTTTATGATATATACATGTACAGGCTTGCCCGCCAATAAAACGTCCGCCTGTGAATCAACCATAAATTTAGTTTTGCTCTGTACTTTTATGGGAAAAAGCCCCAGCAGTTTTACGACACCGGTGGATATTTCCGTCCACGCCTCCCCTATCTTTGGCGGGAACTTAAGGTAATGAATTTCAGGCTGAAGTTCAACATCAAGAAATATAAAACTGAAAACCGGAAATTTTAAATTCTTTATATACGCGCCATCCTTGTCAAACCTTACAAGATTGCCTTTATTTTCCAGCGGCACGCCATAAAAATAATAGTTTTTGCCGTTTTCAGCTTTGGTATATTCAATCAAGCCCGTTACATTTAACACCTGCGACGGATTATCCTTATGCATTATTCTGAACTGCCATCTATCTTTCTGGCTTAACGGAGACAAACACTGCCAGTCTTTCGCGCCGGCGGAAGTGTGCGCGCAGCCTGTAAGCATGGTTGTCTTTAAATACCCAAAAGCGGGGTCTGCCGCATTAACGGCGGAGCATGCAGAAAACACAATTAAAATAAAAACAATTATTTTTTTCATTTTATAAGCGCGCACGGGCGCCTTGCGATAATTACTTTCACGCCTTTCCTTTTGATAAAATCATTAATCAGCACCCGAAGGTCTGCCACTTTAAGAGGGTCAATGACCGCAATATGTTCAACGCCTATTGCCGATAAAAGTTTTTCAAAATCAACAGCATAACTGTCCGCGCCTTTTATTGTCTTCCCCGTTCCCGGATGCGGCTGCCTTCCTGTCATCGCTGTCGTGCGGTTATCCAGAATTATGTTCAGCGTATCAGCGCCGTTATAGACCTGGTTAATTACAGCGGTCACTCCGGAATGCATAAATGTGGAATCGCCGATTACCGCCACAACTTTTTCCGGCGATTCGCCGGCTTTCTGCGCGCCATAAGCGTGGCTTAACCCGCTGCCCATATCTATGCATGTATGAAGCGACGAAAAAGGCGGAAGCGCGCCAAGTGTATAACACCCTATATCGCCCATTACTATAAGGTTCATCTCGTTTAACACTTTAAACACACCTCTGTGGCCGCAGTCCGCGCATAAAGACGGAGGCCTTGGCGGAACAGCAGAAGCTGTTTTAGGGTGTTCTTTTTTGTAAAAACTGTCTCTTATTATATCCGGATCAAGTTCGCCTATTAAAGGGAAGATACTTTTGCCTTCCAGATTTATACCCTGTGCTTTTAAATAATCCTCTATATAGGGCTCCAGTTCTTCAAGCACATATACCTTTTTAACTTTTGACACAAAATCTTTTATCCGTTCTATTGGCAGCGGGTTTAATAATCCGATTTTAAAGAGTGACTTGCCCGGAAAAACCTCTTTAGCATATTCATAACACACGCCCGAAGTTATAAAACCGATATCCGTATCGCCCATTTCCACCTTATTTAAGTCCGTCGTTTCGGCAAACTGTTTCATCTTATTATAGCGGTCTATTAAAACCACCCTGCGTTTTTTTGCATTCAACGGCATCATCACGTATTTATCCCACGGGACAGATATGGGTTTCTTTTTCTTTTCAGGTTTTAAACTTTCATCAATTTCCACAACTCCCCTTGCGTGGGCTATCCTTGTGGTAAAACGGAACAGCACCGGCACGTCAAATTCCTCGCTTAAATCATACGCTTTAATCATAAAATCCCTGGCTTCCTCTGATGATGAAGGCTCTATAACCGGCGCGTACGCGAATTTACCAAGAATCCTGTTGTCCTGTTCGTTCTGCGAACTGTGCATGCCCGGGTCGTCGGCGTTTGCAATTACAAGGCCGCCGTTTATGCCGGTATAAGCAAGGGTCATAAAAGCGTCAAGCGCGACATTAAGCCCCACGTGTTTCATTGTGACAAGCGCCCTTACGCCGCCTAACGAAGCGCCGGTTGCGGCTTCAAGCGCCACTTTTTCATTTATTGACCATTCCGCGTAAACGTCATATTCCGAAAATGCTTCCATTATTTCCGTGGACGGCGTTCCCGGATATCCAAAACCGCACGAAACGCCCGCTTCAAAAGCGCCGCGCGCTATTGCTTCATCGCCTGACATAAGTAACTTTTTCAATTTTTCTCCTGAATTTATAATCACCTGACAGCTTTAGTTTAGCCTTAAGCCGCCAAAACACCTTTATGATTAAATATTTTTTATCTCTTTTCCCTGTAAAATCTTAATTTTTTTATCTGTAAGCGCTTCAATTCCAAGGTCTATATTATCCACCCTGAAAACCATTAAAGCGTTATTGCCCTTTTTTTCCACAAAAGCGTACATGTATTCTATATTAACCCCGGACTCTTTAAATACCGCAAGCACGCCGGCAAGTCCGCCCGGCCGGTCAGGCACTTCCACAGCTATTATTTCCGTGGTCTTAACCACAATGTTATTCTTTTTAAGGGCGTCCATCGCTTTTTCATTATCATTAACAATCATCCTTAACACGCCAAAATCCGCGGTTTCCGCAAGTGACAGCGCGCGTATGTTTATCTTCGCGTCTGCCAGTGTATCCATCACGTCAAAAAGCCTGCCTTTTTCATTGGAAAGAAAAACGGAAAGCTGAACTATTTTCATGATAACCTCCCCATTATAGGTTCCTCTTATCTATTATGCGTTTTGCCTTGCCTTCGCTTCTGGCAATTGTCTTTGGCTCCATCAGTTTCACTTTCACGCTGACGCCAAGGACAGAATGAATTTCGTGCGCGATATCTTTTTCAGTCTGTTCAAGGACCTTTATTTCATCGCTGAACATGCTTTCATTTACTTCCACCTGAACTTCCAGCCTGTCCATACCGTGCTCCGGCCTGTCCACAATAATCTGATAGTGCGGTTCCACGCCTTTAAACTTCATTATTACCATCTCTATTTCTGACGGGAACACGTTAACGCCCCTTATTATAAGCATGTCATCAGTCCTGCCGCTTACCCTTTCCATCCTTATAAGTCCGCGCCCGCATTTGCATGGTTCGGGAATTAATCTTGTTATATCCCGCGTGCGGTATCTTAAAAGCGGAATCGCTTCTTTTGTGATGGTGGTAAAAACAAGTTCGCCTTTCTCGCCCGGCTTTACCGGTTCGCCGGTTTCCGGATTTATTATCTCCGGTATAAAATGATCTTCATAAACGTGAAGCCCGTGTTTTTGCAGGCATTCATTTGCAACGCCCGGCCCTATTATTTCGCTTAAACCATAAATATCAACAGCGTCAATTCCCCACGCTTCTTCTATTTCTTTTCTCATATTTTCCGACCACGGCTCCGCGCCGAATATGCCGGCTTTTAATTTTATGTCTTTTCTTGATATTTCCGGCGTTTCTTTTAATGTCTCGGCAAGGTTTAAAGCGTAAGAAGGAGTGCAGGTAAGAATTGTGGAGCCAAAGTCCTTCATTATCTTTAACTGCCTCTGCGAGTTTCCTCCGGAAACAGGAATCACGGTCGCGCCAAGTTTTTCCGCGCCATAATGAACGCCAAGGCCGCCTGTAAAAAGCCCGTAGCCATAAGCGTTATGTATCATATCACCGGGCGTGCCGCCTGCCATGGCAATTGACCTTGCCATCACGGTTGCCCAGACATCTATATCGTTTTTTGTGTAGCCGACAACGGTCATTTTACCCGTGGTGCCGGAAGACGCGTGTATTCTTACCACGTCTTTTTGCGGCGCGGAAAACATGCCATAAGGATAGTCGTTATCCCGCAGGTCATTCTTATAAGTAAAAGGCAGCCTTACTATGTCATCAACGCTTTTTATATCCGAAGGTTTTACCCCAAGGTCATCCATTTTTTTCTTATAAAATTTGTTATTATTGTAAACCCGCTCTACAGTCTTAATAAGCCTTTCAGACTGAAGCGCTTTAAGCTGGTCTCTTGAATATGACTCTTCCGCGGAATAATAGTTCATTTAACTGACTCCTTTCCTTTTAAAAACGCCTTTACATTTTCATCCGTATATTTGCCGACGCGTTTTGTAAACGCCTCCCTGAAATCATTTTCGTTAAAATCCAGATAAGCACATAAAGCTCCCGTCATGACGGAACTTACAAATTTTATATTTCCTTCTTCTTTGGCCGCGGCAATCGCGTCAATGTATTTTACATGCTGATGTTTAAAAGCGCCCTTAACGTCCGGGTATTCCTGTTTTGTAAACGCGAAGGAAGCGGGTTTAATCTGCTGGGTGTTTACAATTACTTTTGTTTTTGGGTTGATATAATCCTGCCAGCGCAATATTTCCATCTCTTCAAAAGACGCAATAAAATCAACTTCTTCCTTAAGCGGAAGCGGCGAATAGACCTTTTCACCGTAACGGACAAAACTGTAAACCACGCCGCCGCGCTGGCTCATTCCGTGGATTTCTGATTTTTTTACATCATGGCCCTTTGCAAGCGCCATATCGGAAATAATGTCAGAACTGCTTACAATTCCCTGCCCTCCAACACCGACAAGGAGAATATTCGTTATTTTAGCCAAATCCTGCCTCCAATAAATTAATAAATGTGATTATTTTACAACAGGAAAAATGAAATGTAAACAATATATGGTGCGGCATCCATTACAAAATCTGTATCCCATAAATAAGAGCAGACGCTTAGAAGCTTGGATGGTTAGATGCCTGATAAAACCAACTGCAACTGCCGCGGGCTAAAGACCCGCGTCTACCACGACATAATACTAAAATACCAAATCTAAACAACGCACCTTAAAAGGCGCGGCTACCAAACATTTTGAAACAAAATCGATGAACACTAACGCGGGACGCGCAGGAGCACGTCCCCTACAAGATCTAAACCAAGCATCCAAGCATCTAACCCTCTAAGCATCCGTACCTCAAACCGCCCCTTTTTTCATTGCCGCTTTCGCGCCTTTGGCGTTGGCGAAGGAGGCGATTTCACGCAGTTGTTTTTCATCCAGACATAACCCTTTTCCCATCTTATCAACCATATAAAGTACGCCTGCCATAAAAGCATCCCCTGCGCCGGTGGTATCAATCGCCTTAACTTTTACCCCGGGCGAATGGAAAAACACATCCCCAAACTTAACATAACACCCATTTTTGCCCGCGCTTATAAACACAAGCTGGTTTTCCCTGAATACGCCCTTTATGCTTTTCTTATCCGGAATTCTGCCAAACAAAAATTTAAGCTCTGTATCGCTTACCTTTATAATATCCGCGTATTTAAAATACCGCTTAATGTGTTTTTTTGCGGCGTTGTGCCTGCCTTCCCAAAGGTTAAGCCGCACATTAGGGTCATAAGAAACTATTTTACCGTGCTTTTTAGCAAGCGTAATACCTTTTAATGTGGCAGCACCGCTATTTTTATACATCGTGCTGATAGAACCAAAATGCAGAATAGAACATTTTTTTATGAAACTTTCCTTAACTTCAGAAGGTATTAACATCGTATCTGCCGAAGGATTTCCGTAAAAGGTAAAATCCCGCTCCCCTGATTTGTCAAGAAACACAAATACAAGGCCTGTTTTATACCCTTTAATTTTATATATGCAGGAAACATCCACGTTGTTTGATTTAACAAAACCGGTAAGAAAGCGGCCAAGAAAATCATCGCCCACTTTTGAAATTATCGCGGCATCAGCGCCCCACCGCGCAAGGTTAACCGCCACATTTGAAGGCGCTCCCCCGGGCCGCAGTATATGCCCTTTGCCTTCAGGGACAAAATCCCCCAGTATCTCGCCTATGCTGATTATTTTGGACATTAATTATCATCCTTTATATGATTACCGTTCGCAAATATACCAATACGGCGGTTTCTCGGCCATCAATTCCTATCCCATAAACTGTTATCCCATATCCCATAAATAAAACACGAGGGTCGGAAGGTCAGAAGGTCGGATGGTCGAAAGTAAAAACAAATCCAAATCAACTGCCGCACCCTAAAGGGATGCGCCTACCACTTCCAAACCAACCCGCCGAGCTTCTAATCCTCCAAGCGTCCAAGCGTCTAACCTTCCAGCTTACCTGAACGTATGCTTTGATTCTTCTGCCACCCATTTTGTCTTCATGGCAATCATAAGCTCTTCGTTTGTCGGTATTACCATTACTTTCACTTTGCCTTTGCTTATAACTTTTTCTTTCTCTTTTGATTCGTTTTTTAAATCGTCAATTTTTATTCCAAGGAAACCAAGTGTTTCACATACTTCTTTCCTGATTGCAACTGCGTTTTCCCCTATTCCGCCGGTAAATACCACCGCGTCAAGGCCGCCCATGGCAGCTGCATATGCGCCGATATATTTTGTGATTCTGTAGCAGAATATATCTATGGCAAATTTCGCCCTTGCATTATCATTTTTCGCCGCTTCCATAATTTCCCTTAAATCATTTGAAACGCCGGAGATTCCTTTAAGCCCGCTTTTTTTGTTCAGCAGGCTGTCCATTGCGTCAGCATCAAGGTGTTCTTTTTTCATTAAAAAAGTCACAACCGCGGGATCCATATCGCCTGTCCTTGTTCCCATTACCAGCCCTTCAAGAGGGGTGAAACCCATAGACGTATCATATGACTGGCCGCCATTAACAGCAGTTATGCTGGCGCCGTTGCCAAGATGGCAGGTGATAAGCTTTGTATTTTTAATATCCTTCTTTAAAAGCTCCGCAGCCCTTTTGGAAACGTATTCATGCGACGTACCGTGAAAACCGTACTTTCTTACGTGATAACGTTCATATAGTTCATACGGAAGCCCGTATATGTATGCCTGTTTTGTCATTGTCTGATGGAAAGCCGTATCAAAAACAGCCACCTGCGGCACATCCTTGAATATCTTTTCGCAGGCTTCAATACCCGCCATGTTTGGCGGATTATGCAGGGGCGCTATTTCAAAACAGTCTGTAATTACTTCTTTTACACCCTTTGTGATAAGGGCGGATTTGCTGAACTTTTCCCCGCCGTGAACAACCCTATGGCCTACGGCATCTACCTCTATTTTATCCTTAAACAGCCCTACTTTAGGGTCAATTAAAATCTTTTCAACCGCTTCAACCGCTTCTGTGTGGTTTTCAGCTTTAATCTCTTTGACCACCTTTTCATCTTTTTTCATTTTATGCGTTTTAAAATTGAACTTGGATTTTTCTTTGCCTATTTCTTCAATGACACCTTCAGCTAAAAGCACATTGTTCTTTTCCATGTCAAACAGCTTGAATTTCAGCGAAGAACTTCCGCAATTAATAACCATAACTTTCATATTATTACCTCCGGTATATTATTTTTTATTTGTGATTCTGAAGCCTTACAACATTGATTGCAGTTACATTAATAATATCGCTTGCCTTGCAGCCGCGCGATAAATCGCTGCACGGTTTTGCGGTCCCCTGATAAATAGGCCCGTAAGCTTCCGCCTTTGCAAGCCTTTCGGTAAGTTTATAAGCTATATTTCCGGAATCAAGGTCCGGGAATATCAGGACATTTGCCTGCCCCGCAACCGCGGAACCGGGCGCTTTTTTCGCGCCTACAGCGGGTATTAACGCCGCGTCGCCCTGCATTTCTCCGTCTATCATCATTGAAGGGTCTTTCTGTTTTGCAAGCTCCAGTGCTTTAATAACCTTGTCTATCCTTGCGTGTTTGGCGCTTCCTTTTGTGGAAAATGAAAGCATTGCCACTTTTGGCTCTTCTCCCATTAACTCCCTATATGTATTTCCTGTTGTTACCGCAATGTCAGAAAGCTGATTTTCATCAGGGTCTATTACAAATCCGCCGTCAGAATAAAACAGCACGCCGTCTTTGCCGAAAGATTTATCCGGAAGTATCATAACAAAGAAACTGGAAAGAGTTTTAATCCCGGGTTTCATTCCTATAAGATAAATAGCCGCCCTTGAAACATCCGAAGTGGTGTTAACCGCGCCGGCTACAAACGTATCAACAACGCCTTTTTTTACCATCATTGCTCCGTAGTAGACGTCTTTTTTCATGATTTCCATTGCCTGTTCCGGGGTGACGCCTTTTGCTTTTCTCATTTCATAAAATTCATTTGCGTATTCCTGAATATTCGGCAGGTTTGCAAGGTCCAATATCTTAACCCCGTCAAGTTTAAGGTTTTTATT
This sequence comes from Candidatus Goldiibacteriota bacterium HGW-Goldbacteria-1, assembly GCA_002839855.1. Taxonomy (NCBI): domain Bacteria; phylum Candidatus Goldiibacteriota; species Candidatus Goldiibacteriota bacterium HGW-Goldbacteria-1. Next base: position 171,870 of record PGYV01000005.1, read on the forward strand.
TTTTGCAATTTCATTTATCTTATCCGGATTTCCCAGGATGGTTATATCCGCTATCTTCATTTCCGCGCACTTCGCCGCCGCTTCAACTGTTCTTTCATCATTACCTTCCGGAAGGACTACTTTTTTGGGGTCTTTCTTTGCTTTTTCAAAAACCTGCTCCATAAATGATGCCATCTTTGATTCTCCTTATTATGATTGTTATAAAAACAAATTGATTATAAAACCGCAACGGGGTTTTGTAAAGAGAAAACGGCACAAAACATAGCACTTTAGCAGATTAAGCAATTAAGCTATAGCGGAAACACCTAAGCATAAGCCATAAACATTAAGCAGTTAAGCTATAGCGGAAACATAACGCCTTTGATTTCGCTAATGCTTAATTGCTTATCTGCTTTTTGCTTATGTTATCGCTTCTGCTTATCTGCTTATAGCTTAAATCGCTATGTTTCCCTATCCTAAAAACGGATTATCCTTCATAAGGTAATTCTGAACATAATCCTTAACACCCTCTTCAAGGGTGTGTATTTTGCCGTTAAAGCCCGCCGCGCGGATTTTGTCTGTTTTCGCCTCTGTAAAATACTGGTACTTTTCCCTTATTGATTCCGGCATGTCTATGTACTCTATATTTACCGGTTTCCCCATCGCGTTAAATGTTGCTTTCGCAAGGTCTGCAAAACTTCTTGCTTTTCCGGTGCCAACATTATAGATACCGGATAATCCTTTGTCATACGCGTGCAATGTCATGGCAACCGCGTCTTTAACGTAAACAAAATCCCTTAACTGCCCGCCGTCTTCATACCCTTTTTTGTGGGATTTAAACAGCTGAATCTTGCCTGTCGCGTTTATCTGTCCAAACGCTTTATGCACAACGCTTCTCATGTCGTCTTTGTGGTATTCATTCGGCCCAAATACATTGAAAAACTTAACGCCCGCCATTTTTGATATTATGCCGCTTTTTAAAGCCCAAAGGTCCATAAGTTGTTTGGAATAACCGTACATATTAAGCGGCCGTAAGGATTCTATTTTTTCGTGCGCGTCGTCAAACCCCTGCGCTCCGTCGCCGTAAGTGGCGGCAGAACTTGCGTAAACAAACTTCTTTCCATACTTTGCGCACCACTTGCCTGTTACCTGTGTATATTTGTAATTGTTTTCTATCAGAAAAGACGCGTCTTTTTCCGTGGTCGCACTGCACGCACCCATATGAATCACGCCTTCCAAAGAGTCACGAAGCAGTTTATCGTCATATACCACGCGTTTAATGAAACTCTCTTTTTCTTCGTAATCCGAAAATTTAAGCCCGTTTAAGTTTTTCCATTTTTCATCCGTGCCAAGCTCATCCACCACGTGAATATCCGTAATCCCCCGCTGGTTAAGTTCCCATATTATGGCACTTCCTATAAATCCCGCTCCGCCTGTTACCGCTATCATAATATTCCTCCTGGTTATTTAATAATATTAATTATTATACAACAAAGTGTGTTTTTGTTCTATTATTTCGTGGATTGATATAAGGATCTAACCCATAAACTTTTATCCCATATCCAATAGATAAAGGCCGAGAAAGAAAAGACGCAAAAAGATATTATTAAGACGCTCTCATTTAATAACTTAAATCATTTAATTTCCCAAGCACCTAAACACTATAAATTTTCCGCTCCGCTGCATTCCAATAGGAATTCTTTTACTTTTTCCGCCACCATATCTACAGAATAAATCATATCCGCAGAAATCCCTTGTCCTGATTCATCCTCTGATGTAACTGTCGTTTCAGCTAACTTAGTTTTTGTTTTTCTATCGTATAATTTTATGCTTACTGTAAATTTTGAAGTTCTAACCATTGGATAATATCCAATATTACTGTACCTTTTAATCTTATAAAATGTGACCGGTTCTATAATCATAAGAATTTGGCCCTTAAACGCCTCCTCATCTATAAAAACCTCTGTAAATAAAGAGTTTTTAACTATGTCCGTTTCTATCCAGTTTCTAAGCCGCAGCATTTCATCCATAGCATCTCTTACATATACACTACTGGAATTTCTAAACATAATCCCAATTGAATTGGATGAAGAAATTGAAGTGTCCGGTATTGTTTTTCTTATAATTCATACATCCTCCGCCATGATTGTTGAATAAATTTATCACATATCTCCAATCAACTCAATCCACATTTTTATCAGTACGAACAGACGGAAGTTAAACTTAATAACGTTTTTGTTCCGGCAAGCAAACCTTTAATGGTGCGGCAGTTAACTTTATAGATTATTTTTAAATAAAAAGGACACGCGCCTTAAAAGGCGCGGCTGCGAAAATCGCTTTATTTACAAACAAATGCGAGAAACCTTATATTTTATTAGCGTTTATTTTAATAATGTCACGCGTCAAGGCACGGTGTCAGTTTATTAGTCAGTTTATTAATAAATTTTCTGCTCCGTTGCATTCCAACAGGAATTCTTTTACTTTTTCCGCAACCATATCAACAGAGTAAATCATATCCGCAGAAATCCCTTGTCCTGATTTATCCTCTGATGTAACCGTCGTTTCAGCTATCTTAGTTTTTGTTTTTCTATTGTATAATTTTACGTTTACTGTAAATCTTGAATTTCTTAACATTGTGTAAAAAAGAGGAGAAATATAAGATGCAGCTATATAAGCTCCAACATTACCTCCCTTTTCAACCTTATAAAATGTCACCGGTTCTATAATCATAAGAATTTGACCCTTAGACGCATCCTCATCTATAAAAACCTTTGTAAATAAAGCATTTTCAACTATGTCCGTTTCTATCCAGTTTCTAAGCCGCAGCATTTCATCCATAGCATCTCTTACATAAACACTACTGGAATTTCTAAACATAATCCCAATTGAATTGGATGAAGAAATTGAAGTGTCCGGTATTGTTTTTCTTATAAGTATTAATAAAAAGAGAGATAAAATAATTATAGTTTTCTTCATACATCCTCCGCCATGATTATATGATTAATTTATCACATACCGCCAATTAACACAATCTGCGTTTTAATAGACATAGTGGGACAGAAGGTTTGGTAGACGCGGGTCTTTAGCCCGCGGTTGAAGCGAGCGTGCGAGTGGAGAAGAGACGGTTAAATCCTAAAACAACGATCCTTAAAAGGCGCGGCTACCAAGACATCAACGAAATGCCAGATCTTAAAATCTAAATCAACTGCCGCGGGCTAAAGACCCGCGTCTACCACTACGCAAACCAAAAATCTAAAAACAACGCACCCTGAAGGGTGCGGCTACCAAGGCAAAAACAAAAACAAACCTAAACAACACACCCCTTAAACCTCTTTTATTACCACCAGTTTTCCCATCTTCCTTAATTTCTCCGCCAGCATGTTAACTATCACTTCCCTTGGCAGGATTCCAAGCTGGGTAAAGGCAATGTCATTATGCCCGGGGTTTAAGGCCTTTCCTATATATATGTTTATTACATCACAAACCCTTGCAAGCACGGCTATTTCTGTCACGCACGATTCACGGTCAAGTTTTAAACTTTCCTGATCTATAATATTATACAGCTGGTTTAACACAACCGCCCCTTCTGTGACCACTTCAATGCCCTTCATAAAATATTTTGGAGGCCTGAAAAAACCCGTATATGTTTTGCCATAGCCCACGTCTATTCCCGCTTCCCTGGAAATAATATCCGCAGTGGTGGAGCCGCATACCACTTTAATACCGTCCGCAGCCATAAATTCACTTACCGCGGCAGCGTCATTATTTTTTTCAGAAGGCGGCCCTGTAAATATATTCATTACCCTTCCTTTTCTACAGGAAAAATACGCCGCGCTTGCGTCATCGTGAAGATACCCGCCGGATACCGCGGCAGCCCTGTTTACAAGCAGCTCCGGCATTTCATTTTCCTTAAAACCCGCGGCGTGGCTTCCGCTTACAAAGTCGCGTACACCTTCTTCTGTCCAGCCAAACGGCAGGTCGCGCCCCATTCCTGCCTGTGTGATGCCGTCCGACATTACAATAAGCCCGTCGCCTTCCTTTAATCTTATATTTAATTCCCCGGCAACCTGGCCTTCTATCGTTGTATATTTCATCTCCGGAACGTACGCCTGCCTTCCCGTGATTAAAACCGGCATAGGCGCGTCATAAGTTATCACGCCGGCAGCGCCGTCATTTAATATTCTTATAACCGTGAATGCCGAATAAGCGGCTTTACCGCCTTCTTTAACCCTGCGCGCAGTTTTTATAACGCACGCCGCAGCTTCTTTCATGCTAAACCCGGCTTTTATCATTCCAATTATGGATGCGCACGCCATTCTGGATGCAACAGAGGCCTTTATGCCGGAACCAAGCCCGTCCGCCAGTACTGCCGTTACCGCGCGCGCGTCCCTGAATACTTCAAAATAATCCCCGCACGCGGAATAACCCGTTTTAACCGCGCATAAATTGTGGCAGTCTGTGTAAAGCATCCCTGTTTTATTTTCTGTTTTCATCTTTACCGCCCGCGGCTACAACAAGCCTGTGCAGAAGTTCTTCGCTTTTTGCGGTGTTCTCGCCAAGATAAAGCGCCATGTCCTGCGCCATTTTAAGCTGGTGTTCCAGAAGCTGTTTAGCCTGATTAATTGTTTTTTCCTTAAGTTCCGCAAGCCTTTTATCCGTATTTGTAAGCCTTGTCAAATCAACAAAAATTCCCACGTAATGGTTTTCTTCTTTCATCCTGTAGAATATCTGATGGCAGGTAATCCCCGCCCTTGGATGGGCAGCAGTTTCCTGAATCATATCTTCTGTTTCAGACGCAAGTTTTTCAAAAGGCAGCGGGTCAATTACATCAGAAACATGCGCGCCCTGCCTGCCCGCGCACCGAAACATTGCGCCAAACGCGGCGTTCATCTTTATTATTTTCATCTCCCTGTCCACTATCACTATCCCGTTAGGGCTTGTTTCTATTATTCTGTCTGTCCTTTGTTCCGCCAGCCTGCGCATCACAGGCATGCACATTTCCGGTTCTGCCATTCCCCTTATTACGGCTATGGCTTTTTCCCTGCAGCTTTCATATCCGCAGGCGCCGCAGTTAAGCCTTTGCGCGGGATTGCCTTTGCCTGTCTTTTCAAGCATCTTTTCTATTTCCGCTTCCGTAATGTCCGCGCCTTTGGCGCTTTTAAATAAAAATTCCGCTTTCATCACCGGCTTAAAACCCGCTTCACCGTTCACAGGAGCGGATTCTATATACTCTGCAAGGCGTTTTTTTGCGACGTAAAAATTTACGTCTTTTCTTCCGCCCGGCCCTTTCACGCACCCCCCCTTACAGAAGAGAGGCTCTACAATAATACCTTCATCACTTTCAATTACAGATTCTAACGCATCTTCAATCTCCGTAAAACCTTCCGGAACGCAGGTCTTTACCGCGGAAATATCATCGCCATACGCGGTTTTTAACAGCCCGCCCCCAAGCGGATACCACCTTGCATGCCCTTTTACGCCTCCGTCAAAAAAACTTTCTTCGCAGTTTTTAAGTTCAATCCCCTTTTCTTCAAACATCTTTTCTATTTCTTCAAATGTAAGCACCGCTTCCAGAAGCTGCGGATACTTTAAAGCCTCTTTTTTCTTTGCTATACACGGGCCGATAAAAACCGGCTTCATCATCCCGGAATATTTCATGAATATTTCGTTGGCGTGCTGAATCATGGGCGAGACAACCGGCGTCAGCAGCTCCACTGCATCTTCACGGTATTTTTCCGCGAACTGCGTAAACGCGGGGCAGGCGGTGCAGATGTGTTTTCTTTTTGCATTTCCGGCTATTGTTTTCACGTTCATAGAAACGTCATACGCGTGCTCCGCGGTTTCTTCCACCAGCTTAAAGCCCAGCCTTCGTAACGCGCCGATAAAACGCAGCCTTTCCCATTTATCATAAAACGCGGCAAAAGAAGGCGCCACCATTGCCACTGCGCTGCCGCTTTCTATCGCGCGCTTTGCGCTTTCCACGCCGCTTAGATACGCCTTTGCTTTTTGCGGGCATTCCCGCACGCAGGTGCCGCAGGCAATGCACAGGTTTGGGTCAACCTGTGCCTGCCCGTCTTTCATTTTAATGGCCTTTACAGGGCATACTTTAAGGCACCTGTAACAGTCCATGCATTTTGCTGTAAGTGTAAATACAACCTGTGTTTCGCTCATACGCCACTTCCTTTTTGCGCGTCAGACCGCCGCTTTCACTTTGCTGTCAATTTCTCTCAGCACGCTTTCCAAATCCCCTTTTTCAATTACTTTTCTGCCGACTCTTACTACCGGCCCCCTGTCGCACCTTTCAAAGCAGAACGTTGCCCTGACTTCTGTTTTGTCTTTAATTCCATTTTCTTCAAGATACGCTACAATCTTTTTCATCATATCCTGTGAGCCCCTTATAAAACACCCGGTTCCAAAACACACTTCAATTTTAAGTGCATCCGGGGTTTTTCCGCCGCATACAAGTATGCCGTCAGAATCCGTTCTTTTTCTGTTTTTATACCCTGTATGCAGAAGTTCATGCGCTTTCTTGTGGTCGTTAAAACCATGTTTTTCGTAAAGTTCCTTTATATACGGATTCTCCTGCGATTTGTGAAGCTGCTGCATTTTGTCATTTTCATAAATGCCTTTGGCCCTTTCCTTTTTTATATCTGTTTCCTTATAACAGGGCTGTCCGGCTCCGCCAATACAGCCGCCCGGGCAAGCCATTACTTCCACCAGGTCATAACTTTTTGTGCCGTTCTTTACGCTTTTCAGCATACGCCTTGCGTTCATAAGCCCGTGAACAACAGCCAGATTATAGGTCCTGCCGTTAAGTTCCACAGACAATTCCCTTATGCCGTCTTCCCCTCTGGCGTTTTTAAACTCGTATCCTTCAAGCGCTGTACCTGTTGCTTTCTCTGCCACATACCGCAGCACCGCTTCTGTGACCCCTCCGCTGCTTCCAAAAATTACACCGGCGCCGGTCTTATATCCCAAAGGCATATCAAAAGATTCCGGAGTAAGATTTTTAAAATCAATTCCACATTCGCCTATCATTCTGGCAAGTTCCCTTGTGGTAAGCACGTGGTCCACATCCGCGATTTTGTCCTTTATGAATTCCGGCCTTTTGGCCTCGAATTTTTTCGCGGTACACGGCATTATAGAAACCACGCTTAAATCCTGCTGCCGAATATTTAATGCGGCAGGCAGCATTTCTCTTGCCACGCTTCCAAACATCTGCTGGGGCGACTTACAGCTGGAAAGGTTGCCAAGGTATTCCGGGTAATACTGCTCCGCGAATTTTACCCATGCAGGGCAGCAGCTTGTAAACTGCGGCAGTTTTTCGCCTTTTCCCGCCCTTTCAATAAATTCATTGCCCTCTTCAATTACTGTCAGGTCTGCAGTGAAAGAAGTGTCATATACTTTATCAAAACCCATCATCTTAAGCGCTGCCACTATACGCCCTGTTACTGCTTCCCCTGTTTTTAAACCAAACTCTTCACCAAGCGCCACCCTTACCGCGGGCGCAATCTGCACCACAACAGTCTTTTCCTTGTCATGAATATCTTTCCATACGCTTTCAACTTCACTTTTAATTATAAGGGCGCCCGTCGGGCATACCCTTGCGCACTGCCCGCAGTTAACGCATTCAACCTTATTTAAATCCCTGCCAAAACTTGGCACCACTTCGCACTTGCTGCCGCGGAAAGCAAAATCAATAGCTCCTACTCCCTGAACCTCAGCGCACATCCTTACGCAGTCGCCGCACAGCACGCATTTGGAAGGGTCCCTTACTATGCTGTATGCCGAAGCATCCACAGGTTTAGACTGCTCCCTTTTCTTAAACCTTACCTCCTGTATGCCAAGCCTTCTGGACAGTGTCTGAAGCTGGCAGTGCTCGCTTTTCCTGCAGGTCACACAGTCATGGTTGCCGTTGGCCAGAAGCAGTTCAACAATTATCTTTCTCATATTTCTTATCTCTTCGGTGTTGGTCTTTATCTTCATCCCCGCTTCCGGAATTGTGGAACACGCCGGCTGAAGCCCCCTGCCTTCCACTTCCACCATACACAGCCTGCACGCGCCGTATACGGAAAGCTCCGAATGATAGCAGAAAGTGGGCAGTTCTATGCCGGACTTTCTTATTATTTCAAGCAGATTTTTTTCGCCTTCGCACTTTACATCCCTGCCGTCAATTAACACTTTTGTATTTTCCATATTAATTGCCTCCTTTAAAATTTATCGCTTTAAACCTGCAGGTATCAATACATACCCCGCATTTAACGCACTTGCTTTTATTTATTACATAAGGCTCTTTAACTTTTCCTGTTATCGCCGCCGAAGGGCAAACCTTGGCGCACAGCCCGCACCCTTTGCACAGCGCTTTATCTATCACCACGTCCATAAGCCCTTTACATTCATTGGCAGGGCACTTCTTATCCTTTACGTGCGCTTCATATTCCTGCGGAAAATAACGCATCGTGGATAACACAGGATTCGGCGCTGTCTTTCCAAGCATGCAAAGCGAACCTTTGTTTATCGCGCCGGCAAGTTCTTTTAACACGGGTATAACGGACTCATCGGCTTTTCCTTCGCATATGTCATTCATAAGCCACAGCATCTGCTTTGTACCTTCCCTGCAAAGCACGCACTTGCCGCAGCTTTCATTCTGCGTAAACTGCATAAAATACGCCGCTATTTTTACCATGCAGGTGCTTTGATTCATTACCACAAGCCCGCCCGACCCGACCATTGCCCCTACGCTTTTTAAATTTTCAAAGTCCAGTTCCAGGTCAAGGTGTTCCGGGGTTAAGCACGCGCCGGAAGGGCCGCCAATCTGAACCGCTTTAAAATTACCCTCTTCCACTTTTCCGCCTTCGCCTGTAACACCGCCTGCTATCCCGAATATTATTTCCCTTAATGTGGTGCCAAATGGCACCTCTATAAGCCCGGTGTTTGCAACCTGACCTGTCACGGCAAAAGTCTTGGTCCCCGGAGATGTCTTTGTTCCCATCTTTTTATATTCCAGCGGCCCGTCCATTAATATCAAAGGGATTGTTGCCAGCGTCTCTACGTTATTTATAACTGTCGGTTTATCCCAAAGACCTTTCTGTGCCGGAAACGGGGGTTTGGGTTTTGGCATCCCGCGCCTGCCCTCTACAGATGCCATAAGCGCAGTTTCTTCGCCGCATACAAACGCGCCCGCGCCTTCCATCACGCTAAGGTTAAACTTCTTTTTTGTTCCAAGCAGGGTGTCGCCAATGATGCCCGATGCCTTGGCGTCAATTACGGCTTTCTTCATTCTTTTCACGGCAAGCGGATATTCAGCCCTTACATAAACAAAACCTTCGTCTGCGCCGATGGCGTGCGCCGCGATTGCCATACCTTCAATCACACTATGCGGATTGCCTTCCATTACGCTTCTGTCCATAAACGCGCCGGGGTCGCCTTCATCCCCGTTACAGATAATGTATTTTTTATCCGAATTTTGAAGCCTTGTTAAATCCCACTTTTTTCCCGTTGGGAATCCGGCTCCGCCCCTGCCGCGAAGGCCGCTTTCAAGTATGTCAGCGCACACTTTCGCGGGATTATCCTTCAGCGCTTTTTCAAGTGACGAATACCCGCCGCAAGCTATGTATTCAGTAATATCCTCCGGATCAATGACTCCGCACTGCTTTAATACATACCTGTGCTGTTTTCTGTAAAAGTCAATCTCTGCCTTGTTAACACATACTTTTCCGTCAGCAGGATTCTTGTATAATAGCCTTTCTATAATTACGCCTTTTTCAATTGTACTTTTCACTATTTCCTCAGCATCTTCAGGTCTTACTTTTGTATAAAGAATATCTTCCGGCATAATTGTTACAAGGGGGCCCATCTGGCAAAACCCCTGACAGCCGCTTTTGCTTAAGTGGTTGCCGCCTTTGTCATCATGTTTAAGTTCAACAACAACCTTAATACCTTCTTTTTCAGCAGCCTGCTTTATAGCGTCAAATAACTTCAGCGCCCCATTTGCAACACACGCGGTTCCGGCACATATAATAATTCTTCTTTCTTTTAATCCCGCACGTTTCTCATAATCTTCTTTAATTCTGTCCAGATTCAGTACCTCAATTGTTTGCATTATTTGCCGCCTCCTTCTTTATAATTCCTTCAAGTACAGCCGTTACTTTATCCGCCGTCATCTGTCCGTAAATATCCTCATTTATTACAACCACCGGCGCAAGGCCGCACGCGCCAAGGCAGGATACCGTTTCCATGGTAAAAAGCATATCGTCTGTTGTGTTTTTACCGTCGCTTAGTTTTAGTTTTTTCTGAATCGCGTCTATAAGTGTTTCGGAGCGTTTAACGTGGCACGCGGTCCCGTCACACACTTTGATTATGTACTTGCCTTTGGGGGCAAGCGCAAAATGCGAATAAAAAGTGGCAACCCCATAGACCCTTGCAGGCGGAATTTTAAGGCATGTCGCGGTGAAGTCCATAATTTCTTCCGGCAGATACCTGTATTCGTCCTGTATTTCCTGCAGTATCGGGATAAGCCTGGCGGCATTCGCGCCGTTTCTTTCTATTATTTCCATTACCTTTTCAAACTTCTTCTGCTTTTCCATGGTTTTCATCGTGTTCTCCTTTGCGATATGATTTCCTGTTATTTTTCTTTCTGCTGCTTGATTCTCTGCGATAAGACCGCAAGTGATGATGCAAGGTTCTCATTCTGTACAACCACATCTGCCGGAACATTCAGCATTACCGGCGCGAAATTCCACAGCGCTTTAACTCCGGCTTTCACAAATAAGTCCGCCATTGCCTGGGCGCTTTCAACAGGCACCGTAATGATTCCAATTCCTATTTTATTTTCTTTAACAAGCGCGCCAATCTGGTCCGGCGAAAAAATCTTTCTGCCCGCCACTTCCTTACCCTGTTTCTTTTTATCCTCGTCAATCCCGGCAATTATATCCAGCCCGTAATTTTTAAATCCCTGATAGCTTAAAAGCGCTTTGCCAAGGTTACCAACACCTGCTATAACCGCGTTTGACATCTTATTCCATCCAAGGATGTATTCAATTGCCTCTATTAACATTTCCAGGTTGTACCCAATCTTAGGCCTTCCCGAAAGGCGGGTGTATTCAAAGTCTTTTCTGACCTGAATTGGAATCAGGTTTAAATCATTTGCCACAGCAGTTGTAGAAATGTAAACAACCCCTTTTAATGTTAGGGACTTAAGGTAATTGCAGTACGCCGGCATCCTTCTTAATGCGGGAACCGGTATCGCCTTTCTGTCTATCTGTGTCATATTAATACCTCCTTTATGCTGATATCTTATAGATAATTTTTTATCAATATAAATATATCTATTAGACCACTATTTGTCAAGTGCTTTTTTTCACAACGAATAGAATGAACGTTAGATAATATTGATTTTAAAGGATTTTCTTGAAGTTTTTATTCTTAAATAATTATTTTTTTTGTGAGATTATATTAATTTAAAAGCCTGTCCCCTGCCGAAAGGTATCAGCGTTTCTGTTTTAAGTACGCTTCCACAGACCTGTCATATGTTTTCTCGGCCTCTTTTGAAAAATAGCACGCGGGAAGTTCCCCCATTCTTCTGTGATAACTGACGCATTCACAGCACCTGCCCTTTCTGTCGCATGGATATGTGCAGTTGCACATTTTTATATTTTTTTCAAAATTATCACAGTTCATATAAAACCTCCTAAACCATTTATGCAGGTGTTAAGACCCTTAAATTTTCAAATATATCAGACCGCAAAATGTAATAGTAACATGGTGCACCGACAAAAAAAACGAGACGCAATATATTGCGTCTCTATATTATAAAACAAAACATAAACACCGCGGTAAAACCGTCAGCGGCGGCCCCGATCTTACTTTTTCTCTGCTGCAAGTTCTGCAAAAGCCGGAATGTTCACAATCATCCATTTATAAAACGGATATATCTCATCATAAGCTTCCGGGGATAATTCTTTTTTTAGAACAGCCAGCCACCCTTCCAGTGTTGCCGAAAAATATAAGCCACCAAAACCATGGCTGCCATAAACCTTAAATACCCAGATAACCGTATCAGCAAGGACTTCAGGGTTAAAAGCGGTAAATAAGGATTCCATGAACATAGAGTGATTGTTATTATTATCCTTCATCATTTCAAGATTATTATTCCCGGTAAGTTCAAGAATATCCTTCCTTGCCGCCATCAGAATATTCATTTCCGCGGCAATTTTCGCCCTTTTTTCGGAATATTCACCCGTGCTTTTTTCTGAAGGCTGTTTTAACTTTTTTGCGCTTTCAACAAGCATGTCCCTGTTCATTTTCCCACACCCCTTTTTTTTGGAAAAGCAAAAGTAAATTTTGCACCCTTCCCTGTATTATTTTCAACACTTATATACCCGCCGTGCTGTTCCACTATCTTTTTACAGATTATAAGCCCAAGGCCTGTGCTTTTATCGCCCGAAGCTTTTACCGCTCCGGTTTTCCCAAAATACTTAAACAAAGAATCCATTTTATTTTCCGGGATACCCGGCCCTTCATCCGTCACTTCAAAAACCACATAACCCTCATTCATAAAAACATTCAGCATTACATTCCCGTTAGACGGCGTAAATTCAACAGCATTACCCGCTATGTTATCCAGTACCTGCTGCAGTTTCATTTTATCCGCTGAAATAACCCCGGTATCAGGGGATATATTTATATGCAGTTTAATTTTTCTGTTTTCCGCTTTTATCCTGTTTAGGTGAAGCATCTCTTCAATTTCTTTTTCAAGGCTGATATCAGAATAAACAAGCTCCAATGTCCCCGATTCAATGACAGAAACATCAAGAAAATCATTTACCAGCGCTTCCATGTGAACCGATGAAGATTCAATGGCGGTTATAAATTCAGACTGCCTTTTGCCAAGCTCCCCGGCAGCGCCGTTTAAAAGAAGGCTTGTGTACCCCTTAATAACCGTTATCGGTTTTCTTAAATCATGGGCAGCCATTCCAAGAAACCTGTTTTTCATGTCATTCATCTTCTTTAATTCCGCATTACTCTTATGAAGTTCACGCGACATATTGCTAAGTTCATTATTAAGGGCAATCAGTTTGGACTGAAACTCTTCTATCTCCATCACATCCATCCTTCCAAGAATCAGATATTCGCCGTTAATTTCATAAAAAGAAAAATAAAAAGCTTCAGGAATACCCTTATGGCTGTTTATACTGAACAAGTGCTCTGATTCAGGGTTTTCTGTAAGCTGTTGGATGTTCATGCGCTCGAAAAAATCAATAAACACTTCTTTAATAGAATTTATGGGAATTCCATTTTTGACAAAAAGAGAGGCAAATTCATTATAATCGGTGACTTTCCCGTCTTTTTGGACAACAAAATAAAAAATAAGGTTATTTTTGTGCATGTATTCATTTATTATATTCTCTTTAGTTGTTTTCATTAATATACCTTTCAAGTTCTGAAATTGAATCTATAACAATTATCTTTTCGTACTGACTGAATTCCCCCGCGTAACGCTTTAATCCCTGCCCGCCGGCTAATATAACAAGGTCAGCAAATTCCTGCCGTATTCGCTTTACCGTATTTATAAGCTTTGGCATATTAAAATAAATACTTATAGACAAACCTAAAACATTCGGTTTTTTGTCTTTTATAAGGGTAATAAGATTTTCAACCGGAGTATTTGCCCCAAGGAAATAACCATGCCACCCGTTCATTTCAAAAATATCAGCCACCATTTTTGCGCCTATCTGATGAAACTCATTTGCCAGGCACGATATAACAGCAGTTTTGTTTTTATGTTCCGCTCCAAATATCAGCGGATAAGACAAAGACATGCAGTATTCGGTTATTCCGGTAGCCATATGTTCAACCGCCGGTGTGATTGTATTTTCTTCCCAAAGGCTGCCGACTTCATACATTGCCCTCTGAAATAAATCCACATACAATTCTTTTAAGGTTATTCCTTTTTTGATAAGATCCGCGGTTATTTCGCTGCATGCGATACGGTTTCCGGAAATAAGATTTCCCCTGTAAGTTTCATATATCTGCTGCGTTATCATGCCGGCCATCCTTAAATTTATGTATTTATGCCATAATTTTCAGCTTAAAACATTAAAGGACTTTTCTTTGCCTTTTATACTTCCGACAGTTCAGGTTAACTTTTACCACTGTTCATTTCCCTTATAAACAAAGTTTACCACAAAGAATCCGCAAAAACACAGTGTTTTTGCCCCGATATTCTTGGAGAGGCTTTAAGGTTTGAAGGTTGGGGGTTGAAGTAAGTTTATATATGAAATAAGCCCGGACAGTAAAAGTCTAAACAACACACCCTGAAGGGTGCGGCTACCAGAACAAAAACTAACGCTAAAAACTCACACCCTGCAGTCTCCGCAATAGAGTCATTATTACTGCGACGGCCGGTAAAGACCCGCGTCTACCAAACATTTAAAAACAAAAAAACGAGACGCAATATATTGCGTCTCTACGTTATAAGACAAAAAGATCTTGAAAACTAACATTAACATCCACCAACTTGTTACTTGTTACTTGTTACTTGTTACTTGTTACTTGTAACTTGTAACCTGTAACCTGTAACTTGTAACTTGTAACCTGTAACTTGTAACTTGTAACCTGTAACCTGTAACCTGTAACCTGTAACCTGTAACCTGTAACCTGTAACCTGGTAACCTGTAACCTGTAACCTGTAACCTGTAACCTGTAACCTGTAACCTGTAACCTGTAACCTGTTACCTGTTACCTGTTACCTGTTACCTGTTACCTGTTACCTGTTACCTGTTACCTGTTACCTGTTACTTGTAACCTGTTACTTGTTACTTGTAACTTGTCATCTGTAACTTGTAACCTGTCAGTTATACTACCCTTCTGTCTTTAAAATTATATTTTTCTTATACTTAATTTCATATTCATGAAGTGTTTCTATGTATTCTGTCTGAAGTTTTTCTTTTATCTTTTCGGGGACAAGAACCGCCACGTTTTCTTCAAGCATCTTTTTGCATTCATACTTTATCTTTCTCATGTATTTTATGCAGATATTTTCATCCGTCAGTATTCTGCCGTGGCCGTTGCATTTGGGGCATTCTTCAAAATATATGTCTTCCACCCTTCTGCTGTCACGCTTTCTTGTAAGTTCCATAAGCCCAAATTCGCTTATATTCCCCACTTTATGAAACATCTTGCTTTTAGCAAGTTCCTGTTCCATTACCTCTTTTACTTTTTTTCTGTTCTCTTCCGACTGCATGTCAATAAAATCAATTACTATAAGCCCGCCTAAGTTACGCAGTATTATCTGGCGCGCAATTTCCCTTGCCGCGTGAAGATTTACCGCAAGCAGGCTGGCTTCCACATCTTCCGCGCCTTTAAACTTGCCGCTGTTTATATCAAAGACTGTAAGGGCTTCTGTTAAATCTATTTTTATATAACCGCCTTTTTTGAACGAAACTATATTGCTGAATATCCCTTCCACCTGCCCCTGCAGGTTATAGTATTCAAACAGCGGGTCATTGCCTTCGTAAAGGTTAAGGTCAACCGTCCTGTTGTACGCCGTTTTCAGGTATTTTTCCATCTCTTCATATATTTCCCTTGAATCGGTGACAATTGATGATGTATTGGAATCCAAATATTCCCTGACTATTTTTACCGGCAGGTTCTGCTCACAGTAAATCTGCGAAGGCGCTCGCGATGAATCCGCGGCTTTTTTTACCGCCTTCCACTTTTCGTGAAGCCCGCGTATCTCTTCCTGCAGGGCCGCGGCATCCGCGCCTTCCGCCTGTGTGCGCGCTATAATCCCGTAATCGCCGGGGATGTTATTTTTTGCATCCGCTATTATTGTTTTCAGCCTGTCCCTTTCACCATCATCCAAAATCCTTCTGGATACTCCGGTCTGTTTAAGGTAAGGGCTGTACACCACATAATACCCCGGCAGCATAAGGTTAGTGGTAAGCCTTGCGCCTTTTGTCTGATACGGTTCTTTAATCACCTGTACCAGAATTTCCTGCCCTTTTTCAAAAATACCGGTAATACTTTCCTGCGGCTTTATCACAGCGGCTTCGCTTACATCTTCAAGCATTCCCGATTCAGCTATGTTTGAAGAGTCAAAATATTCCCTTTCCGATAAAAAAGCCGGTTTGGCGTCGCCTATGTCCACAAAAACAAAATTCATTCCCGCCACAAGCTTTTCTATTTTTCCTTTATATATATTTCCCGCTTTGGCATAAACCTTTTTTTCTATGAAAAAATTACAAAGCCTGCCGTCTTCCGCTATAGCCACCGACGTGTCAAAATCTTCCGAATTTATAAATATTTTTTTCATTATTCTTCCGCCTTTATGTATTCCCTGTATATATTCTGAAGCATACCCAGGGCTGTCATCGTCACAATAACAGATGTCCCGCCGTAACTTAAAAGCGGCAATGTTATGCCGGCAACCGGCATTATTCCCATATTCATCCCGACATTAACAAAAAACTGCGCGAATATCATTGTCACAAGGGCTCCGCCAAGCATTTTACCTCCCGTAAACCTGCACAGTTTAATAATTTTAAGGGCTTCCATAATTAAAAACAGATATATCCCTATAATTATCAGCCCTCCCCAAAGTCCAAACTCTTCGGCAAGTACGGCAAAAATAAAATCCGTATGTTTGATGGGTATGAAATTAAGCTGGCTTTGCGTCCCTTTACCCCAGCCCTTTCCCAACACCTCACCTGAACCAACGGCAATCTGCGATTGAATTACATTATAGCCCGACCCTAAAGGGTCAAGGTGCGGGTTTACAAACGTGTGAAGCCTTTGTTTCTGGTAATCATGCAGCGTGTAATACGCGACAGGAAGTATCAGCACCCCTATTATAAGTATTACCGAAAGTTTTTTTATGGGGATATTGCCAAGGAATAAAATGGCAAGCGTCATCGGGATAAGCATAAGCGCGCTTCCAAGGTCAGGCTGTTTTAATATCAAAAAGAACGGTATGAAAACAATAACAAAAACCAAAGCCAGATTTTTAAAAGAAAACGCTTCCTTCCCTTTTATTACAAGAAACCTGACGACCGTTGCCGCCACAACCAGCTTCATAAATTCACTGGGCTGAAACCCGTGCCCGGCAATTTTCAGCCATCTCTGCGCTCCAAGGGAAGTGTGACCTACAATAAGAACAAGAATAAGCAGAAATATAAATATTACAAAAAGGTGATTTGCCGCCGCTATCACAAGGTTATAATTAATATTGGCAATAATTATCATCAGAATAAAACCAATTCCATACCACACTGACTGTTTTGAAAAAAACACTTTCCCTGCATCAGGCTCTGCGCTGTATATTCCAAGCAGCCCTATTCCCATAAGCAATATTGTGGCACCCAGCATAACCGGGTTCATATTCTTTGTATACTGACGCAGCTGTTCGGTAAGCTTAAAAATTCCCCTGAACTTTCTCATCTAAAGCTCCTTTAGTGTTCTGAAATAAAAATCAAGCAGGTCTCCCGCTATCGGCGCAGCTGCATCGCCGCCGCCGCCGCCGTGTTCCAGCAGGACATATACGGCAATTTCCGGATTTTCAAAAGGCGCGTAACACGAAAACATAGCATGGTTATCACCGTGAACGTTCTGAACAGTACCTGTCTTTCCTGCCACTTCAATACCCCTTACCTGTGAAGCCTTTCCTGTGCCTGCCCAATTGGTTACAACGCGCTTAAGCGCTATCTGCATTACCCTTATATTTTCTTTCTTCACATCAATTTCAAAAAGTTTTTTGGGCTCCGGATTCATAAATATGCGCCTGTTATCCATTGTCACCGCTTTTAAAAGGCGCGGCTGCATGGCATAACCGCCGTTTGCCATTGCCGCCATAATGTTAAGTATCTGCAGCGGCGTGCTTGTAATATAACCCTGTCCGATAGCCATCATAACTGTATTTCCGGGAAACCACGGCGTTCTGGATATCCTTCTTTTCCATTCCCTTGTGGGTACCAATCCTGATTTTTCTCCGGGAAGATCAATTCCTGATTTTTGCCCCAGCCCGAACATGACAGAGTATTTATATAATAACTCCACCGTCATCTTAAGGGAAACCTTATAGAAATATATGTCACACGACTGCTCTATTGCCTTATAAAAACTTACCCATCCGTGCCCCGTCCTCTTCCAGCATTTATACGGCCAGGTTTTTATCCAGTATATTCCTTCGCAGAAAAACGCGTCATCTGTTTTTACAATATTCTCATTAAGCGCGCCGGAACCTGTTACAATTTTATAAATTGAACCCGGAGAATACAGCCCCTGTATGGCCCTGTTATTAAGCGGATTTGCTTTGTCCCTTAAAATCTTTTTCCAGTATTTCGCATTTATCCTGCCGCTGAAATTATTAAGGTCATAGTCAGGTTTTGATACCATGCACAATATATCGCCTGTTTTGGGTTCAAGCGCTATTATTACGCCGTTAAAATCCGAATTTGCCATCAGCTGTTCCGCGTATTTCTGAAGCCTGAAATCAATTGTAAGCACCAGATTTTTTCCCTGCTGCGATTCAACTTTTTCCGCTATCTTTTTCTGCCTTCCCATAGCGTCAGTAATAATATAAACTAGGCCGTCTTTTCCCCTTAACATTTTGTCATAATAGTTTTCTATACCCGTATGCCCTATTATGTCGCCTGGCCTGTACCCTTTATATTTTGTGTTCTTTATCTGATTCGCGGTTATTTCCCCGGTATACCCAATAACATGCGAAGCAAGGCTTCCGTAAGGGTACTGCCTTTGGGGTTCCTGTAAAACCGTGATACCGTTTACTTCAACTGTTTTTTCGGTAAGTTCTGACAGCTGCCTTAATGTAAGCGCCCGCCTTAATATTATCGGTTCAAACACATGAACACCGCTTGCCTGAATTTTTTCCTCTATTTCTGAAGGTTCTATTTCAAGCACATCCGCAATTTCCCTTATAACCTTTTCCATTTTATTATTGGTCTTAAAATAATACGGAATTATACCGGCTGAATAAGCGGGGGAATTTGTAACTATAGCCCTGTAATTGCGGTCATATATATATCCACGCGGAGCGCTTTCCCTGACAAACGTCACGCTGTTGGATTCGGCAAGTTTAGCGTAATAACCGCCTTTAATTACCTGAAGATAAAACAACCTTCCGGCAAGTATCATTACAGCTATGGCTGCCACCCAGCCATAAAATTTAACCCTTAAAAAATTCTGATAAACTGATTTTATATTTTCGCGAATATCGTTTTTAACCATCTTGCCCCTTCTCCGTTATAAAGTTCAGATATTTTCAGGACAAAAATTCCGGTTATCGCTGTTGCCATAAAAAACTTAACCGCAGAAAACGGAAACACCGCGGAACCAATTCCCCAATAAAACAAAGATGCGGACATCCACTGTAATGACACGGCAGTTGCCGCCCCGCACGCCATAATGACCGACCGGGCTATGAAATTTTCTTTATAAAAGTTGGCGTAAATAAACTTAAACACAAAAAAAGTCACAAGCCCCGCGCACAAACCGCCGCCAAAATAAGGCATAGTAAGCGCGTCCATGTACGAATACATAATTATGGCGGCAAATGCCGCAAGCGTATCCCTTTTTTGCATTACAAGGATGCTTAAGGTTATAAATGCCATATCCACGCCGTGAATTAAGCTTCCAGGAATAAAACTGTAAGCGTGCACGGCTGCAGCGACAAACATAATAAGAATTAAATTAAAAGTTTTGATGTTAAAACTCCTTTATTTTTTACGGACTACAAGTACTTCCCTTACAGTATTTGTATTTACATAAGGCTTTATTCGGACTACAAGAGAAAGGTTATTGCTTTTTTTATCCACCGCTATAACTTCGCCGATTTTAATACCCGCCGGAAAAGAAGCGCCAAGTTCGGAAGTTAAAATTATATCCCCAAGCTGTACATCTTCTTCTTTTGGGACGTATTTCAGTTCACAGATGTTATTTCCCGCGCCTATCAGAATTCCCGCCACACCGCTTCGTTCCACCCTTGCGCTTATGCTGCTTTTTACATCCGTTAAAAGTTGAACCATACAGGTGGAAGCGCCGACGCTTGATACCCTTCCAAGCACGCCTCCGGGCGCGAATACGCCGTCGCCCTCTTCCACACCGTCATTTGACCCTTTATCAAGTGCGTAAAACTGAATAAACCCGCTGCCTGTGCTTATGGCATTGGCGGGTGTCCTTACCCTTTTACCGTAAGCTTCATTGTCATTTAAGGATTTTAAACGGCCAAGCCTTGCCAGTTCCGCACGAAGCGACTGGTTTTCCATATCAAGGGCCATATTTTTTTGGGTTAAATATTGAATGTTTTTTCCGGCATTGAAGAGATGTTTTATTGACTTTGCTGTGTCCGTTGTATAAAAAACAAAGTCCCCTGTTTTTTCCTGAACAGAATGGGCAGCCTTTGCAACAGGGGCGGCTGCCCCTTTTTTCCATGCAAATATCCCGGCAATTATGGTAATTACAATAACTGCCGAGTAAAATAACTTTTGTGAGAGTTTAAGCCTTCGTTTCATCTTCCCTTTTTAAGAAGCAATGTGCGTTTCTTCGCCTTCAAAAGAGAGCCTTCTTAAGACGTCAAGCTGCTCTTCAAGCATCTTGCCGGCGCCTTTTACGACGCATTCCTGGGGGGACTCGCCAATGTGAACCGGCACTCCGGTTTCCTCCCTTAACTTCTTGTCGAAATTCCTAAGCTGCGCTCCGCCGCCGGTCAGCACAATACCCTTGTCAATTATGTCGGCCGCAAGTTCCGGTTTGGTCTGTTCAAGCGTAAACTTGATGCCGTCAATTATTTTGGTTATCGGCTCTTCAATGGCTATTGCCATTTCGTCCGAATTTATTCTTATTGTCCTTGGAAGCCCTGTTGTTAAATCGCTTCCCTTTACATCCATTTCTTCTGTCTTGTCAAGTTTAATGGCGCAGCCGATCTGAATCTTTATTTTTTCGGCTGTGCGCTCCCCAACGTGGATATTATATGCTTTTTTAAGATATGCTGTTATGGCATCATCAAACTTATCGCCGGCAGTCCTGATTGAATTAAAAACAACAAGGCCTCCCATTGAAATTACCGCTACTTCAGTTGTTCCGCCGCCGATATCTACAACCATATGGCCCACCGGATCTTCTACAGGAAGGCCCGCGCCTATTGCCGCTGCCATTGGTTCATCAATAAGATAAACTTCCCTTGCGCCCGCCTGAATCGCGGATTCGCGTACGGCGCGCCTTTCAACCGGCGTTACGCCTTTAGGAACGGATATGGCAATTCTTGGGCTTACAAGCGAATGCCTGTTATGTACTTTTACGATGAAATATCTTAACATCTTTTCTGTTACGTTAAAGTCAGCTATAACACCGTCTTTCATCGGCCTTATTGCCTGCACGTCTCCGGGAGTTTTGCCTACCATTTCTTTCGCGGCATTACCCACGGCAATTACTTCGCGGCCTTTGTAAAGCGCCACAATTGACGGCTCTTTTAATACGATTCCTTTGCCTTTAAGATATACAAGCGTCGTGGCCGTTCCAAGGTCAATGGCCATGTCGTTGGAAAACATTCCAAGAAAATAATCCAATATCATTTATTTTTTCCCCTTTCCCTTTACAACTTTCTTAGGCGCTGCCTTTTTAGCTGTTTTGGGGGCTGTTTTTGCGGCTGTTTTTGCCGGCTTTTTCTCTACTGACTTTTTAGTATCCGCCTTTACTGATGGTGCGGGCGCGGAAGCAGATGACCCTTTTTTATTCATAAATTTTTCAAAATCAAATCCGCCCCACTCTATCATTCCCTGAAGGACCACAAGCCCTATTAATAACAATAAAAGCAATACCCCTAAAATTACTCCAACCATAAATAATACCTCCTGAAATATAATTTTTTAATTAAGTGTTTTACCGTTGAAATCAGAAAAATTATAACAAAATAAGGGGGTATTGGCAACCACAAATAAAGACAGCTTACAACTTACAACTTACAGCTTACAACTTACAGCTTACAACTTACAGATTACAACTTACAGCTTACAACTTACAGCTTACAACTTGTTACTTGCAACTTGTTACTTGCAACTTGTTACTTGCAACTACCTACCCTAAAATGTGACATTCACTCCCGCGTTAATGGTTCTGCCGCGCATGGGGTGCTTATTTACCACCTGATATTCCCTGTTATCCAGCACATTATCCACGTTTGCGAATATTGACGCGTTTTCACTTATTATGTGCCTTGCGGACAGGTCGTAAATATAGTATTCTTTCATGTATTCCCCCGCATTATCCAGCCTTGAATCAATATACCTTACGCCGGCGGAGAGTTTTGTATTAAAAGGCAGTTTGAATTCCGCCTTTGCATAAACGCTGTCTTCCGGGCTGTATGAAAGTTTTTTGCCTGTAATAGCGTCCCTTGCGTCAAGATATGAATATGCGCCTGTTATGGTTACAAAATCAAAAAGCGTGAATTCCGCTTCTAATTCCGCTCCAAGTATAACGGCGCGGTCCAGGTTTACCGGAGATGATACATCATATGTCATATACCCATCCGTTTCTGTAACCCACCTTATCATATCCGTCACATCACGGCGGTAAAGCACTATTTTTTCAGACATATTTCCGTCTTTTTTTGTTATTCCCGCCTCGTATGACATTGCTTTTTCCGGCTTAAGCGCCTGATTTCCCTTTGTCGTGCTGGTATAAACACCGTAAAAATCCAGCGTTTCATCCCAGAATAAATCACCAAACGTGGGTTCAGAAAATGCCTGTGATACAGAGGCAAAAACGTCTGTGCTTTCCGCCAGCGCGTATCTTGCGCCGCCGCTGAAACTTGTAACCATGCCATAAACCGAATGCACATCTTCCCTTACCGCGGCTGTTAAAACAAGTTTTTCAAAAAGGTAAGCGGTTGCATTTGTAATCACCGCATGATTGCCTGTTGATTTATTTCCGGTCTTTAAACTTTTGGCGCTTTTATTTGAAAACTCATACCCGCCGTATACATTTACAGGGCCTGCCGTATACGAAGACATTACACTTACCTTTCCTTCGTTTTTAATATGCCTGTCATTCACAAAGATATCGGGATTTTTAAATGCAAGGTCGCCGCCTCTGTAATAACCGCTTACCACAACCTTTGTTTCGTTAAACTTTAATGTCTCTTCCGCGCCCAGCGCGAATATTTCATCAAACTGTTTTGCCAAAGGCGACGGCCCAAACTGATTAAAAGGTATGCCTTCTTCACGCTTCATATAATAACCTGATATTTTTGAATCTATCGCGTCGCCTGAAAAAGAAAGCCTTGCCCCCGCCGAACGCTTTAAAAAACCGGAATTTTCCATATAACCGCTGCTTTTTTCTTCATTGCCTGTTATCGAATACTTAACCCCTGCTATCTTATAATCCGAAGACAGCGAATACTTCTGAAAATCATCAGAACCATAAGAAACTGACAGATCTGCAATTGTCATTTTCTTTTTTTCTTTAAGCAGGTTTACAACGCCGGCTGCCGCGTCAGCGCCGTATATGGACGACATTCCGCCTTTTATCACTTCTATTCTGCCTACCCCGGACATTTCCACCATGTTCAAGTCCACGCCGCCGGTAAAAATATCATTAAGCGGAATCCCTTCATAAAGCACCAGCGACTGTTTGGAAGAAGCTCCGCGCATATTAAGAGAAGATAAACCTTCATAAGGTCCGTATTTTAAAACCGACAACCCCGGAATTTCCGACAGGGCTTCTTCCAGTTTAAGGTAAGCCGCGGCTTTTATTTTTTCTTCAGTTATAATATTTATACTTCTGGTGACAAGGCCTTCGTATTCGGCCATTTTTCTTGCAGTCACCACAATTTCGCCAAGCGAATTATCCGCCGCCGGTGTTGCCGCAGCCTTGGGTTTAAAATCATACAAACCGGTATTCTTGCCCGGCTGCGGCGGAGGCACCTGCTGGATTGCATTATCGCCGGCTGCGTTTCCGCCCTGCGATTCATAAATAGACTGAATGCTGTTGTAATCGTTGGTAAAACCAATTGCCGCTGCCGAAAAAACAATAACCGCTAAAAAAACAAATAATAATCTTTTCATCTTTCCTCCATAAAATTTATATTTTTAAAAAAATATTATTTTTTCCTGTTATCTGATTCCGGGATAACCCGAACCCATTAAAGCCATAAGCTTCTTTAATGTTATTTTCAGACAGCACAACTTCAGGCGCACCTGCAGCCATAACCTTGCCGCCGTTCATCAGTATTACGTTGTCCGCAGTTTCAAAAACCGCATTGATGTCATGCGTAACCATTATAACGGTTCTGCCTTTGTCCCTGTACCCGCGGATTATTTCATAAACCTTTGCCTGATGCCCTATATCAAGAAAAGCAGACGGCTCGTCCAGAAGCATTGCCCCGGCATCCTGTGCCGCGGCGCGCGCCAAAAGCGCAAGCCTCTTTTCCCCGCCTGAAAGCGTCCTGAATTCACGGCTGCTTTTATCCGCCATGTCAGCTGATTCCAGCGCTTTTTCCACCGCTTTTATATCTTCCGGATTTAAAATCCCAAGCGCGCTTCCGTGCGGCCGCCTTCCCATTGATGCTATTTCCTTAACCGTGTAGGCAAATTCCTGTTCTTCAGACTGCGGGACGTAAGAAAATATTCTGCCCTTTTCAGTATTTGATATTTTTTTCATTTCCCTGCCATCAACAGTAATAATACCTTCATGCCTGCCGGCTATTCCGGCAATAAGTTTTAAAAGCGTGGTTTTGCCCGCGCCGTTTCTGCCCGCTATGACAGTCAGAGCGCCTATTGGTATTTCAAGGGACGCAATATCAAGTGTAAAGTCACGGCCATATTTAAAGATTACGGATGAAAGTTTTATACCATTCATACTATTTCACCCTTTTTGCCAGGATTATAAATATAGGCGCGCCAATAAGCCCTGTTATAACTCCCACCGGAAGCTCGCCCGGAAGAAAAATCGTCCTTGCAAGGGTATCGCACACAAGCAGAAACAGTGCGCCAAAAACCGCGGAAGCCGGCAGAAGAAACCTTAAATCCGGGCCTGTAAACTTTCTGACAGCGTGCGGCACCACAAGGCCTATAAACCCAATTACCCCGCTTAAAGAAACCGCGGCAGCGGTTATAATGCTTGCCAGAATAAAATAAAAAAGTTTTAAAAATTCCGGATTAACGCCAAGGGTGGAAGCGGTCTCTTCTCCCGCGGACATTATGTTAAGGTCATTGGCAAAAAACATTCCGGCAGCAAGGGCTGCTAAAAGTATTATTGCCGCACCCTTTATCTGCTGATAATTACTTCCTGAAAGGTCGCCCATAAGCCAGTAAATAACCTTTACTATGTCACGGCTGTTTACCGCGCTTAAAAGCATAACAGCCGAAGACAGCATTGTCCCTGTCATTACACCGGTTAACAGAAGGCGTGATGAATTTACTCTGCCGTCTTTGATGGAAACTGTGTAAACAAAAAACACAGCAAGCATGGCGCCCGCAAACGCCGGCGCGATTATAAAAGTAAAACCTGATATTATGCCAATTGAAGCGCCCAATGCGGCGCCGGAAGAGATACCTGTAATAAACGGGTCCACAAGAGAATTTCTGAAAAGCGACTGCAGCGCCGCCCCGCTTATGCCAAGCATAGCGCCTACGATAATTGCAAGAATAATTCTGGGCAGCCTTAAACCGGTTATTATCATGTAATCGGGAGTCCCCTGATTACCGCCTGCCAGTATGGATAATACCGCTGACGGTGATATCTCTGCCGAGCCGATACATAATGACACGCCGGCAGCGATAATAAGCACGCCAAGCATTGTTATAGAAATTATAATTCCTTTTTTCATTTTAGTGCGTCCTCTTGCAGTAGTATTTTAAGTTCTTCTATGGCTTCCACAACTCTGGGCCCCGGCCTCATTATCCGGTCAAGCGTCTCCCCCGTGACAGCCGTTATCGTCTTATTTTTTCCGGCTTTGGTCGCCAAAAAGTACGGCCTTTTTAAGTAATTTTTTTCCGGATTGTAGAAAAGCAGTATTTTTTCAGGGTTTGCTTTTATTATCTCTTCTTTTGATATTTTCGGATACTCGCCATTGTCAGATGCCACCACATTTTGTCCGCCGGCGGCATTTATAAGTTTTCCGGTAAAAGAATTTTCCGATACAGCCATAAGCGGCTCGCCCCATATTTCTGCGTATACTTTTATTTTATCGCGCTTTAACGATACCGCTTTTTTAAGTTTCTTTTCAAACTCAGCTATTCTTTTTTCCGCTTTCCTGCCGCCGCCTAAAAGCATATTTAGTTTTCTCATATCAGATGCAATTTCAGATAATTCTCTGGGATAAAGGACAATTACAGCCACGCCCATTGATTCAAGCTTGTAAATGGCGCTCTTCTGCACACCGCCGCCGGAGATCACAGCCTGCGGGCCAAGTTTTATTATCTGTTCTTCATCCGGATTCATGAAATCACCGGCTTTAGGAAGCAGCTTTGCCTGCGCCGGGTAGTCGCAGTTCTTTGATACTGCCGCAAGTTTACTTTCAAGCCCAAGGTAATAAATCATCTCTGTATGCGCGGGAGATATACATACTATTTTATTTACCGGCCCTTTAACTTCCACTGTCCTTCCGACATCATCGGTTATTGACATTGAAAAAATTAAAACCGGAGCCGCCAGCAGGCATATTATCAGAACACTTATTTTCTTCACCAAATCTCCTTATTATTTTCTTTACTCTTTAGGAACACGTTCCCTACAATAAAAATAACCGGCAATATAAATCAGTACTCTATGCCCTTTCTTGCCTTTAATCCGGCTTTAAACGGGTGCTTTACCTCTTTCATTTCAGTCACAAGGTCTGCCGCGTTTTTTAATATCTTTCCGGCACCCCTGCCCGTTAAAATAATTTCAGTACCTGCCGGCCTTTGGTTAATTAAACGGATCAGTTCTTCCTGCTTTATCAGTTTAAGATTAATCAGATGAACAGCCTCATCAAGCACCGCCAGCTGATACTTTCCTGAATTTATCTCTTTAAAAGTAAGTTCTAAATCCTCCGCTACCCTTTCTTCAAGGGCTTCCATATCAATATTTTTTTCAAAAAACGGGGACATTTCATCAAACTTCATGTACTTAACATTATTCATACCCTTCAACATTTTTTCTTCACCGGACTCCAGTTTCCCATTCTTTAGAAACTGGCAGAATAAAACCTTTAACCCACAACCGCATGCCCTGACTGCCGCGCCAACAGCTGCCGTGGTCTTGCCCTTCCCATCCCCTGTATAAATCTGAACCAACCCCTTTTTCATATACCCTCCTATCAAGTAACAGCTATCAGCTGACAAGTTACAGCTGATAACCTGCCACCTGTCAACTGCAACTTGTTACTTGTTACTTGTCACCTGTCTTTAACTAAATTCCCTTCAAATGCTCCCTTATTTCTTCCCTGTCCTGTTTTGATAAATGAGAGATGCTGTTAAAAAGAGTTACAAAATAGGCGTTTCTTTTCTCATTAAGATGAACCTCGGAAATTGACGCGTTATACATCCTTAACCTTTTATAATTTTTCAGTTCCAGAACAAGCGCAAGTATCCCTCTTACCACACCGCCATGACATACAATTATGATATTAGCCTCTGCTTTGTTTTCCTTAATTACCTTTAAAAATCCCTTTTTTATCCTTTTAAAGAAACTGTAGTCAATTTCCACACCGTAATCTTCATCCCTTAAACCGGATTCATATTTTTTTCCTTCCAGCTGCCCATAATTGCGTTCACGGAATAGCCTGTCTTTCTGAATCCTGCCTTTGAATCCCAACACGGATTTTATCTGTTCTGCTGTCTGAACGGCACGCATAAGGTCACTTGAAATAATAGCGTCTATCTTTTTACCGCAGAATTCTTTTCCTATGCGCTTTGCCTGTGACAGCCCTTTTTTGTTAAGCGGTATATCTGTATGTCCCTGAAATAAAAGCCGCCTGTTCCAGTCGGTCTCGCCGTGCCTTACAAGGTATATATTCATAATTTTCTCCGTATAAAATAAAAAAACCCGGCATCGCGCCGGGTGAAATTTCATAATATCTTCTTCCTTTTGCGCGAAAGTACTTCCCGTTATGGCAGTGGACCGGGCTCGCCTTTTGGGCTTTACCGTTGCGCGACAGCGCCCCGAATCTAACGGGGACTTCCTCTGCTAAAACGTCTTGTGTATAAAAGTTATCACATATAAACGCCGGTGTCAACCCGGGCTTTTTTAGATGCTTGGACGCTTGGAGGATTAGATGCTTGGTCAAATTCTAAATCAACTGCCGCGGGCTGAAGACCCTCGTCTACCTATGTCAAAACTATAATCACGGGATGCGCAGGAGCACGTCCCCTACAAAAACAAAACAGAGGCGTAATATATTGCGCCTCTACAATTAAGAACAAAACATAACTTCCTCTACAAATAAAAAAGCCCCGGATTTCTCCGGGGCTTTGGATACTTTAAAATTAAAAATTAGTTTCCGTCGTCGCCAATTGCCGATGACGGGCAGGAATCCATTGCTTCTTTGCATGCCGCTTCCTGGTCAGCTGTCGGCTGGGCGCTTACAAATGCATATGAGCCGTCATCTTTTAATTTGAAATTATCCGGAGCCATTCCTTCGCATATCCCGCAGGATGTGCACTGATCATCAACGTAATACTTGCCCGCGACGTTGTCCGCGTTCTTTGCTGCTTTGTTTGCCATTTCTTCTTCCTCCTTGAAATTTAAAATATGTTAATGCCTTATTATTTTTTTACCGTCTGTCATATCTATGACAGTTGACGCTTTTCCTCTGACTATCTTATCAAATTGAATACAAATATCAACATTTTTTAAAAATTCTTTATCGATGTCCCTGAATTTATCCGGAGTTGCCGCGCCGGAAAAATTGGCAGAAGTGGCCGCAAGCGGGCCATTTAAACCATTTATTATTGTGTTTATTATATCCAATTCAACAAGCCTTATCCCTATTGTTTTATCAATAAAATCCATTTTTTTTACACCTTCGGGTTTTGCTTTAAATATAAGCGTATAAGGGCCTGGAAGTTTTTCTTTAAGAAAACGTTTTTGACTATTGCCAATGCCGGCAAGTTCACGCATCTGTTTCAGCGAAGAGACAAATACCTGAAGGGGCTTTGAAAAGTCCCGCCCTTTTAAATCATATATTTTTTTTACGGCTTTCTTATTTTCCGCAGAACAAAAAACCCCATAAACTGTATCCGTGGGGATAACCGCAATTCCGCCTTCTTTAAAAACATTTATTACCTGTTGAAGCTGTTTATCGGACAAAGAACCTTTTATTACCTTTACTATTTTCACTTATTCTCCGGATTGATTGTTATATTAACTTCCGGACAGCGCAGGAGCGCTGTCCCTACAAAAACATCTGTTTTCGCAGGGGACGTGCTACTGAGCGTCCCGCAAAACAGTTTTCTGACAATCTAAATATAAACTTTTTTTACCCGTCTATTTTTATTTTATATATACGCCATGCCTGCAGATTTACTTTTTACCCTTCAAATATCCTTTAATCCCAGACTTCTGAAGTTTTTCATCTTTTTCTTCAACAGATTTAGCAAGTTTCTTTTTGTAATCGGCCAGTTTCTTCTTCAACTCCGGGTATTTAACCGCAAGTATCTGCGCTGCAAACACACCCGCATTAACCGCGCCCGCTTTTCCTATTGCCATGCATCCCACAGGAACACCCTGCGGCATCTGCACCATTGAATATAAAGCGTCAAGCCCGTTTAACGAACCGCCCGCCATAGGTACGGTTATTACAGGTTTTATAGTCTCTGCCGCCATTACACCGCCAAGATGCGCTGCAAGACCTGCCGCAGCAATTATTACTTCGCACCCCTTCTTATCCGCTTCCGCCAAAAACGCTTTTACCTTTGCCGGCGTCCTGTGCGCGGAAGTTATGCTTACAAACGATTCTATGCCAAACTGTTCTAAAGTATCAACCGTTTCATTCATTGTTGTTAAATCACTGTCACTTCCCATTACTATAGCCACTTTCATATCATTACCTCCTGATTTCTTTAACAAAATATAGCGCCTTAGCGCCGTAAGCAATTAAGCTATAGCGAAAATCGTAAACATAGAGGCGTTCGCTTCTGCTTATCTGCTTTTTGCTTAATTGCTTAAGTTCTTTAGTCTTTAGTACTTCCCCGCTCTTTTCCCTATATCCCGCCTGAACTGCGCGCCTTCAAAATTTACTTTTCCAATTTCATCATAAACCTTTTTAATCGCGCCATTGATACTTGTATCCATCGCGGTTACGGCAAGCACCCTGCCCCCGCTTGTCACTGTTTTATTACCGTCCTGCTTTGTACCGGCGTGATAAATTGCCATATCATTACGGCCGTCAAAAGAATCCAGCCCTTTAATCTCTTTGCCTTTTTCATATATGCCCGGATAACCTTTAGCGGCCATTACCACGCATATTGCAGCTTCATTATGAATTTCAAGCTCTATCTCATTTAACTTGCCTTCCACGCACGCCAGGAAAACGTCCACAATATCGCTCTTTACAAGCGGCAGCACCACCTGGGTTTCAGGGTCGCCAAAACGCACATTGTACTCCAGCACTTTTGGGCCGTCTTTTGTTATCATAAGCCCGGCGTACAGGATGCCTTTGTACGTAATGCCTTCGCGCTTAAGCCCGTTCACCGTAGCGGCAAGAATTTCCCTTTCAATCTTTTCAAGCATGTCCGGTTTTATAAGCGGAGTGGGCGCGTAAGCCCCCATACCGCCGGTATTTGGCCCTTCGTCGTTGTCAAAAATTCTCTTGTGGTCCTGCGACGGCGGAAGCGGTATTATGGTCTGCCCGTCAGTAAACGCCAGTATGCTGGCCTCTTCGCCTTCAAGAAATTCTTCAACTACCAGCCGCGAACCCGCTTCACCAAATTCTTTTTTTACCATTATGTCATTTACCGCGGCTATTGCTTCCTGTTCATTTTTGCATATCAGTACGCCTTTACCCGCCGCAAGGCCGTCAGCTTTTATCACTAACGGATATTTTTTATTATTATCTATGTATTTAAGGGCGGGTTCCACTGAATCAAACTCGCCAAATTCCGCTGTGGGTATATTATTTTTTTTAAGCAGGTTTTTGGTGAATATTTTGCTTCCTTCCATCTGCGCCGCGTCTTCACACGGCCCAAAAATCTTAAGTTCATTTTCCGTGAACAGGTCAACAATCCCCGCCACCAAAGGGGCTTCCGGCCCCACTACGGTTAAGTCAACCGCGTTATCTATGGCAAAGTTCATGAGCCCGTTTAAATCATCCGACAAAATATCCACATTCTGCGCCACCCTTGCGGTGCCCGCGTTGCCCGGCGCGCAGAATATTTTTGTAACCTTTTTGCTTTTGGAAATACTGGTGCAAATGGCGTGTTCCCTGCCGCCGCTTCCTATTACAAGTACTTTCATTTTTTCCTCCAAATTATCATATCTGAATTATACCTTCCAGTTATACATTTCAAACTGCCTGTCAGGAACGTGTATTATGGCAGAACCCTTTTCAGGTATGCGTTCAAGTTCCGCGCCATCCTTATAAATCACAGCTGTAAACTTTATTTCACCCGGGTATTTTATCCCCCTGAAATTTTTGTAAGGTACAGCAGCTTCAAAAATTCCGTCAGCCGCGCACCTTACGCCTTCGCTTTCCACATTTATGGATTCAAACACGCGGCCGCGGGTGTTAAATTTAATCCGCGAGGAATTCTCGCCTTCAGTAAATTTTACGTCTATTTCAAGCCCGCTGTCTTTTTTTATTCCTTCATCGGCGTCCATGCGCAGATAAAGTTCATCGTTATTAAAGCCGTAAGAGAGCCGTTTAATAAACTTCTCAATTTTATGCATGGCGCCGCCTTCTTTTGAAAGGTCAAAATACCCCGCGCCTTTCCATTCAAAAAAGTGAGATACCCTGCCGTTGATTTCGGGATAAATAAACCTTGTAGGCGTAACGTGAAAAGCCGCGTCCACTTTTGATATCGGGACAAACAGTTCATCCGGTATTACCATGCCGGTAATGTTATATATATTCATCAGGTGAAGCCTGTAAAGATTATCAAATTCGGAGTCATTTTTGGAAGAATGGTCGTCTCCGTACCACCAGTTCCAGTCGCTTCCTTCTGCTATGTAAAGCGCTTCCCACGCCCTTTTTAATTTATCGCTTTCCCCGGGATGTTCTTTTTCCCAGTTTACAAGCGCTTCCCTTGACCGCTTTAAAAGCTTCCATGACTTTCTGTCATCTTCGTGGCCAATCCAGATATGAAAATCATGGTTTATCCAGGAACCCGGCCATAATTTTTTTATTTCGGGCGCGTCTTTCCATCCCGCTATCATATCGCCAATGGTTGAAGTGATTATGTCTTCGGTTTCGGAGAGTTTTGTATACAGCGCGTTTAAAAAGTCTTTTCCGTCGTTATTGTAATATTCCCAGCAGTTTTCTCCGTCCAGAATTATATTGATGCAGTTGGGTTCCTCCGGAAGCGATTCTTTAATTTTCTTCAGTTCATTTATAAAGTGATCCGCGGCTTCCTGCGGATTCCACAACGCGTATGAAAAACCTATAAGATCGGAAAGTTTTAAACTTCTGAAAACCATATCCACACGGCCGCTGTCAGTATTAAAATAATGCGGTTTGTATATCGTTTCCTGTTTGAAATCCTCTCCGGAAATCCATCGAGATTTGTAAAGAATTTCCTGATCGGTGGCGCCCCATTTAATTCCGTTTTTTGCCAGAAGGTTAAGGACATCTTTGCTTACAGAACCTTCAGACGGCCACATTCCTACAGGACGTCTGCCGAATTTTTCGCCGATGTATTCAAGCCCTTTTTTTATCTGCGCGTCTGCGTCTTCCGGATGCGAGAATTCAAAATCCAGCGGAAGCCCTTCCATGCAGGTTTTTGCCGTTTTCACATCATAGACCAAAGGAAGAATGGGATGGTAAAAAGGCGTCGTGGAAACTTCTATCCTGTTTTCATTCCACGCCTGCGCGTATTTTGGTATTATCAATTTTAAGATATCTATATGCCTGTCAAGGACGTGATTCTTTTCTTCTTCCGTAAAATTCTCGCCCTTCTGTTTAATCACGTTAAGCTCCGGAAAAATTTCCATAAAAACAGGGTCAATCCAGGTCAGGTTAAACCACGTCTGAACATCGCGCATTTCCTGTTCCGTAAAGTTTTTATGGGTTTTTTTAAGCTCATCAGGGTGGGAATTTTCACCCCTTTTTTTTAGCAGGTACTTATACCGCGGATAAGGAAATATCATTGTATCCCAGTTGGCCATAAAAAAATTAAACAGTATGAATATCCTTTCGTCGTCGTTTAATTCAGAAGGTTTTTTTCTGGTCATGTCCATAAATATATCGGTTGTCCCGCCTATGTATTCCTCTATCTGCAGTATCAGCGAAGGCACAAGGTTAAAATTCTGCCTTATTTTAGGATACTTATCAAGTATGGAAACCATGTCGTAATAATCCTTGACCCCGTGCATTCTGACCCACGGCAGTATAAACTTGTCGGTTTCAACGTTTTTATAATATGGCTGGTGCATGTGCCATAAAAATGTAAGAAAAAGCGGCTGTTTCAAGCTTATTACCTCCAAGCATTTTAAGAACCTGTTAATTATAATATATATATAATATAAAGACAATTATTATCCCAAGCGATATTCAGTGATAGTTTTCATTTGTTTTTATGGGCTTATTTTTTTATAAATTACCACCCTGTCTTCCTCTTTATCAGTCCAGAACAGGTGGCGCGACGGGAATTCGGAATTCTCATCGTAATTATCCGGATAATCAATGGTTATCATCTGATACTTATTCCTGTCCATCTTCTGCCGTATATATTCCGCTGTCTTTTTATCCTTCTCTTCCATTACATGTTTTCTTATAATCACCCAGTCTGCTTTATCCGGCAGAATCTCCCCTGTCAGTCCGCCTTTTACAGACATCTTTGTATAAAGTTTAAGCGGAAGGTCGCCATAAGTTATAAGGACAGTATCATCTTCGCTGCCGTTTTCATTTAAGTACTTTACCATGCCTTCAACCGGGCCGTCATAATCATGGGTAATTTCATAAAAATACTTAGGCAGGCTTCCCGTCCCTAAAAAAATAAGGGTCAAAAAAACGCCTATATAAAACTTTATGTGAAATGCCGGCGCCAGAATTAAAGCCGCTATTATTGCCATAACCGGTACCGCTGCCGCAAGATTCCTGTAAAACGGGGTGTGCCCCGCCACAGACATAAATAAAATACTGAAAAACACAAAGGTTATAAGCAGAATTAAGCCGCTTAAGTATTTTTTACCTTCAGTACCCAGTCCGTTTTTTACCTTTTTACGAATAAAAAAATAAATGACAACAAGAGCCAGAAGCCACCACGGCAGAAGCTCGCCGTCAATATACGCGGAATACATTCGCGCCGATTCTATTATATGCGGCAGTTTTAAAAGACCGGGATGTGCCCCGCCTATGTTTAAGCTGTATATGGTTAAAAGAAACGGTATATTCAGAATCATTGCCGCTATGGACGTTATATAAAGCATCATCGCCTTTTTTTTATCAAAGAAAGAAACATGCGACAGGCATACTGCGATAACCACAAAAAAGTATACGTATAAAGTATGAAAAATACAGGTCAAAGAAATAAAATAAAGAATTAATGACATTTTTTTGCCTTCAAGATAACGGGCGTAGGCAAAGAGCGCCAGCAGGCAGAAAAACATCTCCGGCGAGTAATAGCGGGACATTCTGCCCATTATCAGAAACGGGACATATAACGCAAGTATAAACGAGGCTAATGCCGCTTTTCTATTACTGTTAAAAAGCTCTTTTGCCAGAAAATAAGAAAGCAATACTGAAGCCAACGCGAAGAGAGCAAACGGAAGCCTTGCCGTAAAATTACTGAATCCAAATATTTTAATAAACGGCGCCGTAACATAGAACTGCATCCACGGATGCCATTTCCAAAGGTAATTGTCCCCATATTCCACCCCGTCAGACTGCGAATAGAAGTTTTTCCCGTCCGTACCGTAAGGCAGCCCTTTTTCCACTACAGTCTGCGCGATTAAAACTGTCTGCGCTTCATCCTGCCACATGTACCGGTTGCCAAGATTGGAAAAAAGCATAAAAGAGGCCAACAATGTGAGTAATATTAAAAAAACAGGTTCATTGAATTTTATATCGGGCAGTTTAATTTCCGCGTTCAGGTTAAGCTTCAAAATAACTCTCCCTGTGTTTTATCCTTACTTTTATTTTTTGCGGTTTTGGGTTTAACTGATTTTACCGCATTCTTCTTATCCTGTTTTATCATTTCAAGAAATTCCATTTCATCAACAACCTTAACCCCAAGCTTTTTTGCCTTATCAAGTTTAGACCCTGCCTGCGGGCCCGCCACCAGGTAATTTGTATCTTTGCTTACCGAAGAACTGACCCTGCCGCCAAGTGATTTCACTATATTACCCGCTTCTGTGCGGGAATATTTTACAAGTTCCCCAGTAAACACAAATACCGCGCCATTTAAAACATTATCCGTGATACGCTCTTTAAGGCGTGTAGTGTTAACGCCGGCTTTTTCAAGTTTCTTAATCACTTCCTTAGTCTCCCTGCGCTTAAAAAAATCAGCTATACAGCCTGCGACAACAGGCCCTATTTCATGTATCTGCGACAATTCATCGGCAGAAGCGCCGGATAGTTTATCCAGCGTGTCATAATTATCAGATAATATTTCCGCAGTGCGGGTTCCCACGTTGCGGATACCAAGCGAGTATATAAGCCTGTCCAGTTCCCTGCCCTTAGACGCTTCAATTGCCTTAACCGCGTTTTCAGCCGACTTTTGGCCCATGCGTTCCAGGCTTGCAAGGTCAAATATGGTTAATTTATAAAGGTCAGCATAGTCGGAAATCATCTTTACTTTTAAAAGCTGCTGAATGATTGCAGGGCCCATGCCGTCTATGTTCATACCGTCACGGGATGCAAAATGAATTACGCTGCCTTCAAGTATTGCCGGGCATTTAATATTGATGCAGCGGCGCACAGCTTCATCTTCATACTTAACAACCGCTTCATTGCATACAGGGCACTTGTCAGGCATTTTAAATTTTTTCAAACCTGCAGGCCTTTGTTTAATTACCACATTAACAACTTCCGGGATTATTTCACCGGCCTTTTCAACTATTACAAAATCCCCTTCGCGTATATCCTTGCGTTCCACTTCTTCTTCGTTATGCAGTGTCGCGCGTTTTACAGTTGTGCCTGCAAGCTGTACCGGTTCTAATTCCGCCACAGGAGTAAGCGCACCTGTTCTGCCCACCTGAACAGTAATTGACTTAAGCTTGGTCATTGACTGCTCTGCCCTGAATTTATATGATATTGCCCAACGCGGGCTTTTTTGGGTCATGCCCAGTATTGCCTGCTTGTCAAACTCGTTTACTTTTATTACCATGCCGTCAATTTCATAAGGAAGTTCGTTGCGGCGTTTTTCCCATTTCGCGCAGGTTTCTATCACTTCATCAATATTTTTGCAGAGGGTGACATTTTCATTAACCGGAAAACCGGCACCTTTTAATTTTTCCAGCGCTTCCCACTGTGTCTTTATTCCATATTTGGCAGCATCTGCCAGATAATACGTAAATACCGCCAGTTTACGCCTGGCTACCGCTTTGGGATCCAGCTGTTTTAATGTGCCGGCACATGAATTACGCGGATTGGCAAATAACGCTTCGCCCTGCGCCTCGCGTTCTTTATTTATCTTTTCAAACTGTTTTTTGGAAAGATAAACCTCGCCTCTGACTTCAATATTTTCCAATTTTCGATTATCAATTTTCAACGGCAAACTTATTATTGTCCTCACGTTTGCCGTCACATCATCCCCGCGCTCTCCGTCGCCGCGCGTAATGCCGGCTTCAAAATAACCATTCTTATAAATAAGCGCAATTGCCACACCGTCAATCTTTAATTCAACGGTATAGGTGTACTTCTCGGTTATCTTTTTTACGCGTTCGTCAAATTCACGCAGGTCTTCGGGATTGTATGTGTTATCAAGAGAAAGCATGGGTGACTTGTGGGCAACGGTTTTAAACCCGTCAATAGGCGCCCCGCCGACGCGCTGTGTGGGGGAATCTTTTGTTTTCAGCTCCGGATTTGCTTCTTCAAGGTCAATTAATTCTTTCATAAGCCTGTCATATGCCGCATCAGATATCTCCGGCTGCGCGTCTATGTAATACCTGTGATTATGGTATTCAAGCTGTTTTTTTAACTCTTCCGCCCGTTTTTTATCTGTCATGTTTTTTCCATTCCATCCTTATCATTTCTTCATACAAATAATAGTTATCACAACCGCCTCATAACCACTAATATATTTCGTTTTCATTTTTTACCCGCAGTCTTAACAATGTAATAACCGCCCGTCTTTGGGCTTCCTATAAAAACTATCATTTTTTGCTTTTTTAACTTCCTCAATCGCTTTTCAAGCGTATCAACGGAAACCCCAAGCGCCGAAGATATCATAGGCACTCTCTGTCCTTCGTTTTTTTCTATATATTTAAATACAGATTCAAGATCATTTACTCCGCCATTTACTGGGACATTTACTGGAACATTTACTGGGACATTTACTGGGACATTTACTCCGCCACTTTGATTTAAATCCTTTTTATTTCAGCTGAGAATTTTTTTATCTCGGCAACCCAAAATATATTACTTATTCTCCTCAAAGAATTCCTTTATCTGCTTCTCCCTGTCGGGGTGTTCTTTGCTGAACCCCCCGTCCTGGTTGCAGCGGAGGCACTTTGATTCAAGTTCCCTTATTTCTTCATACATCTCTTCAATTACTTTTCTTATCGGATCAGGAAGGTCGCCGTGCATAAGGTCAGATTCCGGTTTTTCGCCGCCTGAACGCGCTACAACTCCCGGAACACCGACAACGGTGGAGCCGTCCGGCACGTTATGAATTACGACAGAACCTGCGCCTATCTTTACATTATTGCCTATATTAATATTGCCCAGCACTTTTGCTCCCGTGCCCACAACAACATCATTTCCAATTGTGGGATGCCTTTTGCCTTTTTCTTTGCCGGTGCCGCCAAGGGTAACTCCCTGATATAAAAGCACGTCATCGCCTATTATCGCGGTCTCTCCTATTACCACACCCATACCGTGGTCAATAAAGAACCTTTTTCCTATTTTTGCTCCCGGGTGGATTTCTATCCCGGTAAAAAACCTGTTAAAAGCGGATATCATCCTTGGGATAAACGGTATTTTTATACTGTGTAGAAAATGGGCTATCCTGTGGGAGATTATAGCGTGAAGCCCGGGGTACATTAATACCACTTCAAAAACATTCTTTGCGGCAGGGTCTCTTCTAAAAACTGTCTTTATATCATCCACAAGAAACATATAAATCCTCCGTATATGGGTTGTATTTATTGTGATTATATCATAAGAAAGGACCCTTTAAATAAAAAAAACCACCGGCTTAAAAGCCGGTGGTTTTTAGGCAGTTTAACTTTTAATAAGCTTCGTATGTCATAACAGTTCTCATCGTCATCATTGGCATTCCGGAAAGCGACTGGGTTGCATTAATCTCTATTGGCAGATCCTGCGCGTTATATGTGTAATATATATCCATATTCATGGACATCCCCATAAACGACATAACAGAATGTACCTCGGCCGGATTTCCTGCCGCATTATAGGTATAAGTTGTAGTGCCGGTAACAGTATCCGTACTGTCATACGCTGTGGCCAATGTCATTTTACCTGCCGCGTTATAATCCATAATGGTATACGAATACAACGTACTGCCCATATATGTTTCTGACCTTGTCATAAGGTTGGAAGCATTATATGTATTCACCATCCTTGAAGAGAGCGTTGTCCCCGAATAGCTTTCAATTGTAAGCACAGAACCGGCGGCATTATAAGTCTTTACCTCTGACGTCTGAATTACACCCGAAGCATTATAGATATCCGTCCTTATAATATTATTCGCGGCATCATACAGATAAGTCGTGTACTGCATAAGATTACCCGCGCCGTCATAAACATCCTGCCTTACAACTTTACCGCCTGAAAGTGTTGGAACTATTTCTTGTATCAAGATGCCCGAATCATCATAAACTAACATATTTGAAGTATTTCCAATATAATCAAACCCCACGCTTGACGTGGTCGAAACCGAGCCCGCGCTGTCATACGCTGTTACAGATGCAGCCGTAGGAGTCAATCCGCCCGCCCCATAGGAAAACGTCATTGACATCCCTATAACACCCGAATTGGATATATCCATAGTTTTAAGTCTATAACCGCTTCCCGTTGTATTTGTGGCCGTATAAGTGGCTGTTGCGGATAATGTGTTCGTGGAAGTATGTGTATTAGTCGCCGTATAAGACGCCGTGACAGAACCCGTGCTTGTGGCGGTCGCGGATGCAGCAGGTGAAAGCGTGATATTAGAAGTCGGAACCCCTGTCGCCGCTTCGATTACCGGTTCTTCAACAGCAGCCGGCGAAACGTGTTTTGTGCACGAAACAGCTATAAAAGACAAGACAATAAAAGAAAACACCCAAAAATTAATGATTTTTTTCATATATAACCCTCCCTGCTTATTGTAATTATTAACCGCCCTCCCGGTTAATAAGGATATTATAACAAGTTCATTTTACCATTACCACACTATATTTTCGTTTTTATGAACTTCCCTGCCAGATAAAACGACCCGCCTATTACAACCACTCCCCTTCCTTTTATCTTACGCGCAAGGGCAAATGCTTTATCATTGTCCGGTTCAAGATATGATTTTAACCCTGCTTTATCAGCAAGTTTTTTTATTACAGAGGGATCTTCCGCCCTATCATTATTAATAGCAGTTATGACAAGCTGGACATTTTTGTATTTTTTAACACTCTGCAGGACAGACTTTATATCTTTATCCTTTAACGCAGAAAAGATATAAGTAACTTTTCCGGCGAGCATTTTTGCAAGCGCGCTAAACATGGCATCAACCGCTTCCGGGTTGTGTGCCACGCTTACAAAAGTATCTTTTGATATCTTCTGCAGCCTGCCCGCAACCCTTACCCTTTCAACCGCCTTAACCGCCTTTTTCATATCAACATTAACATCCATACTTCTTATTATTTCTGCCGCAGCAAGTGCCATTGCCGCGTTCTGCGCCATTACATCTTCGTGCATTAACAGTTTAATCATAATAGGCCGTTTATTTTTAACATCTTTCAGCTTTGCATTTATCCCTGAAATATTATGGCTTATATTTTCAACTTTAAAATAATCCTCCGGGAAAAAAGCGATCTGTCCAAAACGTTTCTTAACATGCTTTCTTAAATTATTATCTTTAAGGTTAAACAGCCCGGCGCCTTTTACAATCTCTTCTTTTTCTTTAAGAATCTTTAAACAGGTATTGCCCAGCAGCTGCGTGTGTTCAAGCGAGACAGATGTTATTACAGAGAGCAGTTTTGCGGCGTAATTGACGTTTGTCGCGTCATATCTTCCGCCAAGGCCGGCTTCAATAACCGCTATTTCCACCCCGCACTCCCTGAAGACAAGAAATGCCAGCACAGTCATAAATTCAAAATAAGTAAGATACGTGGAGTTTTTCTTAATGGTTTTTTTCAGCAGATTTACATTTTTTGATAAGATATCTTCAGGCGCGGATTTCCCGTTTACGGCAACCCTTTCCCTGAAATTGTTAATATGCGGCGATGTGTATACGCCCGTTTTATATTCCGAAGCCCTGAATATCGCTTCAATAAACGCGGCAGTTGTGCCTTTGCCGTTGCTGCCGGCTATGTGAATTACCCCAAAAGCGTCCTGCGGATTATCCAGTAATGCCAGAATATTTTTTATTCTGCCAAGCGAATAATCAAATTTAAATTCATTAAGCGATGAAATATAACCGTCAATATCTGTCATTTTATTATAAGGTTATTCAGGAAACCTTTTTTCCTTTATACCTTCCGGCGCCCGTCATTTTTGAAAGCGCCATGTGAATGGTGTTCTTCATGTCTTTTCTTTCGGTTATTATGTCTATCATGCCGTGTTCCAGAAGGAATTCAGAACGCTGGAAACCTTCCGGCAGTTTCTGCCTTATCGTCTGTTCTATTACCCTGGGCCCGGCAAACATTATAAGCGCTTCGGGCTCCGCTATGTTTATATCCCCAAGCATGGCAAAAGACGCGGTGACGCCGCCGCCTGTGGGGTCTGTCATTACAGATATAAAAGGAAGCCCGGCGTCTGACAGCCTTGACAGCGCCGCGGATATCTTTGCCATCTGCATAAGCGATATAATACCTTCATGCATCCTTGCACCGCCGCCTGAAGCCGACACTATAATCACCGGAAACCTTTTTTCAATTGCTGTCTCGCATAACGACGTAAGCCTTTCTCCCATAACAGAACCTAACGAACCGCCCATAAAGGAGAAATCCGTGACTCCCAGCGCCACATCCATATCGTTCATCTTTCCCGTTCCGGTTATTACCGATTCTGTAAGCCCGGTTGCTTTCTTTGATTTTTCAAGCTTATCTTTATACTGCGGAAACGACAGGTAATCCACAGGCGTAACATCTTCAAACATTATATTAAAAGTACCGCTGTCAATAAGCATTTCCACGCGTTCTTTTGCGGTTACCCTTTTGTGCTGTCCGCATTTGGGGCATACGCTTAAGTTATCCGAGAGTTCTTTTTTAAGCACTATGGAATCGCAGCGGTCGCACTTTACCCACATGCCTTCCGGTATCTTTGTCTCTTTTTTCTCCACGTTCCTTATAATTGTGTATTTAGGCCTGTGAAACCATGCTGCCATTTTAAATTCTCCTTTTACTTTTTAACTTTTTTTGAAAAATACTTTTTAATTGCCTTTATCGCAACCGCCACAATTTCCGGGTCAAACTGCGTGCCGGAACAGTGCTGTATTTCCTGAATGCAGGTTTCAAGCGGAAGCCCTTTTCTGTACGGCCTGTCTGTCAGCATCGCGTCAAGCGTGTCAGCGATGCTGATTATCCTTGAATGCATGGGTATATCTTCGCCTATAAGGCCCGCGGGATAACCATTGCCGTCAAACCTTTCGTGATGATGCCTGATTACCGGCAAAATATCCTTAAGCTGAGGTATCGGTTCAAGTATATTTGCGCCTTCATCAGGGTGTTTTTTGATTTCAAGAAATTCCTGTTCGGTTAATTTTGCGGGCTTTCTAAGTATGCTTTCATCCACGCCTATTTTTCCTATGTCGTGAAACAGCGCGGCAATTTTCAGTTCTTTTAATTCCGCATCCGGAATACCAAGCGCTTTGCCTATTTCCATACTGTATGTGGTGACGCCGTCAGAATGATGCCTTGTATAGTTGTCTTTTTTGTCTATAGTTTCCGCAAGGCACTTGATGGTGTTCATAAACATGTCCTGCGTTTCGGTGTAAAGTTTTGCGTTTTCAATTGCTACCGCCGCCTGATTGGCAAGCGCTTCAAGCAGGTTTTTATCGTCTTCGTTGAAAAAATCCCCGCCTTTTTTGTTGATTACTTCCATTACACCCACAAGTCTCTGTTTGGTCTTAAGAGGAACCGCAATTATAGATCTTGTCTTAAATGTGGTTTTTTCATCAGCTTTTTTAAAAAACCTTGGGTCATTCTGCGCGTCCGCTACAAGCACAGAGCGGTCTTCCCTTGCCACCCATCCCGCAATACCTTCGCCTATCGGAACCCTTATGTTTTTTATTGTTTCTTTTTGGGCTCCTGTTGCTGACGCAAAAACCAGTTCATCCCTTTCAAGCAGAAGAATAGAACCCGCTTCCGCTTGAAGCATATGTGTGGACGCGGCAAGCATTTTATCAAGCAGAATATCAAGTTCAAGCGTTGAATTTACGTATTCAGTTATACCCATAAGATGTTCAAGACGTTCAATTTTTTCCTTATTGTCCGTTAAAAGCCCCGCGTTTTTAACAATAGCAGAAATGTAAGGCGTAAAGATAAGCAGCGTTTCAAGGTCTCTGTTATCAAACGCCTTCCCTTTCTTTTTATTCAGCATTTCAATAACGCCAAGTATATCGTGGTCAAATTTAAGAGGCGCGCACATAATATTGCGTGTCTTGTATTTTAAATTTTTGTCAAAACGGGTTGTATGCCTTTTATCAGCTGCAGCGTCCGGCGTAATCATCGGTTTTCCTGTCTGTGCAACCCAGCCGGCAACGCCTTCGCCTATGGCAAGCTTGAACTTTTTTATCTGGGATGCTTTGCCGCCTTTGGCAGA
The DNA here is from genome assembly GCA_002839855.1 of Candidatus Goldiibacteriota bacterium HGW-Goldbacteria-1. NCBI lineage: Bacteria > Candidatus Goldiibacteriota > Candidatus Goldiibacteriota bacterium HGW-Goldbacteria-1. Next base: position 215,131 of record PGYV01000005.1, read on the forward strand.
TGCAAAATACAGGGCGTTTGTATGTTTTTCCACAAGCAGTATGGATCCGGCTTCGCTTGAAGTGGCATCCATAACAGTTGATAAAAATCTGTCCAATATATCGCTAAGTTTAAAATCCTTGGCTGTTATTTCGGATATTGCCTGCAGAATATTAACCTGCTTCTGCAGGACAATAATTTCCGCGCGCAGACTGTCAACTTCAGATACACCTTTAGATGCATTGACAGCAGGCTTTTTTGACTTTACACTCTCATACTTGTTTGTTTTCTTCCTGCTTTTTGGCATCCGTTTCCTCAATTTTTTATCAAACTAAGAATTCAAGCATTTAGGAATTTTTTCACAAACATCTCTGCTTTTTTCAACATCACACTCTTGTTTTTGCCGTATTTTTCACAGAGCGAAACAAAAGCGCTTCCAATTATTACTCCGTCTGCTATTTTAAGGATTTCTTTAGCCTGCGATGGTTCTGAAATACCAAAACCGGCAAAAACAGGCAATTTCGAAAGCTTTTTCAAATACTTAAGCAGTTCAAACCCGACAATACTGCTTTTTGCGCTGCCGGTTACGCCTTTCTGAAGGATATAATACACAAAACCGCTGCTTTTTTCCACAATTTTTTTGGCGCGCTCCCTTGTATTTGACGGCGCCGCAAGGTAAACAAGGTTAAAATCATGTTTTTTGGCGTAAGAATAAAACTTTGGCTCCTCGTCAAACGGCAAATCCGGGATAATTGCCCCGTCTAATCCCGCTTTTAACGCGCTGTCCACAAATTTTTCCGGCCCAAAGTGATATATAAGGTTATAGTATGTCATTGCCACTATAGGTATTTCTATCCCTTTTGCCCTTACCCTTTTAACAATTTCAAGGCAGTCCTTTATTGTCACACCCCGGCTTAACGCCCTTTCCCCGGCTTTTTGAATAACCATCCCGTCCGCGATTGGGTCAGAAAAAGGTATGCCAAGTTCCACCAGCGAAACCCCGCTTCGTGCCAGTGTTATTATTAAATCTTCTGTTTCTTTTATTCCGGGATCACCCGCCATTAAATAAATAACAATTTTTTTGCCTTTAGACTTTAACATCTCCATCCTGTTCATGTTATTTACCCCCTTTTATAAGGGAATAGACCGTGTTTATGTCTTTATCACCCCTGCCTGACACATTGACAATGACAATATCTTTTTTCTTAAGCTTCATTTTTTCAAGGTACGCGCATGCATGTGAAGATTCAAGCGCGGGAATTATGCCTTCTTCACAGCACATCATCTTAAAACCTTCAAGCGCTTCAATATCTGTTATTACATCAAACTGTGCCCTGTTTGTTTTTGAAAGATAGCTTAATTCCGGCCCAACACCCGGATAATCCAGCCCTGCTGAAACTGAATGCGTCTCTGTTATCTGACCGTGTTCCGTCTGAAGCACATATGTCTTGGCGCCATGCAGAATACCCACTTCATTATTCACAATACTTGCGGCGTGTTTACCTGTTTTTAAACCAAGTCCGCCGGCTTCCACACCTATTAATTTTACATTTTTATCATCTATAAACGGATAAAAAAGGCCCATGGCATTTGAACCGCCGCCCACGCACGCCACCAGATAATCCGGAAGCCTGCCTTCGGCTTTAAGTATCTGCTTGCGCGCTTCTTTTCCAATAACGGACTGAAAATCCCTGACCATCATGGGATACGGGTGAAAACCTGAAACAGTGCCTATGATATAAAATGTATTGTCCACATTTTTTAACCAGTCGCGCGTGGCTTCGTTAAGCGCGTCTTTTAAGGTCTTGCTTCCGGAAGTAACCGGAATTACGCGCGCGCCAAGCAGTTCCATTCTGAAAACATTTAACGACTGCCTTTTTATATCTTCTTCGCCCATATAAACGTCGCATTCACAGTTGAAAAGCGCGGCCACCGTGGCTGTTGCCACGCCGTGCTGTCCCGCGCCGGTTTCCGCTATTATTCTTTTTTTACCCATCCGTTTTGCCAGCAGTATCTGACCTATTGTGTTGTTAATCTTGTGCGCGCCGGTGTGATTTAAATCTTCCCGTTTCAGATATATCTTTGCCCCAAAGCGTTTGGAAAGTTTTTCGGCAAAATACAAAGGCGACGGCCTGCCCACGTAATTTTTTAAGTAGTAATCAAATTCGCGTTTAAACGCCGGATCTTTTTTTGCTTTTTCATAATTTCTTTCAAGGTCATCCAAAAGCGCCCTTAATGTTTCAGGCGCGAACTTTCCGCCAAAATCTCCAAAAAAACCTTTTTTATCGGGTATTCTCATTTTATGCTCCGTTTTATTTTGTATTGTGGTTTTATGACGTGAATTGGGATATGACTTTCACCATCGGGCTTTGTTAACGTTTTCAAAAAGCCTCTTTAGCTTTGACGGATCTTTTTTACCTTTGGTTTTTTCCACGCCTGACGATATATCAAGGCCGTATGGTTTTATTGTCCCCGCTATAGCGTTCACCGTTTCCGGCTTTATGCCGCCCGCTATAAAAAAAGGCGCACTGATTTTTTTCAGGATTTTCCAGTCAAACCGCTTTCCTGTTCCGCCGTGAAGCGACGGGTCATATGTGTCAAAAAGAAAACAATCCACGTGATTTTTATATTTTTTTACCTGTGATTCTGTATATGATGCATCTTTTGCTTTTACCACTTTTAAAATTTTAGCGTTTTTAATTTTTTTAAGGCAGGAAAGGCTTACTTCGCCGTGAACCTGGGCTATATCAAGCCCCAGCATAGAAACAGTTTTATTTATTTTAGCGCCGTCGGGTTCCACAAACACTCCGGCTTTCATGGTAAATGGCTTAAGTTTTTTTATGATTTGACCTGCCTGTTTTTCACTTACTTTTCTTGGGCTTTCAGCAAATATAAAACCGACAATATCCGCACCAAGCGTTTCAGCAAGAATGGCATCTTTAAGGTTTGTAATTCCGCATATTTTAACTTTCGGTTTCATGTTTACCTCTGGATATATTCAAGTGTACAGAGTTTCACTAACCCTTTGTACCTTCCGGCCAGACTTTTTTTAACTTCTGACGTTAATGGCCGTACTTGTTAAGTATCTGCCCTGCCAGGTCTTTTATCTGTTTTTCGCCCTTGGCTTTCATAAACATAGTTCCAATAAGGACGCCTTTTATCTTTGCGTCCACCATTATTTCATCCACGTCTTCAGGAGTGTTTATTCCGCTTTCACACATTACAAATTTATCTTTAGGCACATATTTCACAAGGGTCTTTACCCTTGCAAGGTTAATCTTAAATGTTTTTAAATCCCTTGCGTTAATACCAATTATTTCCGCCCCTGCGGCTGCGGCTTTCTTTATTTCTTCTTTTGAAATACACTCTACAACAGGCGTTACATTTAAAAATCTGGCTTTTCTTATAAAAGAAGCAAGCTCCCTTTTTTCAAGTATGGCCGCTATAAGCAAAATGGCATCCGCCCTTGCCGCGCGCGTTTCATATATCTGGTATTCATCTATTACAAAGTCTTTACGTAAAACAGGCATAGAGCAGTGCTTTTTTGCTTCTTTTATATATTCAAGATTGCCGTCAAAAAACTTTTTATCTGTTACTATGGACAACGCTTTTATTCCCGCTTTTTCATATGTCTGAACGATATTCTTTATATTAACAGTGCTTTTTATAACACCTTTTGAAGGCGACTTTTTCTTAATCTCCCCCACTATTGTAAAGTCATTGTTTTCAAAGACGTCCCTGAAATTACGGTTGGCAGGCAGTTTCATTATTTCGGCTAACAGCATGCTCATTGGTATCTTTTTCTTTGCCGCAGCCACTTCCTGTTTCTTATGTTTTACAATCTTGCTAAGGATGTTTCCGGCCATTTTCCACCTCTTATTTTTTCTTATTTATTGCTGTATTCCACAAGCTGCTTTAACTTATCCGCGGCACGCCCTGAATCTATGGCATCTTTTGCCATTAAAACGCCGTCTTTTATGGATTTTACAGCATCCGCCGTATACAGCGCTATTGCGCCATTATACACTATTATGCGGTAATACGCGTCTTTTCTTTTGCCTGCAAAAACCTCTGCCATAATTGCCGCGTTCTCTTCGGGGGAGCTGCCAATAACTTCCTTCTGTGTACACGGCTCTATCCCGAACTCTTCCGGGTTTATGGAATATGTGGTTATTTTCCCGTCCTTTAATTCAGCCACGGAAGTATTGCCCCATAATACGGCTTCATCAACATTACCTTCGCCGCATATTACAAGCGAATGTACATTTCCCATATTTTTTAAGACAGCCGCTATTTTCTCTGTAAGCGAACCCGCGTAAACTCCCATAAGATGGTGCGTATTGCGGGCGGGATTAATAATAGGCCCCAGGACATTAAATATATTTCTTATGCCAATTTCACGCCTTACCGGCGCGGCGTATTTCATTGCCATATGGCAGCCGGGAGCAAACAGAAAACCGATACCAATATTTTCAATGCTGTTTTTTATATTATCATGGCTTGCGTCCACGTTTACGCCAAGCGCCTTTAATACATCCGCGCTGCCGCTTTTGCTGGTTAACGCCCTGTTGCCGTGCTTGGCAACTGTTACGCCGCAGGCTGCAGCCACAACAGATACAGCCGTGGAAATGTTAAATGTTTCCGCATAGTCCCCGCCTGTGCCGCAGGTATCAAGAATCACTTCTTTGTCTATTTTAATATAGTGCGCTTTCTCCCTCATTACCATTGCCGCGGCGGATATTTCTTCCACGGTTTCACCTTTCATTTTTAAAGCGGTTAAAAACGCGGCTATCTGCGCCTCGCTTGATTTTCCCGTCATCATTATTTCCATAGCTTCTTTCATCTCTTGTGACGTAAGATTTTCCCGCTCCGCGGCTTTCTTAATATATGGCTTTAGCATAATTTCTCCTTTTAAATCCCAAGCACCCTGCACGCAGTTGCCGTGGTTATACTTATAACTTCCTGAACATCTATATTTTTTATTTCCGCCAGCTTTGCCGCAATAACCGGGATATAGGAAGCTTCATTCCTTTGCCCCCGGAATTTTTGCGGTGCAAGCCACGGCGCGTCAGTTTCAAGCACAATATTTTCAATGGGAATCTGTTTTACCGCATCCCTTAAAGCCGAAGAATTGGGGAATGTGATTACCCCGCCTATCCCAAAAACATACCCTAATTCCATAAATTTCTCTGCCGCTTCATAATCAGCCGAGAAACAGTGAATTACTCCGGCTTTCTTTACCCTGTTCGCCCCAAGAATATCAATTACATCGCTGTGCGCGTCCCTGCTGTGAATAATTACCGGCTTTTCAAATTCCCGCGCAAGCGAGATTAGTTTTTCAAATCCCGCTTTTTGAACCGCCCTGTCCACCGTACTTTTATAATAATCAAGGCCAATTTCGCCCACTGCTGCTATCCTGTCATTTGCAGTTAAATAGCCTCTTAATTCATTTATTATTTCTTCATTTAAAACATCCACGTAGTGAGGGTGAAGCCCTATGGCAGCCCATACGCCATCTTCTTTAAAAACCGCCACTTTTCTTGTCTCTTCTATTTCCGCGCCGATGTTTAAAAATTTATTTACGCCCGCCTGCCTTGCCCTTTGAAGCATTTCTTTGCGGTCAGCGTCGTACTTTTCATCGCATATGTGAATGTGGGTATCTATCATTTAATATACATCAAAAGTTTAAAAGCCATTACTAAACCGGTTTTAACCCTTGGCCTTTGACTTCAGATTTTTCTCCTTTTCTTCTTCGCTCTGAATACGCGGGAACAGCGGGTCGCCTTTTGCCACTTTTGTCCCCTCTTTTAAAAGACCAAACTGCATCTCTTTTTCCAGGTCAAGGGATTTCATATCATATGCCACTCCAAGCTTGACCCAAATTTTCTCCGCGGTTGCCGGCATTACAGGCGCTATTGCCAGCGATGTAAGCCTAATGGCTTCTAAAAGCAGATACAGAACATTTACAAGCTGTTCTTTCTGTCCGTTTTTAAACAGGTTCCACGGCGCCGACTGGTCTATAAGTTTGTTTGACATTCCTATTATTTTCCAGACAGATTTTAAAGCATCTGAAAAATTCATTTTTTCCATCGCGCTTTCATATTTAGCCCACAGTGCTTTTTCTTCAGACGCCACCAGTTTCATATTATCATCAGCTGCACTTTCGTCATATATACCGGATAGCCCTTCGCTGTATTTTTCCACCATGTTAAGAGAGCGGTTAATTAAATTGCCAAGGTCATTTGCAAGGTTTGTGTTAAAACTTAACTTTATTGCTTCTTCATTAAAGTCGCCGTCTTCTCCGTTTACAACATCGGATGCAAAATAATACCTTATGGCTTCCGCGCCGTACTGTTGCGCCATTTCTATCGGGTCAACCACATTGCCGCGCGACTTGCTCATCTTTTCGCCTTTGTTCAGAAGAAACCCGTGTCCAAAAACTTTTTTTGGCAGTTCAAGTCCGGCGGACATAAGCATTATGGGCCATATGATGCAGTGAAACTTGGTAATGTCCTTGCCTATTATGTGAATATCAGCCGGCCAGTACTTTTTGAATTTTGCGTCATCAGTGGCAAAACCCGCGGATGTTATGTAATTTATCAGCGCGTCAAACCATACATATACCGTCTGCGTCGGGTCTATCGGCAGCGGTATGCCCCAGTTAATGCCCGGCCTTGATACGCTTATATCCCTGAATCCCGATTTCAGCATTGACAGAATTTCATTTCTTCTTGTGGCCGGTTCTATAAACAGCGGATTATCTTCAATGTGTTTTAAAAGCCTGTCGGTATATTTTGTGATTTTAATAAAGTAGTTTTCTTCTGTTATTAGGTCGGCTTTTGTTTTGTGCGTGGGGCAGCAGCTGTCTTCTGTAAGGTCGGTCTTGTTGTAAAAAGCCTCGCACGATTTGCAGTACCACCCTTCGTATTTGCCCTTGTAAATATCCCCCGCGTCGTAAATACGCTTAAACAGTTCGGTAACAGATTTGTGGTGGCGTTCTTCGGTGGTCTGAATAAAATCGGTAATTGATATGTTATACAGCGCGCAAAGTTCTTTATATGCGACAACCATTTCATCACAGTACTCTTTTGGATCCTTATTTAATTCCTTTGCCCTTGCCTGTACATTTAAACTGTGTTCGTCAGTGCCGGTGCAGAAAGCCACGTCATATCCGCGCATCCTTTTATAGCGCGCCATTATATCCGTCACCACTTTTTCATACGCGTGCCCCGCGTGCGGCTTTGAATTGGCGTAATCTATAGCGGTAGTTATGTAAAATTTTTTCATTAATCCTCCGTTTTTTCCGGTTCACCCCGTAAATAAAAAAATACCGCCCTGCATTAAAGCGTATTTTTTATACCGGCCGTATTTTAAGCTGGTTAATTTTTTTAGGTTACGTCAGCTTCAGCGTCATCAAGTTTTTTAATTTCTTTTGTATCCACGCCTGCATCAAAGTACTGGACAACAGGCCTTACCGGCGAATCGTATTTTTCATACGCCAGGCAGCATAAAAGCCTGCCGCACACGCCGGATATTTTGGTTGGATTAAGCGGAAGCCCCTGTACTTTGGCCATTTTAATAGTTATGGGAGAAAACGATTTAAGGTACTGTTTGCAGCAGCAGACCCTTCCGCAGATGCCCACTCCGCCTATCTTCTTGGCGTATTCCCTGCGGCTTATCTGCCTTAATTCAATTTTTACGCGCAGCGTCTTAACAAGGTCCTTTAAAAGTTCCCTGAAATCAACCCTGTTTTCCGCGACAAAAAAGAAGACCACCTTTTTAAGGTCGTCGGTATAATTCACTTCCGTAAGTTTCATCGGAAGCTTTCTGCCTTCTATTCTTTTCGCGCAGAACTCTTTTGCCTTTTCTTCCATGCGGGCTTTCTTCTGCTCGAATATTTCCTGTTTGTCTGTCAGGTATTTGACAACCCTTCTGACAGGCGCGTAAAGTTTATCCGGCTCTATAAAGAAATTAGAAAGCGACACTTCCGCTTCCCGTTCGCCGTCAATGGTTTCAACCAGGCATTTTTCGCCTTTTTCAAGGTGAAGTTTGCTTGGATTATAATAGTATATCTTTTCGTCTTCCTTAAACTTTATTCCTACAATTTCAATCATTGCGTAAACCTTCCTTTCGAATGCCGAAAAACAGCCCTGAAAATAGAAGACCCGTATTGGCGTTTGCCATAAGGTCACGCTGTGCCGACTCTATAAGCCCTATTATATTAACAATCTTTTTTTCGCTTAATTCACGGATTTCCGAAGAATTAATGGAATACTTCTGTTTCATTACATCCTTTACGCCGGCTTTTGCCAGCAGTAAATCCTTATAAATATATGATAATATCTTCAAAATATCAAGGAAAAAAACCCTTGTGTTGCCGTCTTTATCCTCTTTTTTGGCCTTTTTAGCCGTTTCAAGCTCCTGTACCTTAAGAAATATGCCCTCTATATTGTCTGTTTTCCCGGAAATCGCCCTTGCAATACCCGCGGCAGCAGCCACCTTTTCTTTTATTCCCTCGTAGTCAAATGCATCCCCAATTTTGCCTTCGCAGAACAGCACTGCCTCTTCAAGTTTTTCCCCTGTCAGTTCCGGTTTGATAATTTTAAGCTTTGCCCTTATTTCCTGAACAGGAGCCCGTTTAATTTCCACCCTGTGGCATCTGGAAATTATGGTGGGAAGCAGTTTTTCCTGATTATTCACGATAAGGATTATGGCCGCGTTTTCATTTGGTTCTTCCAGTTCTTTTAAAATTGCGTTGGAAGCCACGTTGTTCATTTTTTCCGCGTCATTCATGATTACAATTTTCTTTTTAAGTTTTATCGCCCTGTACGCGTTTATTTCCTGAAGTTTATCCAGCACCATGTCTATTACAATATTGGCTTTTTCTGTATTTATATACAGCACATCCGGATGCGGGTTTAACTGCATGCCGTCCTCGTCAAGCTCTGTAAACACCCTGTCTAAAAGTTTGCAGCTGGAGCACCCGTCACAGCAGTCGGAATCCGGCATGGGATTTTCGCAGTTTAACGCCTTTGCAAACTGAATCGCGGAATATTTTTTCCCGGTATTTTCCTCGCCCGCAAAGATATACGAAGTGCCTGTTTTAGGGGATTTTACATAAGAAAGCAGTGAGGTCTTGGCAAGGCCATTGCCTGCGATATCTTTAATGGCCATTAATAAGCCCTCTTTTTGCAGAGCAATTTAATGGTTTCATCAAATATTTTTTCTTTTGACTTGCCGTCTGTCTTTATAAGATAAATGTTTTTATTTTTTGCGGCTTCTGCCAGATAGCCCGCCCTTACTTTTTTATGAAACGCCGCCGCTTCAGCGTCTAACCTGTCGTGTTTTTCCCTTTTGCTCATCCTTTTTTTTGCCTCTGCCGCTGACACATCAAAAACCACAGTCATAAATACCTTTACTCCTTTAGCCACATAATCATTAAGCATTTTTATCTGCTTTTTATCCAGCCCGCGGGCATAACCCTGATATACAAGCGTGGAAAGGCTGAAACGGTCAAGTAATACAGTAGTTCCGCCGTCTAATAACGGTTTTAATTTTTCCTCTATTATCTGCGCCCTGCTGGCTATGTACAGCAGAAGTTCTGTTTTTTTGGTCATTGCCTTATGGGCAGGGTCAAGAATTATGGAGCGTATTTTTTCCGATATCGCGTTGCCGCCCGGCTCTCTTAACAGCACAGTTTTGACATCATTATTCTGTAAATAATCAAAAACCATCTCTGCCTGGGTGGACTTTCCGCACCCTTCCGGCCCTTCAAAAACTATAAGCTTCCCTTTCATAAACTCTCCTGTTTCCTGTTGTTTCATATTTAATATTTAAGAGTATATCACGGTTGCCGAATATTTTAAACCCGTGAAATAATTGGTTTGGACGCCGGTTAAAAATGTTATATAATCAAAGCATAAAATAATAGGAGTGATTATGGCAATTGTGAACTGTTCAAGGTGCGGTAAGGTTTTCAGCCCGGAAAAGATTACTTATATTTGTCCGGATTGTATGGTGCTGGAAGCCAAGGACTTAAAAACAGTTACCGATTACCTTAGAAGCTTTCCCCTTGCCAACGTTATGGAAGTGTCCAACAGGACAGGCGTTGACCCTATGCAGATACTGCGCTTTGTCAAATCCGGAAGCCTGCGCATGACAGACCCTCCCGAACAGTTAAAATGCAGGTTGTGCGGAAAAGAACTTAAAAAAGGCACCCTGTGCCAGGACTGCATGGATAAAGTCTCTGAACTTAAAGAACGCGAGAAGAAACGGGATAAGAATATACATAGGAACAGGAGATAAGATAGACGCTTGGATGCTTTGAAGGACAGAGGAACGGATGGTCGGATACACGGAGGGACGGAAGATCGGGAAAGACACTATCAAAACTCAAACCAACTACCGCGGGCTAAAGACCCGCGTCTACCAGTACTAAAACAAGCATAAACCAACTGCAACTGCCCCGCCCTAAAGGGCGCGGCTACCACTACTAAAAAGACTAAACATAAATACAATCCTTATTTCGTTTATCTTTTGTCCTAATAAATGATTTCAAACAACGACGGTGAGAGCCAATACCCCAATAATGCACCGCCTACGGCGGCGTATGACGCGTCTTGCGGGGTTCCCAGTATTAAAACAAGCCCGCCTGCTGCGGCTGCGGTTATGACTGATGCTGTGGAAACAAAGCCATTCTTTAAATGGCGGCGCATTGCATCTTTTGACTTTAAATTCTGGTCAAATATAAAACTTTCAACCCCTATTGTTTTATCCGATAAATTATCCTTTATCACGCTTTCTGCCGGGGACACGGCGCTTCCCTGTTTTTCAGATGTAATAAAAGCGGAAACACGCGCGGATAAAAACAGCTTATTTTTTACAGGGTTCAGCATGATACTTTCATTATAGTTGTATGAAGCCGAGATAAAGACATTATCAAAAGCAGATATTTGCACCTGCCCTCCCCACAAACCTTCATAAAAATACTCTTCAGAATACGAACCTGCTATTTTTAAAGCCAGGTCATTTTCAAACTTAAATAACGCACCAGCGCTGATATGTGAAATTCCCGCGCCAAGCCCCCTGTTATATACATCAGCCATTCCTTCTGCTGACAATTCTATAAAATCAGCCGGCATAATCCTGTCCCATTTCACACCCGCTTTCAGCGTGTCATAAAAACCATAATATGAAATCACCGGCCCTATCCGTCCCGTGCGCCCGGTTTCAAACAGTTTCATAAAATTCAAATCCGTCAGATTGCCGGAAAGATTTACAGACGCCATAAGGTCAAACCCGTAAAGATTAATATGCGCAAAGCCGGCATCATCCGAATTTTCATCAAGTATCCACCCAAGCGAACCTCTGATTACCTGATTGGCGCCCCTTACACCTATAAGATACTGCCTGCTTTCAGTAATATAACCCGGTTTACCGGCATCCGCCCTAAGATATATCGGAGAAAAGAAAATGCCGCCTTTGTATTCCCTGTTTCTTAAAGGTTCCCAGAAGATAAACGCGTTTGTTGGCCCAAGATAATTGTCATAAGCGCTGATTTCATTACCTTTGATGGCTGTAAAATCAGCAAGAAATATCAGATTATTATTTTCAATTGATTCATCCGCGGATGCGTATGACGAAAAAATGGGCTGATGAACGTTATCAAACAGAAGATAAGCGTAATTAAAAGGCACGCTTCCCGCGTATGAAACGCAGGAAAAAAGGGCTATTAAAACTGCAAAACCGGTTATTTTTTTCATAAATAGATTTTAACAGGCATAATTTGTTTACACAAGCATATTTCTATTTTACCGGTTCGCCGCGCCTGTATATTTTTTTTCCTGTCACATTGCCATCCTTATCATATTCTTCCCACAGCCCTTCTTTAAGGCCGTTTTTATACGATCCTTTTTCCTTAATTTCACCGGTTTTATAAAGGCATTTCCAGTTGCCTTCTTCTTTGTCTTTTAAAAAAATACCTTCTTCTTTTACTTCCCCGCTCTCATAAGTACACGACCAGAAACCTTCTTTTTCGCCTAACCTGTATGTGGTCTTTTTTTCAACCAGACCGCTTAAGTAATAATCTTTCCACTCCCCGTCTCTTTTTCCTTTTGCATACGCCCCTTCTTCTTTTACTTCTCCCGTTTCAAAATAATACTTTGCCGGCCCTGAAAGGATGCCGTCCTGATAAAACAAAACCGCTTTAATCCCGCCGTTTTCATAATACTGCTGCGATTCTCCGTTTTTCATGCCTTTTCTGTAAACGTGCCTTGCCTTGGGTTTATTACCTTCAAAATACTCCGTAACAAGGCCTTCTATTAATATTCCGTCCTTTAAAACTTCGCCTTTTTCACCATAAGAATACGTGGCAATAAGTTTTCCATTTTCATAAAAAAGGTCTTTTTGCGCTTCTGTCTTAAGCGTTATGGATGTACAGGAAGCCAGTAATAAAGCGGCAATAAAAACAACACCAAATTTTTTCATATTTCCCCCGATAAAACGTTTTATTTAAAATTTAATATTATCAAAAAGCAGCTGCAAAGCTTTGGTCTTGGTTTTTTCAACAAACTGATTGGCCAGCGTTTTTTCAAGGCCTCCCTTGGACACGCACATAAAAGTTATTCCGGCGGCAGATAAAGTAGACATAACATCACTTAGTTCCGGTACCACATCCGCTTTTAAAGCCAGTTTGTTATTTGAAACCGCGAGTATAAAGGAAACATCCGCTTTGACACCTTTGCTTTTTATTAAAGGAACTCCAAACGCGGAGCCGCAGTCGCACTGTTCCGGATTAATGGACATCTTCACGGGAGCAGTGGTAATAGTCCCGGCTGCGGCATCAGAACCCTGAATATTATAACCAAGCATGGGCATTATTTTAAGCGCGGCTTTAAAAATATAATCAGAACCGCCGGGAATCTGCTGTTCAAACAGCGTGGGCTGTATCTGCGGTTTTATGTACATTGAAGCACAGGATGTAAGAAAAAGTGATACAGTCACCAATACAAGTATTTTTTTCATCTAATCCTCCGGTTATGCTGAATAATTCACCCGTTTATTATATCAGCCAAACACTTTATTATCAATTTATTAAGGTCTTTTTATTAAAAGCGAATACGCGGCGTTTACCGCTTTTATCATCTCGTCATTTTTTCCGGGGTTTCCATTACTGTCAGGGTGGTGTTTTTTTGCAAGTTTTCTGTAGGCATTTTTTATTTCATGCTTTGTAGCGCCCTGTTTAAGCCCCAATATCAGATACGCTTTTTTAACAGCTTCATCAAGGTCTTTTTGTACTACCTGCCCGGACTGCTTTCTGTTATCAGATTCACTTTTAACATTAAGCTGCTTTTTATAGATAAAAAATCCTGAAATAAAAGCCATTCCCAGATAAATGACAGAGTTTGTATGACGGCCGGCAATTAAAAATATAACCGATGTCACAAGGGCAAATACCGCCGCCACAATATAGTTTTTTCGCAGTAAGAAAAAACCGTAAAGCAATATTGTCGTTGCCCACATAAGGACAGAGCTGATTTTTAAATTTTTTTCATAGGCGGGATTAATTTCTTTTGCTTTTTCAAGATAGTACTGTGCCCGTTCCCTGTCTTTAAGCGCGGAATAAACATGATTAAGCTTAATATAGGCGTCGTAACTGTCAGGATTTATAAGTACGGCGCTTTCAAATTCCTTTGCCGCCCTCTGTTTCTCCCCGGCTTTAAATAACACCACACCAAGGCCGTAATGCGCGTCAAATAAGTTTACGTCCATATTAATAGACTGTATATAATAGTCCTCTGCCGCCTCTAAAAGGCCCCTTTTCTCGCTGACTAATCCCAGAAGTAATGGCAGCTGCGGGTCATCGGGAAATTCCGCCCACATTGCCGCTAACATAGTTTCCGCCGCCCTGTACTCTTTTTGCTGTATGAATGCCTTTGCTTTGGATATTTCTTCTGCCGGAGCAGCCGCAAAAGACACACCAAAAGTAATTGATAAGCAGATTATAAGTATTAAAAACCTTTTCAATTGTTTACTCCTTGTATTCTTTTCCTATATCTTCATAAAACTTCTTTAATTTACCGTCAAGTCGTTCGTCCTGCGCTTTGAATATATCATCCATTGTTACGCCAAGAGTCTTGCTTAATACGCCCATTAAACGGGCGCCCGTCTTCATGTATTTATCCATTTCCGCCTTTATAGCCGCGGCATCTTCGGTGTTTATGTTTTCTTCCACAAGTTTCTTCAGGCCGCTGTCTTCGCTGTATATAATCCTTAACAGGGCGGTGGCCACCTCTTTAACGGCAGGTAATTTGCTGTTCATATAAGTTTGAATACCAATAAGTTTTTCAAGAGAATTCCTGCGGATATCCACCGCCGTATTTTCAAGGTCTTTAATCGCGGACGCAACCGCTATTTCCGGATCAATCTTGGCAAGAGCTTCAAAACCATTCGCGTATTCAGCCGCGTCAGAGCCAAATTTATGCATTGCGTCAATTATCTGCGGTACCGCCTTTTTTGCCTTTACCGACATTTTACCAAGCGCCAGATAAGCAGCCTGCCTTGCTTTAGAAGAACCTTCATTAAGATATGACGCTATCTTTTCCGCCATCTCTTCTTCTGCCGGCTGCGCTTTATTTATGAAGTCATTTATAGTGGCTGTAATTGTAAGTTTTGTATTTACCGCAAGCGCTTTTATAAGCGACGGTATAACATAAGAACCTGCCCCGTTATCCGCAAGCGCCTTAATAATACGCACCTGTGTGTCCGCATCACTTTCTTTCTCAAGCTGCGCGGCTGTCATTAATAGCACTTCTTTTTTGTCATCAGCGCTTAAGGTTTCAAACTGCTTTTCAGCCATAAGTTTTACATCAGCATCTTGGGAATACAGCCTCTGATGTATTGGTTTTAAGGGTTCCGGAGTGGTGTCAATGCCGGCGCAGGACACCATTATTAAAGCAATAATAAAAACCTGTATCATATGAATTTTTTTCACGGTTTCCTCCGACGGAGCCTGTTTATTTTTTAGATCCGGGTTTCTTAAGGCCCATGGCCTGTTTGTACATATTTATCCTTGGGTCAACGGGAGAGCCGCCCGTCTTTTTTGATTTTTGTTCTTTTTCCGCTTTTTCCCACTTATCCCCCGGGCCCTCTTTAAGAAGCTCCCTTATAACAGCAGAGCGCAGCATCCTGTTTATTTTATCTTTTTCTTCACGTTCACGTTTTAATTTTTCTTCCCTTTTTCGTGCCTCGGGCGATAACGTTATATGCCTGTATTCTTCAGGGGTTATTTCCACAAAAGGGGCTTCGCCTATAGGATTTTCATCATCCTGTTTCTTTACAGAAATATTCTGTACGGGTTTAACCGCTTCCGGCGCTGCCGCAAGCGCCCCTCCGCATAATCTGCAGAACTTTGAATCCTCTTCCACCTGTTTCCCGCAATGCCTGCAGTACATTATTTCCTCCGGTTACAATATTAAAATTACTGCTCTTTTGTCATGTGCAATATAATCAATTATTCAACCCTTGGTATATTAACCTTTCTTGCTTCTATATCATTCAATTTCTCAAGCCGTTTAACCAGTTCATTATACCAAAAAGTACCCGTATCCGTGCAATCAAGAATTCCGGTTATAACATCCGTTTCTGTAACTGAATAATCGTTAAGGATTTCTTTCTTTCCGTTTTTATACCGGACAATCATATATGAACCCATATATATCAGCTTTGGTTTTTTAATTTCAAAACATCCAAAATCATTGGAAATATTATGAACATCATTCTCTACGTCTCCCACTTCCCCTAAACAATACTCTCCTTTTTTAATATTCTGGTTAAAAAATATTTTCCCCTTAACGGATGCATATAAGTAAGGGTGTTCCGTAGGCGGTTCGTATTGTTCAATCGTTACCCATTTAAGATCCGTGTATAGCCCGTCAAGATTTAAGCTGCCATATATAAAAGCTGTATCAGCATCAACCCTCTCCTTTACGCGCGGAGAAGTGGCGCAGCCGTTTATAATTATAGCAATAATAAGAACTGTCATAATACAGGTAGTTTTTTTCATTGGTTTATTTTCGCTCCAAGTTTTTTTGCCAGCGGTGACTCAAGTTCTTCCAGAATACGCTTGACCTCATAAGCCCCTGCCTTATCCCCGTTTTCAAGGGCTAAAATACCAAGAGTATACTGTGCATCTTCATTGGAAGGGTCAACTTCCACGGCTTTTTTTATTTTCTCAATAGCCACATCCCTGTTTCCGCCATCTACAAGAATCGAAGCATGTTTCAAATAAAGATCTGAAGGATTTTTAACTGTTTTTATGCCTTTATCAAGTATCTTCAGGGCATCTTCCTGCATATTATTAATCAGATATACCGAAGCAAGGTTATAATAAGCCGCATCATCTTGCGGCGACACCTTAATTTCTTCATAAAATTCCTTTGCGGCAAGGTCATAATATTCCATTTTCTTATACAAAACACCAAGCGCGTTATGCATATATTCTTTTTTGGGATTTAGCTTAACCGCAATCTTCATATACTTCTCGGCTTCTGTGTTTCTTTCAAGTTCATAAAACGCGTTTGCGGCAAGCCTGTAAGCGTCGCTCTTCTTTGGCTGTTTTTTAATTAAGGAAAAGGCGGTTTTTAAAGCATTTTTGTAATCTTCTTTATCTATAAGCCTGTATCCAAAATTTACTGCAGCCCTGTATGTCACAGGCTCAAAACAATATCCTTTTTCTTTCCATGCCTTAAAATCCATTCCAGCGTTCTTTTTTGTCATCGGTACAAGTTTATCCGAAGGCATTACAAAATTGAGGTTCTGCCCCTTTTTATACTGCATTGTTGCCACACCAATAACACCGCCATTTTCATTCATCACAGGGCTTCCGGAAGAACCCGGGGAAATTGGAGCGGTAATCTGATACACATAATCTTCTTTATATTCTTTGTCATCTTCCCTTACCGCGGAAATTATCCCTGTTGATACTGTTTGTTCCAGCCCCATCGGGTTGCCAATAACCATAACCGAATCGCCTACATCATGCTTCGCCGGCTGCAGGGCAAGATACTTTGAAGTTGAATTGATACCGCTTACAGTAAAAATGAATAAATCATAATCTTCATCAGAATTTATCACTTTTAAGAGTTTAAAAGTCTTTCCGTCTTTGGTTTTTATCCCCACGGATTCCGCGTCTTTTACGACATGAAGATTAGTCACAATATGCGCTTTATTATTGATAAAAAAACCTGTCCCCGTTGCGGCTTCCCTGCCATTCTTGTCATAATTTATAACCATTACCACGCTTGCCTGTCCCAGCAGTATCTGCTGCTTTGTCATACTTAAACATATAACGGGCAGTAATAACGATAAAAATATAAGGATATTTTTTTTCATCAATAAGGGGCTCCTATTTTTAGTATCGCATCTTCGGCAGGCTCTCTTATAAGGGCTTTTCTTAATTTCATATTACCAAAATACCTTCTGAACTTCGGCATTTCTTTATCATAATCATCCCTTATAATGATTCTTTTTACATTATAGAAATTATCCCTCTGGTATATTATCGTTCCGATGTATACGGCGCGGTCCCCGGGTTTGATATTAATATGAAAACTGCCCGGGAATGACAGATATTCATAATTAATCTGTGTGCATTTGTATCCGCAGGAAGACGTATATATGTTCTTATACATAACGCCGGCTTCAATGTAAAAAGCCTCCGGTTCGCTTACCGCATAAAAAGTATCATCAAGGTACCCCTCTATTCTATAATGTTTTGCTAAACGGCTGAAAATTTCATTTTCTTCCTTAAGCGGTGTTAATTTTTCATCACAGACAAACATCATAAGGTACCTATAAATTTCCTGCCCTTCAAGCGACTGCGATTCCTCTGTCATGGGCGGGTCAAACAGCACCCTGCCTACAACAAGCACCTTATCAGACGGCAATTCAGACGCGCTGTAAATTGTCTTTTTAACATTGTTTAAGCCGCAGGATGTTGTAAATACCAACATTAATAAAGCCAAAAAAATCAAATTCCCTTTTTTTTCCCGGTGCTTTAGCTTTGTTAAAAAATTATTATTTAAAAGGTCCATACCACACCGCCTTTAAAAGAAATACCGTTATTCAGAGCATATTTGGACATGTCTTCCGAATTGCTCCCGGGATCTTTATATTCAACAGGCGTCATAGCAAAATACCCTCCCGAAACATCAACTGAAAGAGACTCTGTTATATTATAGTAAGCACCGGCATAAACCCTACCCGCAAAACCGATATACGTTTTATCAACCGCGGTTTTTTCAACCTCAACAGTTTCCCACCAATAAGGTTCATAAGAAGATGAAGGATAATTGTCAAGTTTGTCGTTTATTAACGCTCCCCCAAACCCTACCAAGCAATAAGGAACAAGCGGGAAACTTTCAGATATAATTATCTTTATTCTGGCATTCACAATCAGCATATGCTTGGTTGTGGTTATGTTTGTCACGCCCGAAAGCGCCGAACCCGGCTGACCGTACTCAAGAACTCCGGACGAAGAAGTGGTCATTAAAGAAACCGAACCGTCAGTATGAAATTTTGTATTTATAAAGCCAATATCAATACCGAACGAGTTCATATTTCCCTTATAAGTGTTTTTAAACTCTTCATTCAAAACGGATACCGTTTCAAAAAAAGGCATCACCGTCAGTTTTATAAAGCCCAGCCTGTTCACGGGACCCTTAAAAACTTCGCCTTCTAAAGCACCGCTTAATTCAGCATCACTTGAATTCCAGTAAATGGCAGATATGCTGTCTTCATTTAAATTATATTTCTTTCCGTTAATTTTAATAACAAACATGCCTTTTTCATAATCCAGAATTACGCCTTTATACTTCTTCCCGTCATTCATCTTAACTGAATCTTCCGCGTAGTTTACTGCCGTCAGGACAATAAAAAACAAACAAAAAAACAATACCACTGATAACTTTCGCACAAACCGCCGCCTCCCGGACATTTTTTCTATAATAACAACATATAAATTATTAGGCAATATTTATTTACCTGTTTCAAAAGCTTTTTTTGCCGCTTTAAGATTATTTCCTTCCGGCCTGCCGTTATATTCATCCCACGCTTCAAAAAGCGATCGCATTCCCGCGTAGCCGCCGTCCGGGTGGCCAAATACGCCGCCGCCGCACAGAAACATGAAATCATTATTCCCTATTTTCTTTAAGTTATCCGCCAGTTTGCCCGCCCACATGCCGCCGGACGATACAGGAAGCGCGGGTTTTAGCCCTGCCATGGGCGCGGTACACGCCCGCATGGACTGCAACATTTCTTCATCGCTCTCATATAAATATCCGCCAAGGCCGCCGCACTGTATCTGGTCGGCTCCGCACATTCTGGCAAGCTTTACATATACAACCGGCGAAATGCCGATATAAGAACTGCGCAGTGATGCCGCGGCAAAATCCCTGTGCAGGTGTATGGGAAGTTTGGTATGCCTTGCAAGCACGCAGAGATTATTAAACCCGCCGGTAAACGAATTAAACATTAAAGCCCCTGCTCCGCCTTTTCTGACTATATCGTGGAACTTCATCGTTTTATCAGGGTCATCGGTTATGTTAACCGCGTACATGGTGCACTTGCCTGTCTCCCTAAAAGATTTCTTCATGGCAATACCTACCGCTTTAGCCCTGTCTGCAATCCTGTTATATGGGGCGTCAGCCAATAATTCATCATCTTTAATAAAATCCGCGCCGGCGCTTGCCGCCTGATAAGCCAGCTCCGCCTGCTGCTTCGTCGTAAGCCCTACGCACGGTTTTGTAATTGCCCCAAACAGAGGCCTGCCAAAAGCGCCGGATATTTTACGCGAGCCTTCTATTCCAAACTGCGGCCCCGGAAAAAGATTTACAAAATCATCAGGCATTTCAATATCAATAAGTTTTACGGCTGTCAGTTCATACATGTCAAATATCTCGCCCGCCACTGTGGTCAACAGCATGGAAATTTTAGGCCCAAAATTCTCCCACGGATAAGAAATAATAACTTCCGCAGATGTAACTTTCCTGCCGGCAGGATATCTTGTCGGCAATGAATAACTGTCTTTATTACCTGTAATATTAACGCTTTCAACTTTTGCCCCAAACCTGGCTGCCAGAGCCGCTTCCCCGTCTAAATCTTTCCACGTGCCTGTGGACTGCATTTTGGCCATTAAAGATGCTGTTTTACCCGCATCATCAGGTGTTTCAATGTAATACTTTGCTAAAATACGGCTCATTTTTCACCGTCATAATAAATTCTTTTACCCGCGTTTATAAACGCTTTTGCGCCGTCTTTGCCGTAATGATTGACTTCCAGCGCCCCGTTCTTTTTGTCAATTCCTTTAAACATACCTTCATAATAATTACCCGTATTTGACAGTATTACCCTTCCCTTTGCGGCATTTATAACCAGCATAGAGTTGGGATTAAAAACAGCGCCCTGTTTAATTCTAAGTTTAATATCGCCGTCAGCGGCTTTTAAAAAAACAGAATTAAATACAGCGCCAGGTTCTGCCGTGAAATTAACATCCCCTTTTGCGGAATAAAGAATCAGGCTGGAATACATTCCCTTTGCGTTAAAGTTTATGTCGCCTTTTAAGGTTTCTACTTTCAGCGTGTACGACGAATCCGGAAGGGATACTTCTGTATCCGCAACAAGCTCTGTGAACACGCCTTTTTTGGACGCCCTGTAATTAATTACGCCGCCGCCTTCTTTTTCCTTATAAGTATAATCATCCATAATATCATTGCCTTTAAGCCCGAATCCATTTGAAGCGGATTTTACAACGGCCCTTTTTTCACCGGCAAGTATATATACGGAACTTTGCTGCGTGTATATATTTACCGTATTATCCGGCGCCACCGCCGAATTGTATATTTTTTCCCTGTAAAAAGGCGTGGAAAAAAGAAAAGCCGAACCTGCCAGCGCCACTGCCATAACTGCCGCCGCTATGCCCGCAGGTTTTAAAGCACCGCTTCTTTTACGGTTGTAATCAAAATCACCTGTTTTTATTAAAAAGTCATCCGCAAGCGAAGCCGTCAAAATCACAATGCCGCCCGCCCAGATTACGTCGGATAAAAAGTGCGCTCCCTGCGCCATCCTTCCAAAACCCATAAGAGCCCCGTAAGAAACGCCCGCAATAAGCACTTTGTTCGCTGTGTTTTTATCACGGTGCCTTAAATAGAAGTACATAACCGCGACCATAAACCCGGCAGAGGCGTGTCCGCACGGAAAGGAATGGCCTTTTCCCGGCGTTCCCGGCACAAGCGGTTTTGAATACTGCCACTTGCCGCCAAATTCAACAACCTCACGCGGCCTGGGATTACCCATATAACCTTTTAAAATAACATTCACAATAAGCCCCGGCCCCACAAGAAAAACAAACAGAAACAAAAGCGCCGGTTTTCTGTTTTTTCTGAATTGTTCGGAAAAAAATGAAGCGGCAACAGCACCGGCCGCTATTACACCAAGCCCAAGCGGTATTAAAGTGCCGTATTTATAAAGCAATAAAACAAAAAAATTACCGCCGAATTTCCATACGCCGGAAGATGAATCATACAGAAACGACTGCACCCGTATATCAATATCAGACATCCAGAAAGGAACCGTAACGGCAAGAAGCGATAACAGCATCAAAAGATTTCTTCTAATTTTATTTTCCGGCAATTGCCACCACCCCGGGGTACAGGCAACAAGTTAAAAAACAGAAAAGTTTATTCCGTTTTAAACTTTATAACCCGAATTTTATTTTATACAAAACCCACTTCAAGATTTTTTTCAAGTTTATGAAATATGGATTCCACTTCAAAGTTTTCCATTATTTTAATCTCGCACTTTTCAGACAGTACCCTTACCCCGTGCCATATCTTTTTATTTATGCATATCGGTTTATCCAGCAAAAACGCTTCTATTTTATCGGGCGTCTTTTCTTCTGCCACCAGCATTATTGCGGTGCCTGACACCGGTTCAAAAGTCTCATAAGATTCCGGATGCGCTTCAAGGCTGTCTGTCTTCCCGGGTCCCATTACAAGGTATCCTATCCTCCACCCTGTCTGTGCGGGTTCTGACAGCACCACCTGGAATATTTCATTTTCTTTTTCCTGGCAGATAATTTTTCCGTATTTCGCAAAATCTTTGCCTTTAAGGGGTTTTATCTCTATCACTTGCCTGCCTCCCGTTTTTTCTTTACCGCGGCGCCGACAACAGCTTTAGTCAGGCCGTCCAGTTTAAAATATTTGTCTATGACAGCATTTACCTCTTCTTTTGTGACCGCATTTATTCTGTCCGGGAACGTCTCCACATTTTCATAACCCAGCCCAAGTATTTCATAAGCCGCGTAGGAATCGGCCCTGCCCATATAGTCCTGCATGCCTATCTTATACATACCGCTGATATATGACTTGGCGGTCTTTAATTCTTCATCAGTAATGCCGTTCTTTTTAATATCATTAAGAATTTCAAGAATGGCGTCATACGCCGCCTGCTCGTTTTCCGGCGATGTGGCCGTGTATATCTTAAAAGCTCCCCGCTCTACTGTCCGGTCAAACATGGAATAAATTGTATAGCACAGGTTTTTTTTATCCCTTACCTCTGAAAACAACCTGCTGTTCATGCCGCCGCTTAAAACGGAATCCAGCACCCTAAACGGGTAATAATCGCCGGATCCTGTTTTAGGCCCCAAAAAGCCCAGCACCATATGTGTCTGATTTTTGTCAAAAGTCTCACGTTTCTCTTTTTTCTGCTCTGTTATTTTTACGGGTATCTTAGCGCTTGGCTGTTTACCTTTTTTCCAGGAACCAAAAGATTTTTGCACCATATTTTTCGCTTCATCGTACTCTATATTTCCCACCACAGACACCACAAGGGTATTAGGCATAAGCCTGTTCTTGTGCCACTCTTTAATCAGCGAAGAACTTATGCGGTTTACGGTTTCAACTTCGCCTGCCACGGAATATCCGTACGGGTGCCATTCATAAAGCGTCTCATTAAATATTTTCATCGCGTAACCGGCAGGATTATCTTTTCTGCGTTTTATCATGTTCACTATATCCGCTTTTTCTTTCTTAATCTCCGCAAGCGAAAAAGCAGGATTAAAAACGATATCCGAAAAAAGCGATATAAGCCCTTCAAAGTTTGAATTTAAGGATTCAAGCCCCCATCCAAAACTATCCCTTGAAATATCCTTAATTAAAACAGCGCCTAAATTATCAATTTCTTCCGCTATCGCGGATGCGCTTCTTGTTTTAGTCCCTTTCATCATGGTTTCCATCATCAGGTTCGTAATACCCCTGTAATACCCTTCCTGCGCGCTTTCATATGGCTGCCCGCCGGTGAACATAAACTTAGCGGAGACAATATCGGTATTTGAAAGTTTTTTATGTATAAAGAGAATGCCGTTTTTAAGTTTTTCCGACTTTAAGACACCGGCACCTTCTATTTTCGTTTCCGGTATTACAGTTACAGAATCTTTAATCCCTGCCGCGTCAAGCATCCCGGTAAATTCAGTTTCTGCTTTCGCGGGATAATAAAGCACAATATTGGCATTTTTTATGTCAAGATACCGGCTTGCCATTTTGGGAATATCGCTTTCTATAACCCTCTGCAGCCCGTCATAATACGTATAATACATTTCGTGGCTGCCAAGCATCTGATAGTAGCCAAGGTTAACCGCCATATTTTCCACTTTCATATTCTCTTTTGATTCTTCCCTCATCATGTCCGCTTTCACCCTTGCAAGCACTTCGGGCTTTACAGCTTCTGTCTTTGCCCTTTCAATAAGCGTAAAGAGTTCTTTCAGTGTCTCCGCGTACTTGCCTTCCCTGACTGTGGCAAAAAACGCAATTACCCCGCCGGACTTTCCCGCAAAGATATCTACGTCTATTTCATCCACCAGCTGTTTTTCTTCTTTAAGCGTCCTGTACAAAACAGTGCTTTCAGAACCGGCAAGGACACGCGCCAGCACCTCTATAGCCGGCATATCTGAAGAGACAGCCGTAGGTATCCTGAAAGAAACCGCAAGATACCTGCTTTCAATCTGACCCGAAAACGCATTATATGTAAACGAATCCCTTTCCTGAATCCGGTCTACTCCGTTATCTCCGGAACCCGGTTTGGCCGTTAACGATCCAAAAAGGTTTTCCGCGTAAGCCATTGTTTTTTCCGCATCCACATCACCGGCTATTACCACTATGATATTTTCAGGTACGTAATGCCTTGAATAAAAATCCACCACTTTTTCCCTGTTAAAATTTTTCAGCCTGTCTTCATATCCTATTACAGGGTCGCGGTAATACTTTTCAAAAGAATTGTACATAAGCTTCTGCCACGTGAAAACATGGGGATTATCCAGACCCCTGTTAAGCTCTGTTATTACCACTTCCCTTTCTTTATTAATTTCTTCTTCAGCGAAAATTGAAGCGGTAAGCGCGTCATACTCTATTTCAAGGGCTTTTTCAACATGTTCCGAAGGAAGCACGATCACATAATTTGTAGCATCATAAGTGGTGAATGCATTATTGTATCCGCCAAGCTCTGTTATTTCCTTATCTATCTGCCCCAATCCCCTTTTTTGCGTCCCTTTAAACAGAAGGTGCTCTATAAAATGCGTCATTCCTTTTTCTGAATCGCTTTCATAAGCAGAACCCGTCTTAACCCAGAAATTACACGCCACTACGGGCGCCGCGTGGTTTTCTTTTATAATTATTGTAACACCGTTCTGAAGCACTTTTTTTGTTATATCCGTATTTGCCATTATTGCCCCTCTCATCACAAGTATCGATAACACCGCTATGGATGCTGTTTTAATTAGCCTGTTCATTTTTAATACCTCCGCCTCTCAGCGTCCTATTTAATCTTTGAAATTAAAAAACCGTCCTTTGCTTCCACAACTATCGTTTTTCCTTCTGTAAGGCTGCCGGATATTATCAGTTTTGCCAGTTCATTTTCTATCCTTGACCTGATAATCCGCTTTAACGGCCTTGCTCCGTAAACCTCGTCAAAACCTTCTTCCGCTATCAGTTTAACCGCATTCCCGTCAATTTCAAGCATTATTCCTTTCTCTTTCAGCCTTTTTTTAAGCTCGTCTGCCTGTATCCTTACTATTCCATATATGTTTTCTTTTGATAACCTGTTAAACACAATTATTTCGTCAAGCCTGTTTATAAATTCAGGCTTAAACCGCCGCCTGACTTCTTCAAGCACCTCTTTTTTAATACTGTCATTATCGCCGGAAGATGATATTTTTTCGCTGCCTATATTGGAAGTCATAATTATAACCGAATTTTTAAAATCCACCACCCTGCCCTGCCCATCAGTTAACCTTCCGTCATCCAGCACCTGCAGCAGGATATCAAATACGTCCGAATGCGCTTTTTCCACTTCATCAAAGAGTATGACAGAATAAGGTTTTCTTCTTACCGCTTCTGTAAGCTGCCCGCCTTCTTCGTATCCCACATAACCGGGCGGGGCGCCTATAAGGCGCGATACTTCGTGTTTTTCCATGTACTCTGACATGTCTATCCTTATCATCGCTTTTTCATCGTCAAACAGAAAACGCGAAAGCGCGCGCGCAAGTTCCGTCTTGCCCACGCCTGTAGGCCCAAGAAATAAAAAAGTCCCCATAGGGCGCGCCTCTTCGGATATTCCGGCGCGCGCCCGCCTTATGGCATTGGCCACGGCTTCCACCGCGCCGTCCTGCCCTACAAGGCTTTGTTTAATATTTTCTTCCATCTTCATCAGCTTGCCGGCTTCGCCTTCCAGCATTTTGGATACCGGTATTCCCGTCCACTGCGAAACCACTGCCGCTACGTCTTCCTCGTCAACTTCTTCCTTTAACAGGGTTCCTTCTTTGGTTAATTTTGCAAGTTCATTTTCAAGGGCTTTTATTTCTTTGTCCAGCTGCGCAAGTTCACCGTACCTTATCCTTGCCACCGCTTCAAGGTTTCCTTCGCGTTCAAACTTTTCTTCTTCCTGTTTTTTTATCTCTATATTTTTTTTTGCGGCGCGCATTTTCTCTATCACTTCTTTTTCCCTGCCCCACCGCGCGCCAAAAGCGTTCTTTTTTTCCTTTAAATCTTCTATGTCTGCCGTAAGTTCTTTCAGTTTGGCGGCGGTTTCCTTTTCGCCGGGTTCCTTTTTTACCGCTTCTTTTTCAATTTCAAGCCGCCTTAACCTGCGCTCTATGGAATCCATTTCCGCCGGCATGCTGTCAATTTCCATTTTTATTTTGGACGCGGCTTCATCCATCAAATCTATGGCTTTATCCGGAAGAAACCTTCCCTGAATGTACCTGTTTGAAAGGTTTGCCGCCGCGACAACCGCCCCGTCTTTTATCCTTACGCCGTGATGCACTTCATATTTTTCCTTAAGCCCCCTAAGGATTGAAATTGTATCATCCACAGACGGCTCATTTACCATTACAGGCTGAAACCTGCGCTCCAGCGCCGGGTCTTTTTCTATGTACCTGCGGTATTCATCAAGCGTGGTTGCGCCTATTGCCCTTAATTCACCGCGGGATAATGACGGTTTTAATATATTGGCGGCGTCCATTGCGCCTTCGGTTTTTCCGGCGCCTACCAGCGTGTGAATTTCATCAATAAAAAGTATTATTTTACCGCCGGAATCTTTTATTTCCTTTAAAACCGCTTTCAATCGTTCTTCAAATTCACCCCTGTACTTTGCCCCTGCCACCATTGCACTTATATCAAGCGCTATAACGCGCTTGTCTTTTAAATTTTCCGGCGCGTCACCCTTCATTATGCGCACCGCCACGCCTTCAGCTACAGCAGTTTTACCCACGCCGGCTTCGCCTATTAAAACGGGATTATTTTTTGTGCGCCTTGATAACACCTGCATTACACGCCTGATTTCGGCATCCCTGCCAATGACGGGGTCAATTTTTCCGGCCGCCGCAGCCGCCACAAGGTCTGTCCCATACTTTGAAAGCGCCCTGTATTTGTCTTCCGGATTCCGGTCTGTCACCCTTTGCCCACCGCGGACTTCACGCATGGCTTTTAATATTATGTCATATGACGCACCGTTATTTATTAATACATTACCTGCCGCGGAATTTTTATCATCCGCCATTGCAAGCATAAAGTGTTCTGTATTTACATACTCATCTTTAAATTCCGCAGCTTTTTTTACAGCTGCCGATGCCATGACATCTGTTTCTTTTGAAATATAAACTTCTGAAATGCCGCTGACTTTTGAAAGTTTGTTTATGGCTGTTTCAAGACTGCCTGTTATTTTATATAAATCCGCCCCCGTTTTTTTCAGCACCTGTGCCGCCGCCCCGCTTTCATCTGCCAGCATTGCTTTTAATATGTGCTCCGGCATCAGCTGCTGGTTCCCGTACTCCGACGCAATTGAATGCGCCTGCCGAAGGGCTTCCTGCGCTTTTACAGTAAGTTTTTCAAAATCAATCATTATTTCACCTCCGTAAATATTATCCGCGCCCCTTTACTGAATTTAATTATATAATTGCGGTACGAATACGGCAGAAAAATAACATCGCCCCTTTTAAAAACATTACCGCCTTCAAGGCGCATCTCCCCTTCTATCACGGCAGCCACAACGGGTTTTCCGCCTTTTTCCATGTAAGATAACTTTCCGGAAGTTTTTACCTCCGTGGACTGAAAATAACAGCATCCCAGAAGTTTTCTTAACGACATGCCGCCGCGCGATTTAAACCTGCTTTCTTTTAACGCTTTTTCAAGGCCGAATTTAAATGACATAAGGGCTTCTTCAATATGAAGCTGCCTTGGCTTTCCTTTTTCCAGCCTTCCCCAGTCAAAAAGCCTGTATGTTATATCCGCGTTCTGCTGGACTTCAAAAATAAGCAGCCCCGCGCCTATTGCGTGCACGGTGCCTGCCGGTATTAAAAAACAATCTCCGGGTTTTACCCGGTATTCCCGAAGCATTTCCGGAATATCGCCGTTTAAAGCCGCGTTTTTTATTTTCTCTTTTGAATAATTCTTTTTAAACCCCACCTGGATAACCCCGCCCTTACGCCCCCCTATTATGAACCACATCTCTGTCTTGCCGCAGTTAAGCCCTTTTTTGCGCGCTATCTTATCATCGGGATGTATCTGCACAGAAAGTTTGTGGGCAGTGTCTATGAATTTAAACAGCAGCGGAAACCTGCCGCTGTATTTTTTATTTACAGCCGGGCCAAGCAATTCTTCGCCGTGTTTTTTTACGGTGTCAGTCAGCTTTTTGCCCTTATATTTTCCGTTGGTTATAACGGATGACACGCTGTCTGTTGACGCAAAAAACCAGGCTTCGCCTATCCTTGCGTCAGGCGCCTTCATAAAATCCTTAAGTGTTTTTCCGCCCCAAATCATATCCTTATAAATCGGCTTAACTTTTATAGGGTACATATTACTCTCCATACAATTTTTTAATTACCGAACCCCTGTAATAATGCCTTAAAATTTCCTTATACTTTTTGCCTTTCAGTGACATACCTCTTAAACCGCGCTGGCACATCCCGACGGAATGGCCCCAGCCCGCGCCGTAAATATAGATATACCTTATATATCCTTCTTCGTCCAATGCGTATTCCCATTTTATCACATTTGACCTTATTTTGCCCATAACGGTGCGAATAGGGTCAAACTTAACTTCCATACTGCCTTTATCACCGGTAATTCTAAGGCGGGTCAACGCGCCGCCGCGCGCCCTTTTTAAAGGCTCCACTTTTTTTATCCTGCCTATATCTTTTCGTTTGGCAGCATACCGTTCAAAATCTTCCGCGTTTAAATACCTTATCCATCTGAAACTTGTTTCATTCGCGCCTTCGGCCTTGCAGTAAACATCAGGCATGCTTCTTACATATTCTTCAAGGTCAAAAGGAGAAAGCGGGAATTTCCATTTCCAGTTAAAATCCCCGTCATAAACGCCTTTTAAGCTTTTTGACACTTTATAACCCCACACTTCATAGACATCTTCTGTATGACCGCCGCAGCAGTTGGAAAAAAAAGTGCTTATCAGTTTATCATCAGGGTCATACAGCGCCTCGCCGCGCGTGGCATCAACGGCGGCAACAGTCCTTTCCCTTTCCCCGTTAACGCCTTTATAAACCGCGCAATGCTGGGTTGCGCAGACATCATAACCGTCTTTTTTATGGCTGTTTAAATGTTTTAAAGTATACGTTCTGGCCGATACTGCCTGCGCTTTAAGCGCTTCTTCCGGCCAGTCAGAAGGTATTTCCGCGGCAATAAGGCCATAAAGGTATTCTTCCATATTAAGATTATTAACAACATTTATTTTATCAGAACGCAGTATCAGTGAAAAATCACCCCTGTAGGTGGTGTCTGATTTTTCCGCCCAGTAAAATCCCTGCCCGTAAGCTATATTATAAAAGGCAGCAGTGGCATTTAAACTGTTTGCCTTTATATCGGCATTCCTGCCTATAAGCGTCTTTGAATTGCCGTCAGCATCCGATATAAATATCCCCTTTTTTTCAATGGATAACTCGTATTCAATAAGTTTGCTTCCCCTGAAAAGTTCTTCTTTGTCATCGCCTGTTATCATAAAATCGGAACCATGTTTAAAGCTGACCGTTTCAGCGCCGTTAATTATGCCCACACGCACCTGTTTAAAATTTTCTGAACCTTTAATACCCCGCTTTTCCGGAGGGTTATAGGTGTCGCGCCCTGTCTTTTTTCTCTGTTTATCAGCATCAATCATCTGTTTTATGGAAGGCACCAGCTGCGCGTACTGCTGCGCTTTTTCCCTGGCTTCTGTATCTTTTGTATCAACATCAATAACCTTATTCCAATATTTATAAGCGCTTATAAACTCTTCTTTCTTTTCATGCAGCACCGCTATGCGCCGGTTTAGTTCGGTGTATATTTTGTCTTTATTTATGGCTTCTTTGTAATATTCCAGCGCTTTATCAATGTCGCCGGTTTTCTCGCAGGCTTCAGCCATTTTAATGTAGGAAATATTTCTATATTTATTTGACTCTATTGCCTGAAGAAACCTTGCTTTAGCCTCTTCGTATCTTCCGGTTTCTAAAAGCATGCATCCGTGCCAGTAAAGAACTTCCCAGTTGGCCATCTGTTTTTGTTCAAGTACATTAACCATTTCTTCGCCTTTTGCGGCATCACCCATAAAATAATACATCTTAGCAAGTTCAAAGTGCGCGCGGACTTCGCCGGGGTTTAATTTAAGGATTTCAAGGTATGCTTCAACCGCTTTCTGATTTTCACCGTATTCTTTATACACAGACGCAAGCGAGTAATAATTTGACCTGTTAGAAGGACTTTCAGCCGATTTTATCACATAATACGCTGCAGTCTTTTCAGGATTTGAGCCGTAATAAAAATCCGTCATGCTGTCCGCGTTTAAATTTACGCATACGGACAATAAAATAAGTAACGATAATAAAACGCGTGTCATAGAGTAAACTTTTCACCCAGATAAATCTCGCGGGCTTTCTTATCGTGGGCAAGCTGGTCTGCAGGACCGTGAAGAAGTATTTTACCTTCATAAAGTATGTAAGCGCGGTCGGTGATTGACAAAGTCTCTCTTACGTTGTGGTCGGTAATTAAAATACCTATATTTTTCTTTTTTAATTCCCTTATTATGTTCTGTATATCAAATACGGCTATGGGGTCAATTCCCACAAAGGGTTCATCCAGAAGAATAAAACTTGGCGACAGGACAAGCGACCTGGCTATTTCCGTCCTTCTTCTTTCCCCTCCCGACAGTGTGTACGCTTTCTGCTTTGCAAGGTGCGAGATTTTAAACTCTTCAAGCAGCTGTTCCAGCCTGTGTTTTTTATCCGCCTGCGGCATATCCATAAATTCAAGCACAGACATAATATTTTCTTCAACCGTTAAACGCCTGAAAATTGACGGTTCCTGCGAAAGATAGCTTATGCCGTTTAACGCCCTTTTATACATCGGCATTCCGGTTAAATTCATGCGGCCGCCGTCTTTATCATCCAGAAAAATACCGCCCGCATCGGGCTGAATTACGCCAAGGACCATATAAAAAGTGGTGGTCTTGCCGGCGCCGTTAGGCCCTAAAAGCCCCACTATTTCGCCCTGCTTTACATCAACACATACGTCATTTACCACGCGTTTTTTATTATACGTTTTTACAAGGTGTTCAGTTTTAAGGTGTTTCATTTTGTACCTCCCTGCGCGCTTTTTCAGCGTCTGAATAATATATTTTAGACCAGATATTATCCTGAAGTTTTATCTTTTTTGTATTGGTGTCTATTACCGCCCTGTCAGAAAAAAACAAACTCTTTTTTCTTTTAAAAATAGGTTTACCGGTCAGTTCAAGTTCTTTTTTCTCATCGTTATATATTACAATATCCGCAAAAGCCACAATGTCCTGAAATTCCATCCTTACGCGGTTAGTGATTTTTTTCGCTTTTATCTCATTTATTACCGTATTAAAATCCGCCTCGTCGCAGTAGATGGTGATTGTATTTCCGTCCGCCGTATTTTTTACCGCTTTTACCTTATCAGAAACCGTTATGATATTTAACCCGTCGGCATAAAACAGTTTCTTTGACGTCAGGTTAAGCCCGTACTCTTTGTAAAAAACCTTTACATTTCCGTCAGCTTCCGCGCTTTTTTTGTAATCCCTGCTTTTAAGCCTGTCGGCAGAAACACGTGCGCCCGCGGCATTTATTATCACATCACCTGCAAAGACCGCCATTTTATCTTCCACGGAAAATTTCATATTATCAGCGCTTATGTTAAGTTCTTTTACGCGCGGCTTCTTTTTTACCGGTGGTGCCGCCGTCTTTACCGGCTGAACTTTCGCCGCCGCAGTCACTTTCACAGGAAGCGCAGATGGTGTTTTATCCGCTGCCGGTGTTAATCCCGGAACAGGGGCTGCATCTTCCCCTGTCTTTTTTGCTTCCTGTATTCTTTCAGAGACATTTTTAAAATACTCATTTTCATACTTCGCGTCGTCTATCTTAAAACAGCCCGCAAAAACAAAAAGAATAATTACAGCCGCCGCTTTTTTCATTGCTCTCCCACATCCACCGCTTTTAACCTGACCTGTTTCTTTATCTCCAGATTCTTAAAACCGGCGTCGCTTTCAAGCCCTATGCCCCTTAATACCGTACCGTCCCTTGTAACCTTTACTGCTTCTTCCGTATACATTTTTTTAAGCCTGTCATCCCAGAATAGTTTCTGCGTTTCTATAACCGCCCCGTCGCCGGATATAGCTTTAACATTGCCTGTTATTTCCATAAAATTGGTGTCGGTATTAATAATTGCGCGGTCGCCGTATAATACCGTTTTACTGTTTGCTTCGTCAAGGTAGTTCATCACAAAACCCTGGGCGTACGCCTTCTTTTTAAGTTCAAATATTTGGGCGCCTTTGGCGTTTACTTCCCATTTCACTTCGCCCTTCTGTGCCGACTTTAAAGTAAAGTTTTCCATGACAAAATTCGGAACAGAATCTGCTTTATCACCCACAGGCAGGCTGGGTTTTATCTTTTTTTCCCTGCCGCAGCCGGGAAACAGCGTTGCTATTAAAACCAACATCAGTACTGCCGCCGTTATTTTTTTCACAGTTTTATACCTTTTTCTTCCATAGATTTTTCCGCAGTCATTCTAAACCGCCTGTGCACCCAGACCCACTGCTCCGGGTACTTGAAAATAAATTCCGAAATTTCTTTGTTATACTCTTCAGCCAGCTGTTCTGTTGTTTTACCTTCTGTTTCAATCGGCTTATTAATCTGTATGCCATAGTAATTATCACGCCTTCTGTATATACATACCGTCATAAGCTTAAGCCCCAGTTTCTGCGCAAGCACAGCAGGCCCTGACGGGGTCTTTGCCATAACGCCAAGAAACGGGACATAGACGCTTTCCACGCTTGTATCCTGGTCTGACAGTATCCCGAATATCATACCCTGCCTTAAATATTTAATCATGGAGCGTATGTCGTCATCTTTTAAAAATATCTTTACGCCTGTTTTTGTCCTTGCCGAATTCACGGCAGATTCAATTAAGGGGTCAAACATACGCTTTGCCGCAGCACCCGCAATATTTCCGTTTAAAGCGGTAAAATGAGCTAAAAGTTCCCAATTGGACAGGTGAAGCGTCACCACAATTACGCCTTTTTTTGTCTCTTTGGCTTCGTTAAAATATTCCAGTCCGTGCGTTTCTTTTACCATATTTTTGATTTTATCCGCGGGCCATACGGTGAACTTTAAAAACTCAAAAAAACCCCTGCCGTAATTACGGATGTTGCGATTTTCCAGTATTCCCTTTTCTTTTTCAGGCATTTTGGCGCCATAAACTATATCCAGATTGCGCCTTAATGTGCGCCTGTCTTTATTAAGAAACAAGAAAACAAAAAGCGCAAAATACTCGCATGCTTTCGCGCCGATTCTCCAAGGTATAAAAAACACAACAAGCCTGGCCGATTGTATAAAAAGATAAAGCAGAAAATTTCTAAATGCCTTCAGCTTCATCTTCATCGTTAAGATACCCTTTTACCGCCGCGTCCCAAAGGCCGCGCGCTTTAAGAACCATGTCAATTACTTCCCTTACGCAGCCCTGCCCGCCGTTTTTTTTGCATACATAATCAGCTTCTTTTTTTGCCTCGTTTGCCGAATCCGCGGGTGCCGCAGCAAAACCGCAGCGGCGCATTACAGGTATATCAATTATTTCATCGCCTATAAAACACACTTGCGCATCATCCAGTTTAAGTTTTTTCTTTAAGTCCTGATAAGGGGAAAGTTTGTTCAGCGCCCCCTGATATACGTGCGTTATTTTTAATTCTTTCGCCCTTATTTCTATTGCTTCTGAATGCCTGCCGCTGATTATGGCAAACTGAAGCCCCGCGTGGCGGCCAAGGGAAATTCCCGTGCCGTCCTTTACGTTATACTGCTTGAATTCCGTGTTATTACTGCCAATTATTATGCCGCCGTTTGTAAGCACGCCGTCCACATCAAGGCAGATAAGCTTTATCTTTGAAAGTTTCTTATTTTTTTTTAAGGCTGCCACTTAAACAACCCCTGACTTTAATATATCATGAAGGTGAATAATGCCCGCAGGTTTCCCGTCCTTTGACACCGCAAGCAGCACTGTAATTGATTTTTCTTCCATCACCGCAAGGGCTTTCATTACAAGGTCTTCTTCGGATATTATTTTAGGATTTTTTACCATTACTTCCGACATTTTCATCATAAACGGGTTGGCCTGTTTTTCCAGCAGGCGCCTTAAATCGCCGTCTGTAAAAATGCCGGCAAGCTTTCCTTTTACGCCGGTTACCGCCACACAGCCAAACCTTCCCGCGGTCATTACAAGCAGCCCCTCTTTTAATACCGCTTTTTCATCAATTGACGGAATGCTGTCCCCGGAATGCATTATGTCTTTTACCTTAAGCACAAGCTTTTTTCCAAGCGAACCGCCCGGATGAAGCATGGCGAAATCCTCTTTCTTAAAGTTTTTCATGTTTAAAAGCACAACCGCAAGCGCGTCGCCAAGGGCCAGCTGTACCGTGGTGGAACATGTGGGCGCAAGGTTAAGCGGGCATGCTTCTTCTTCAACAGAAGAGCTAAGCACGCACACGGCTGATTTTGCAAGCGAAGAATTCTTCTTGCCGGTTATGGCAATTATTGGAATATTAAGCCTGCCTAAAGCGGGAAGAATGTTTATTACCTCTTCGGTTTCGCCGCTCTGCGACAGCATTATGACAACATCGCCTTTCATAAAAATTCCCATATCCCCGTGAGCGGCCTCTACCGGATGAAGAAAAACAGCAGGCGTGCCCATGGAGGCCATTGTGGCGGATATTTTCTGCCCCACAAGGCCGGACTTGCCTATTCCGGATACCACCACTTTTCCTTTACACGCGCCTAATACCTCAACCGCTTTTTTAAAATCTTTTCCAAGCCTTTTCTTTGCCGATATTATTTCTTTAGCTTCCATCGCCAGTACTTTTTGCGCTTCTTTAATTATGTCCATGGGAATTTCCCGCCTTGTCGTTATAATTTTTTAATCATTCAGAAACGTAAAGTATCCTGGCACAATTGCTGCAGTACTCTATCGCCAGTTTCTTTTTAAGTTTACTTACCATCTGCGCGCGTATTGCCATCCTGCATCCGTCACAGCTGCCGTCACCGCGCGCGTCCCTTGTTACTGACGCCACCGCTACACCACTTTTCGCTTTTCTTATTTTTTCATACCTTTCAAGCCACAGCTTGTCTACCATTGCCGCCTTTGCTTCACGCGCTGAATTTAAGCCGGTTATTCCCGCTTCTTTGGCTTCTTTTTCCGACTGTATTACTTTTATCTCCGCGTTTATTATTTCTTCTTCTTTTTTAAACAGAACTTCCTGTTCTTTTAACCAGATTTTAACCTCTTCTTCTTCCTCGTCAATTCCAAGTATTCTGTCTTCAATTTTTCTAATTTCGTCCCTTCCCCTTGCTATTTCATCCTGAAGGGCTTTAAAAGAAGCATTGGTTTTTATGGATTCTCCCTGGCCTTCTTTTTTCTTAATATCCGCTTCAATCGTTTTTATATCAAGGTCAAACTCCGCTTTCTTTTTTTTGAACTCATCAAGGCGGGCTTTTTTTTCATTATATACGGCTTTGTGTTCTTCTATCCTTTGTTTCTTGCCTTCTATTTCCGTGTCTATCAGCCTTATCTCTTTTTCTACAGCTAAAATGTCGTTATCCGCCTTTTGCAGGTCTATCAGGGTATTTAATATTTCGCCTTCTGTCATTATAATATCCTCCGCTTTTTTGATTAAAACATTGATTATTTTAACACTTTTAGAGGGTTAATAAAAGGCGAAAGTTAAGGGTTTTAAAGACATTTTTGCAGATGAATTCACAGTAATAAAACAGCTTTATATTTCCAGCATCATTACCCAATCAGTCTTGTTTTGTCTTATCTTTTTAAAACCCATTCTTTCATAAAGCCTTACAGACGGGTTTTTCATATCCACACTTAATGATAAATTTTTAAACCCTTTGCCGCAGGCTAAAGCAATCAGTTCTTTTAACAGCAATGTCCCAATACCTTTATTCCTGCAGCTCTCCTTAACCGCCATAGAAATTTCCGGAGTGTTGGAGTCCAAAAAACCATATCCCCTGTCATTGTCAGGAAAAAGAATATACCACGCAGCGCCTGTAGGTTCATTTTTATCCAAAGAAATTATTCCGCTGCCGTAATCTTTAATATACCTGATATATCTTCTTATTTCCGGAATGTTTATCAGTTTTTCAGGCGGCGGTTTCAGCTCGGGACTTTCAAAAAAAACCATCTGATACAACATTTCTTCAAGAAATAAATTGTCTGTTTCCTTTATTTCCCTGACACTAATCATATAAGCACCTTTCTTAACAGATAATATTATTTCACTTAATTACAAGCACTTTCCCTTTATTTATCTGGCCGGATGTCATATTATGCGTGACCCAGTAATAAATCCCCGGCGATACCTGATTTGCGTAATTATTTTTTCCGTCCCAGAAGAAAAACGGCGCATTATGAGAGTTCCCCGAAAACACGCCTTCCCCGGAAAGTGTGTATATTCTTACCGAAGTATACGGTGCAAGGTTTAAAAATTTCAGCATTCCGCCTTTTGCTTTCGTGCGGTCAAAAGGGTTTGGATAAACCGCAGGAATACCTTCCGGATAAAACGACATGTTTGAACTTACAGTATGTTTGGCCCCTGAAATTATGGTGTAAAAAGGGTCATTGTATTCAACATCAGCGGTATTTATAACCAGATCGCCGTCCTGCCCCTGCCTAAGCATCTCTGCTGTAAATTCAAGCGTATAACTTTCGCCGGGATTCAATATAAAATCCGGGCCAAAATCCCATACCAGGCTGTTCCCGCTTACCTGAAGCGATGCCGCAGTCTGCGTGTACGAACGAAAAACAAGGACATCAGGCAATACATCATAAACCATTATATTGGACACCGGCGCGTAATCATTATTCGCTATTCTTAAGGTATAAATTATGACAGCTCCCGGCGCGGGGTTATCCCCTTTTGCTTTTAACGTCACATCAAGCGTAACAGGCAGCTTAGGCTGAGTGGGCGTCTGCGTGGGCGTGTAAGTATTTGTAAACGTAAAGGTCTGCGTAAAAGTATAAGTATATGTAAACGTTGCGGTAAACGTGTCCGTTTCCGTAAAAGTAGAAGTGTTGGTGGCGGTGTCCGTATAAGTTGCAGTGGCAGTATCAGTCGCTGTATTGCTGGGAGTCATTGTAGCGGTTTGCGTATTTGTATCTGTAAAAGTCTGTGTCGCTGTTGAAGTATTTGTATTGGTGTAAGTATTTGTATGCGTGGGAGTATCAGTAAAAGTAAAAGTGGGCGGCGGTGTCCCTGTCACCGTGTCAGAAGCGGTATATGTCTGTGTGGCCGTGTCCGTTGACGTGTTGGTGAATGTATGCGTATAAGTTGCAGTAAAAGTGTCCGTGTATGTATATGTCTGCGTCGGAGAGTCTGTCGCGGTGTCAGTATAAGTGCTTGTGGCAGTTTGGGTATCTGTCGCCGTATTTGTTGATGTTACCGTCACCGTTGATGTACCGCTTGGCGTGGCTGTCGGCGATGCTGTCCGGGTAAGTGTTATAGTTGCGGATATTACTATTACGGTTTCTGACATTGTAATAGTACGCGTCGGCGTGACAGTAGAGCTTGACGACGGCGAAGCAGTGGCTGTTATTGTCCGGGTTGCAGTCCTTGTAGCGCTGGAAGAAGGCGTAGGCGTTAACGTTACCGTAGTCATACACAGTTGTGTCAAACCAGCACGGGTTCATTTCGTACGTAAAAGTTTTGCATTCATTTGCCTCAAATCCAAGGGGAAAATATAGGGTAAACCTGTCATTGTCATCATCCCTGAAAAGCTGCCCGTTATTAAGGTCGTCATAATAAAAAGGCCCTCCCATGGTCCACCCGCACGCCGCGTCAGACGTCCATGTGTCAGTTATCATTACAGAGCCGTTAATGTACCCTCCCATGGAACATACAGTAAGGGTAATACGCACCGGCCCTCCTAATATCATGTTTGTCGTGTCAGAAAATTTGGTGATTGTAATCGTGGGTGACGGCAGCGGCGCCACGGGATTTAAGGTAAAAGTTTTTCTCATATAAAGCATATTCTGCCCCGTGTTCATATCATACTCATTAGCGCCCGAATTCCCTATCGCGTCATAGGAATACGGATCCACAACCGTACCGTCAGCCGGATTATAAAGAAGTTTTGCCCACGTCTTGTCTGTCACCATTACCGCGCTTCCCCACGCCGAATCATCAAAATCAGTTTCATACCAGGCATCACCGTCCCCGTCATTGGCAGGGGGAATGTTATAATCAAGGGTGGCGCTTAACGCAATACCTCCTTCATTACTTGAAACATACGAGTGCAGCCCGCCCGCGCATTCCACATCAAGCGCAAACGCCCCCCATATCTGCCCGCCGCCGGTGTCGGTTACGGATAAAGCTATAGAATTTGCCCCCGCGCTGTTTATCCACGCCACAGGCACGCTCATGCATACCGGCTCTGAAGTGGAATCCCAATTCACGTAATTAAACGGGCCTACATAATGGCCGTTAAGCCAAACCGAAGTATTGTCATCGCCGTTAACGCATAAAGTGGCGTTAACAGGAGTACAGGCAGCGGAAATAATAACAGGCATGGTGATAAAAAAGATTATCAGCAGAGTTATTACCTTTAAAATTAACAAACGTATTTTAAACATTTCCCTGCCTTTTTACGGTTGGTTTATCGATACACCCTAAATTCTTTCAACATTATACAAATATGCCCTTTATTAATCAATAGAAGTTAAAACAAAAGGGGCGGAAAAATCCGCCCCTTTTTATTAATACCTAAACTTCATATTAACTGTTTAATGTTTTTAACTTCTTTTTCTCCGCCCTTTTTAACATCTTATTTTCCACCCATTCATATACCACAGGCACAACAACAAGCGTTAAGAAAGTGGATGTGATAAGCCCGCCGATAACCACAATAGCAAGCGATTCATTCCCTTTTGCCCCTTCACCCATTGACAGCGCGATGGGAAGCATTCCGAATATCATCGCGAATGATGTCATAAGAATGGGCCTTAAACGGATGGGTGCCGCGTGCAGCAGCGCTTCCCTTATATTCATTCCCTCTTCACGTTTTTTATTGGTAAAATCAAGAAGCAGAATACCGTTTTTTGCCACAAGTCCTAAAACCATCAGAAGCCCGATAAACGCAAACATATCCAGCTGATATCCCGTGATAAGAATACCCGCAAAAGCTCCGATTATCGCAAGCGGTATGGATATCATAAGAATAAGCGGCTGTATAAACGAATTATACAGCGATGCAAGTATCATATACATAAACAATACCGCAAGCAGCATGGCACCGCCCATCTGCGTGACAAGCTCGCCAAACTGTTCTCCCTGCCCGCCAAAAGTGTATCTGTAGCCCGCAGGCAGTTTAAGTTCTTCTTTTAACCGTTTCTGTATCTTGCCGTTTACTTCCATAACTGAATAACCCGGCGCAAGAGATGCCGTGACAATTACATTTCTCATCTTATTTTCCCTGCGGATTTCAACAGGGCCGGCGTAGTATTTAAAATTACATACAGCGCTTATCGGAATTTTTTTACCCATCCTGTTGGTAAGCAGCAAATTCCTGATATCATCCGGTATCCTTTTATTGGCTTCGCTCATTTCAATATTTATGTCGTATTCTTTCTCCTCTTTGCGGAACTTGGAAATACTGCTGCCCTGTACAAGTGTCCTTAAAGTAGAGCCTATTTCATATACCGACAGCCCAAGCCTTTCAGCCTTTACCGGATCAACAGAAATTACCATTTCCGGCTTTCCCGGTTTATAGGAAGTATCCGTAGATGCTGTCCCCGGTATCTCTTCTATCATCTTTTTTATCTTTCCGGAGTATTCAGCAAGAATTTTCAAATCATCGCCGAATACCTTGACAAGAATCGGCGTGTTCATTTCATCGCTTCCGCCCATTCCCTGCGACACGGTAACGTTCATGAACGCGTCAATCCTGTTATCTTTGACATATTTCATAACCTTCTGAATAAACTGCTCATTTGTCACTTTTCTGTCTGTTATGGATTTCAGCGATATCATTAAAGAACCTGTATTGCTTCCTCCGCCGCTTCCAAAGCCGGTGCCTGTATCGCCGATACTGGCAAAATAGGTCTGCACTTCTTCCTGCTGCACAACAAATTTTTCCACAAGAAGCATATATGAATCTATTTTTTCAACAGGCGCACCCGGATATGTCTGCATTCCAAAATTAACTATGTTGTTATTCTGATTCATGAAACCCATTTTCATAAAAGGCAAAAGTAAAAAACTTCCGATAAAAAGCAGTACCGTAGTTATTAATACCGCTTTCTTCCTGTCAAGCGCCCAGTGCAGTATCTCGCCATAAACCCTGTTTCCTTCATCATATATCTGATTCCATTTTTTTGTAATGCCGTCCAGAAATTTCGAAAAACCTTTTTTATCCGCGCTTTCTTTCTCTTTTTTATACCAGTACGCGGATAACATGGGCGCTGTGGTAAACGCGTCCAGAAGTGATATGGCAAGGGCAAACGCAACAGTAAAACCAAACTGTTTAAAGAACTGCCCAATAACCCCTGTCAAAAATGATATGGGCAAAAAGACCGCCATAATAGAAAGTGTTGTAGATATAACCGCAAGCGCCACTTCGTTAGTCCCTTTCTCGGCCGCTTCCCTGGGGGGCATGCCCAATTCTATATGCCTGAAAATATTTTCGCGCACAACTATAGAGTCATCAATAAGAAGCCCAACCGCAAGCGATAACGACAGAAGTGTAATAACGTTGATGGAAAACCCGGAAAGCGATATCAGGAAGAAAGCGCCGATAATGGAATTCGGAAGTGCAATAGCCGTAATAATAGCAGACCTGAAATTACCCAGAAACAGCCACACTATAAGAAGCGCAAGTATGGCGCCTAAGACTATATTTTCCTGCACGCCCGAAACACTTTTCTTAATGCTTGTGGTTGTGTCAATAATGGTCTTAATTTTAATATCAGCCGGAAGCTCTTTTAACGTTT
The DNA here is from genome assembly GCA_002839855.1 of Candidatus Goldiibacteriota bacterium HGW-Goldbacteria-1. Classification (NCBI taxonomy): domain Bacteria; phylum Candidatus Goldiibacteriota; species Candidatus Goldiibacteriota bacterium HGW-Goldbacteria-1. Next base: position 256,190 of record PGYV01000005.1, read on the forward strand.
TGTCTATCTGTTTTGTAACTTTATCCGCCGTCTCTACGGAGTTTACGCCGCTCTGTTTAAACACAGCCATTAAAACCGCCGGTTTTGTATTAACCCTCAGCTTGCCGGTTACTTTTCCAAGCATCCATTCAACTTTAGCCACATCTTTTAACCTTACTATCTTGCCTGTATTTGATGTTATAGGCACCAGCGCTATTTCATCAACCGTTTTGAATTCGCCAAGCACCCTTATGGTCATATTTTTTTCAACACCTTCAATATCACCTACAGGATAACTTAAATTTCTTGTATTAATAGCCGCAGTTATCTGGCCTATGCTTATTCCCTTAGCCTGCAGTAAGGCCTTATCAATTATTATATTTACCATCTGTTCCCTGCCGCCGAACACATATACGGCTGCCACGCCTTCGGTCTGCTCTATGGCGGGCTTCATTACATCATCCATTATTTCCTGAAGCATTGTCTGGTCGCGGTCCGCTTCAATGGAATAGAACGCTATCGGGATGTCGCTGAAAGAAAAACTTTCAATCATCGGGTCCTGAATGTCATCCGGAAGGTATACCTTTATTGAATCCACTTTCTGCCTGACCTTTGATTCGGCATACTTGACATCAACCCCAAGTTTAAAAGAGGTTGTTATTACGGCCATATTTTCCCTGGCCACGGAATTTACCTTATCAATCCCTTCCAGCGTCGCAAACTGCTCTTCCATCGGCTTAATTATAAGCGATTCAACTTCCTCTGCCGACGCTCCGGGATAAATTACCGTAACGCTTATTGTCGGAAACTCAATGTTGGGCATAAGCTCCACAGGCAGGTTTATGTAACCTATGAAACCCAGTGTTATTATTGAAAGAACCATCATAACTACCAGCACAGGCCTTTGGATGGCTAATTTCGCTATATTCATACAATTACTCCTTTAGTTGAAATATGCTTTCTGAAAAATCCCGGTTACTTCTTTACTTCTTCAGCCTTTTCTTTTTTTTCCTGCTTCTTTCCTTTCTTTTCTTCTGCCGGTTTTGGCGGCTCATTGCCCGTGCTTATTTTAACCCCGTCTGACAGCCTGAAAGTACCGTCTGTTATTACCTCTGTGCCGTCTGTCAGTCCTTCGCCGGATATCTCTATTAAATCTTTATCCCTGTATCCCGCCCGCACCGTTGTCTGCTTTGCTTTTCCATCAACAGCCAGATATGCGTAATCCCCGCTTTCCGTCATTATTACGGCTTTTTCGGGAACCATATACCCTTTAATATCTTCAATAAGAATTTCCCCGTTGACCGACATTCCAAGTTTTAATTTTTTATCAGTATTTGGGGCTTTAACCACAACAGTGCCGGACATAATATCGCTGTCAATTACCGGCGGTACGGAATACACTTCTCCGTTTACAGAAAGAGATTCATCATCAATAAATGATATTCTTGCCTTCTGGCCTTTTTTAATTTTTACAAGGTCTTCCTGCCCGACGTTAAATACAAGTTTTACCTTTGAAGGGTCTGCTATTTCCGCCACAGGCATTGCCGGGCTTACCGCTTCACCCCTGTCTATGCAGTATAACTTTGTGACCATCCCGCCAACAGGCGCTGTAACAGGAGCAAGTTCATACTGGTATCCCACCATATCGCGGTCAACATAAACCAGCACATCTCCCTTATTTACATAACTGCCTTCAGACACCGCGTTTCTGGAAAATTTTCCCGGCACTATCGGGAACACTTTAACCTGCGGGTCTCCTTCTATTACGCCCTGCACCGCAAGATATTTTGATATCTGCTTTTTTTCAAGCTTTACCACGCCGACATTGTAAACAAGCTCTGCCGCCTTTTTTCCGCCTTTTGCTATGCTCTGGCCTATCCGAAAAACTATAAGCACGGCTATAATTATCAGCACTATCCTTAATGTGTTTTTTAAAACATTTCTTGTCTTTTCCATTTATTTTCTCCTGTGGTTTATTCTATGAAATTTTTAAGTTTCTGCATTGATGTAAGGTAATTATTAAGCGCGTTATAATAATTGGTTTTTGCCCTTAAAAGCCCTATTTCCGCGTTCATAAGGTCCACACTCTGAATAAGGCCGTTCTTATAGCTCTGCGTGGCTATCCTGAAACCCTCTTCCGCCTGCTTTATAAGATCCCCTGCAGCTTCAATTACTTCCGCGCTTTCTTCCATTCCCGTATAAAGCTGGTCAAGCTGTATTTCCAGAAGATTTACGGTATTATCTTTTACCAGCTGCTGCTTGGCTTCCGCGGCGGCAGCTTCCTTAAACGCATACACATTCTTGAAACCGTTAAAGAACGTCCACTGCACTCCCACCATTACGTCCCACATGCCATACCAATAGCTTTTTTCAGTGTGAAAAGCGGAATCCATTGAAGAATAATTGTAATTGGCAGCTACCGCGACATTGGGCAGAAACATTGCGCCCATCAGGTATTTTCTGTATTCCGCAATTCTGGTGACTGCCTCTATGGATTCCCTGTCATCGCTTTTATCCCTGAACTTTTTCTTTATATCATCAGCTGTCATTTCAAGTTTTTTGTAGTCCGGCTCCCCTGTCAGTTCAACTTCTTTATCAAGGGGTATCCCGGCGGTATTTTTCAGCATCTGCATTGAAAGCAGATAGGTGTCTTCGGCTTTTCTGGCGTCCGGTTTGGAATTGGCGTACTGCACCTGCGCCTGAAGCACTTCAAAATTGGAAGCCTGCCCGCTTTTATACTTTGCCTGCGTTATCTTAAAGTATTCTTCATTGCTTTTTAAACTCTGTTTTCCAGCGTTCATAAGCTCCTTTGTTATAAGCGCTCCGTAATAAGCGGAGATTACATCAAGGTCAAGTTTTTCTTTTGCCTTCTTGAAACCAATAACAGAAAGTTTATACGCTTCCTCCGACATTTTAAAACCAAGCATGGTTTTTCCGAATGTAAATACCGGCTGCTGAAGCGATACCTGCGCCGCGTACCACGGCCGCGAAGTTGAAGGCGGCAGATAATTGTAAACTGCCTGATACCCGCCCGCCAGCGAAACTGTAGGCCCAAAAGACGCCGCTGCCTGCCCAAGCTGCGCTTCCGCTATCTCTTTATCCAGCTGCGCCATTTTAAATTCCCTGTTGTTGTCAGCGCATAATTTGGCAAAATCATCAAAAGATAACTTAAGCACGGCTGTGTCTTCCGCGAATAAACCCGCGCTAAAAGCAGCGGTAAGTAAAATTACAAGAAACAATCTGGTAATATTTTTAGTTTTCATCCGTGCCTCCTTTAGTATAATATTTTCCAGGCAAGGCCTGTTTTTATAGTATGAATTTCTTTTTTATCCACGTCATAAACTGCCGGCCTTTCAAGGCTTAACCTTAAAACCGCTATATCCGCCACATTCAGGTTTACTCCGACCCCAAAATTATAGTATCCGCCGTTCCAGCTTATGTCCTTATATCCCGGCGTGGGATTAAGCACAGCCATGTGCATACTGCCCAAAGTCATTCCTGTTTCAAAAAAGACATCAGGAAAAACCGGCCACTGCGGAAATATGTTCGCACGCGCGCCGATATATAAAGGCGCAAATACCGCGCATGAATTAGAATCCTGTCTGGCTACAAATATGTTATACGCGCCGCCCAGGTAAATATCGCCCCATTTGTAAATGGAAGCCCCTACTTTCGCGTCAAACACCGGCGTGTCAAATACGCCGTAACTTCCTATTGCCCTGCTGCCCGGGCTTGTTATTGTCCCGTAACTAAGCCCAAATTCCGTAAAGACCCACTTTTCCGCGCTTGCTGACATTGATACAGCCATTAATAACACAACTGCAGCTAATATTTTCTTCATTTTATTTTCCCGCCTTTTCAAGATAATCATTCATTTTTTTAAGCATTTTAATTGCCGATTTCTTTTCTTCATCTGTCAGCACCGCCATCAGATTTCCCATCAAGCCGTCCATTTCCTTTAAGTGCCCCATAACCTCTTTTTTTGTTTTGCCCGAAACAGATATCCACACGGTACGCCTGTCCTTTTCATCGCTCTCCCTTATAAACAGCCCGTTTTTCACCAGCTTGTTTACCATGCTTGTCATGGTGGGAAGTTTTACGCCTTCGCTTTTTGCCAGATCGCCCATTTTCATTTTACCCTGTTCAAAGACGCGCCCTAAAACATACATCTGCGCCATGGTGATTTCATGAACGCCTTTCAGGCAGGCCTTTCTGGGAAACTTCTTCTGGGCAAGATGCCCTACTTTGCGGATGTATTCTACAAGCTCTCTTGATGTCACATCCATCTTAGCACCTCTAATATTTTATTTAACTAATTGTTAGACGCACTAAGTATATTCAAAAAAAGATATTTGTCAACAGGAAAAAAATAATTATTTTATGTTGTTATGTTCAGCCCTCTTTATTTATTAATGGGCTGCCGGTGCTTCTGTTTTTTTATCCGCAAAAGCCGGATTAAATACCGCCTTTTCAATTGTGAATTTCACATAGGGAAGCTCTTTTCCGTCCACAATCCACGCCCCTTCCATATAAGAAGGAAGCATATACCCTCCGTAATCCTTAAACTCCCCGGAATAACCCACCCATTCCCTTGGTACAAGCACTTTATTTTCTTCCCTGTGTCTTACAACCTTTATGGACTTTAAAGAACCATCAGCGCCAAATACAACCAGCGCCCGTGCCGTCATACCGGCGTCTTTAATAACCGCATACGCGGAATTTACTCCGTCTTTTTCCCATGTGATAACACTCTTATCAAATAACACAGTCGGGATAATCAGGCATTCTGTAAGCATGCGCTCTAATGAAGCCTGATTCATAAAGCCGCCGCGTGAATCCTGCAGCGTAAACATTGACATCAGTTTAATATGCATCCTGCCATTACCATTAAAATAAGAGTCTGTCGCGCCCATAGTAAAAAGCGGCGCCATGTTTATCACACCCCTCCAGATGAATGAAGGTTTTTTAGACGTAAGGTGATATTTCCCGTTTATTTTAAACCACGGCCCGTCCTGCGAAGGCTTAAATTCCCCCGCGTGGGTGACTGACGCTGAATCAATCATTGGTTTGCCGGCAATCCCAAGAAACGCCGCAAACTTTTTTACCGGCGCCGGCAGTGTTTTAATATAAGCGGGGCTGACAACGGAGCCGTTATAACTTGCGGATAACACCCGTATTTCAGATGCTTTTTTTATAAATACAGATTCATCCGCCGCGCCCGCAACCAGAATTAAAAAAACAGCCGCAATCAGGACAATTACGCTTATCGCTGTAAATTTTTTCATATTATTCCTCCATAATTTATTAACATCAAATATTTTTTTATAATAAAAAAGGCGCGGGATGCTTTGGGCACCCCGCGCCTTTGAACTTAAACTTAAATTAACCTTCCAGGTTAATCGCGTTAAACTTTTTCTGGCTGTCAAGTCCGCCCTTAATGAAATTCCACTTGGACATATACTGAATGGTCATCCATGTAAGAAGTTTTGCCCTTGGTTTAATCTTAAACGCGGGGATGAAAAACTTTCCAACAAAGAAAAGCGACAAACCAAAAAGCACCGCAAGCGGGGTAAAGTTAGCAATAATACCCCCTACAAACGCGGAAACAATTAAAGTGATAAGGAAAGACAGCGACAACAGGTGCATTAAAAGCCAGTCGCCGATGTAGATAATACCCGGTATCGGGAAAGGTATCGGAATCGAAATGCCGCCAAAATAATCAATGTAAATTTCAAGCACTTTCTTGGAATGCTCCCTGATTAACAGCGGGTGTCCGTAGCCGTAGCCGTAAAGCTGTTTGTAAAACTGCTGCGGTGTGGCCCTGTGCATGTGGTCAACAATAGCGGACGGCTGAAAGAAAAGCTTAAAGCCGGCTTTTGATACGCGCAGGTTAAAGTCCACGTCTTCACCGGTAGGTTCGTGCCAGAACGCGTTGCCGATAGCCATAGCCGCTTTTTTGGAAACAGCCGCGTTGGCGGTTGCAAAAAACGGGCTTGTCTGCGAACCGTTAACTTCATGAGGAAGGTCTTTTTTAACCGGAGGATAATATCCGCCGTTCTTCATGCCAACACGATTACCTATTGAAAGAAAACCAACCTGCTCGCAGTAATTTTCAGTATCATTTTCAGCGTCTGTCCTAAGCGTATAAACTTCTCCGCCGACCATTCCAATGGTCTCATCTTTCAGGAAAGGTTCCACCATTTTTTCTATCCAGTCCTTATGCGGCGCGCAGTCCCCGTCCGTAAAAAGGATATATTCGCCCTTAGCCACCGCTAACGCGGCGTTTCTGGCATGTCCCGGTGATTTTGAATCGGGAACAAGTTCAAGCCTGATAAATGGATATTTTTCCTGCCATTTCTTGATGATTTCCACCGTCTTGTCCGTGGAACCACCGTCAGCAAATACAATTTCCATGCTTTCCCTTGGATAATCGACGTTTAAAAGGTACTGAATTGTTGTGTCGATTGTCCTCTCCGCGTTTCTTACCGGGGAGATAATCGTTACAAGCGGTTTCTCTGCCATTTACTTTCCTCCTGCAGTTCTTTATATAAGAATTTAGCGGGCGCCGTATTCCATCCCGCTTGTTAAGTCAGAAAGGGATTATATCAGATATTGTCAAGTTTTCAAGGGGAAAATCGTTAAAGGCAGAAGTTTGGAGGCTTGGAAGTTTGGAGGCTTGGAAGTTTGGAGGCTTGGAGGCTTGGAGGCTTGGAAGCTTGGAGGCTTGGAGGCTTGGAAGGTCGGAAGGTCGGAAGGTCGGAAGGTCGGAAGGTCGGAAGGTCGGAAGGTCGGAAGGTCGGAAGGTCGGAAGGTCGGAACACGAGGGACAGAGGGTCGGATGCACGGAGGGACGGAAGTAAGAACAAGTACAACTTCAAGTGCCGCACCCTGAAGGGTGCGCCTACCAATACATTTTATTTTTTACGCACTGGTAGCCGCGCCTTTTAAGGCGCGTTGCTTAAATCCAAGACTTAACTGCCGCAGGACAATGCCCTATTCTACCGGGTCCAAACCTAGCTGCCTAGCTGCGTTTTTACGTCGGGAACTTGTATCTGCCAAGTATATTAAGTTTTTCAAGGGCGGATTCATTCATACTGATGCGAATTAAGGGGGTTTTTGAAAAGCTTATATAATGTGACTTACCGGCAATATGCGACTGCCTTTCCTCTATTTTTATATCGCTCCACGGAACAAACAGCGGCGGATGGCCAAATCTGAAAAATAAAAGGACAGATAAATGCATCCCCAGGTCATCCACGCGGATATAAACACTTTTTTTATAACTTGACCTGTTCAGATACAAACTTGTTAAAAACCCTTTAGCCCGTGTTAACATCATTCCTTCAGGCCTTCTATAATATTTCGCAATCGTTCCCCACCCGCTAACTAAAGATATCAGGTAGCTGAGAACTATCCAAAAAACTATAAAGGAAGCAAAAACATATTCCGTCGGAATCCCGCACGCACGCATATTAAACAACCCTCCGAATTTAAAATAGAAACACAACCATCCCTTCCTGTTAACTGTTACTTTACAGTTTATCCCGGTTAATTAGAATCGATACATCAGATACTTACTTTCAAGGATTTATACTTTTTTACTTTCTACCTTCAACGTCCGGCACTGTTTACCCTTTTCTTCGTCATAACCTTTACGCGCTTTAGCGCTCTTTTCCATCAGCGTGTCAAAGTATTTGCCGGGATTTGTCCCGTAAACTTTTATTTTTCCGGTTTTGCCCACATATATTTTTTTCATAATTGTTCCTCCTGTTAAAGTAATCGTGTCGGACCTTAAAAACAGAAAGTCAAACCATATCCGCTGCATATTGCTTCAATTGCCTGCCGGATATATCCGCCGGCAACTTTCTATCCCAGAAAACGTTCTGCCGAAGCACAAAAAAAGTCCTTGCCTTCATTTCTTAAAACACCCGGTTTTTTTATTAACTGCACAAACGGCACATTCCCAAGCGCCTCCGAAACTCTTCTATGATGCGGTTCAACCGGAGATAGCGACAACTTGCATTCAACCAAAAAAAATGGTTTTAAGTTTTTGGTAACAAGAAAATCCGTTTCCTTTCCGTCCCTCTGCCTTATGAAATGAAGGTCATATTTGTCGGCTCCACTGTCATTCCATAGGTCCAGTCTTGCTTTCAGTTCCACAGCTGCAAAATTCTCAAATCTTATGCCTTCATTCTTAACCGATGCAAAATTGTAAAAATAGAACTTTCTTTCTTTTTTAACAAGACGGTTCATATTGCCCGTGTACGGGGCCAAGCTGAACAAGGCGTAATTCGCGGTAAGTTCCTTTATATATCCGGAAACAGTACTGAAGTTCAACTCAAGATCCTCTTTAAGTGAATTCACAGAAAGCGGCGAGCCTATTCTGCCCGGAAGAAGAAAAATAAGTTCAGAAACTTTTTCAAGATCCCTGATACGCGTAAGATCCCTCATGTCCTGTTTTATTATCCGTTCAAAGTAATAATCATGCCATTTTCTTGAAAATACATCTTCGCCTTTTAAAAGCGGTTCCGGAAAACCTGTATGTTTCATTATAGAATTTACCGCATCAAGGGAAGGCTTTGACCCGGACAACATTTTTTCCACAGTTTCAGCCGCTGTTTTTTCCGGTAATACAGTTTCGGCCTTTTTACCCGCAAGTTCCGCGGCAATCATGGGATTAAGAGAAAACACAAAATACCTTCCGGCAAGACTGTCTCCGCTTTTTCTGAAAGTATCAAGTTTTGCGCTGCCCGTAACCACAAAGTTAAGGCGTTTTTCATATCTGTCAAACATGCCTTTTAATATATTCTTCCACTTTGGCATTTTATGAATTTCATCCATGCACACCCAGGATTTCACCCTGCCTGCGGCATGTTCGGCAAGAAAATTCGGATCTATCTTATATTTGTCACGCGTCTTTTTTTCATCCCAATTATAATAGTAATTATCATATTCCTTCGGTAATACACGCATTGCGATTGTTGTTTTACCGCATTGCCTTGGGCCTATTATAAAACGCATTTGCCTTCCAAAATCAGAAGAAAAAGCGAATTTACTTAAAAACCGGTCTTTAAACTCATCCATATTATTACCTCCTGTCATATGACATTTTTACGTATACCCGTAAATTTGTCAAGACATTTTTACGGGTATACGTAAATTTGTCACAGGAGCAAGTCCGCTTAAAAATACAAACAACGCGGCTTAAAAGCCGCGGCTACCGGAGCAAAACAAATTAAACCAAACGACGGGCTGACAAAAAAACTCCTTTAAAACAGCACATCCGCCTTGCTGTACGGGCAGATGTTGAAAAACGCGCAGTAGCGGCAGGTAAAAGCCGCGGGGGTGGCTTCAAATTCCTCATTTAATATATGCCCCGCCACTTCATGTATTTTTTCCTCGTATTCCCTTATGGTTTTTTCTTTAAACGCCTTTGTCACAAGCATGGAACTTTTAAAGAAGTAAAGCCCGGCTTCATCCGGCAGCACGCCGAACATCTTTTCATACGCCAGGCAGTATAATTTCAGCTGCCTTTGAATATCCTGGCTTTTTATCTTTGATTCCGCTTTTTCTTCATCGCGGACATCGGACGTCTTATAATCCACAATAATTATTTTCCCGTCAATTTCGTCTATCCTGTCCCATCTTCCCCTTACGCTTAACTTATCATTTAGTTTAAATTCAAAATCCTTTTCAATATATTTGGGTATTATATTATTCGCGCTTTCTTTTATATAGAAACGCTCTATTGCCTCTATCGCGGCTTCGTAATTTTTCTGCGCTTCCTGCTGCGTTAAGAAACCCGCCGGTTTCCACATGGCCTCAAATATTCCTTTTAACCCTTCAAGCGTGACCTCCCTGCCGTCCCTGCGCGCCATAAAGAATTCCGCGGACACCGCGTGCATGGCGGAACCTATCATTACATTCGGCCTGCTTCTAATCGGCATCTTAAAAACATGCACCAGTTTGTATTTAAACGGGCATGTTAAATAATCATCTATCTGGTAATTGGAAAGTTTTAATACATCCGGGCTGACCCGCCTTTTCGCCTTCTCCAATACCGACTGCTTTTTCTCAAAATATTCAAATTTCTTATTCTTGTCGGGGGTTATGGCAAAATCATCCGGAATATCAAAGCCAATCTCCTTTAAAAATATGCTTATCTTTTTGCCGGGCCTGCCTTCATACTGCCTTGCCGCCGTCAGATACAGCGCGTCTTTCGCCCTTGTCACTGCAACATAAAACAACCTGCGCTCCTCTTCATGAAAATACGTGTCTTCATCCACAATATCGTGCATTATTCCTTCCGGAAACGGCAGCGCGTAATCCGCCCTTTTTCTTCCGGGAAATTTTTCCTGAATAAGCGCAGCCACAAAGACCACCTTGAATTCCAACCCTTTTGCCCTGTGAATGGACATTACCTGCACGGCATCTTCCTTAACTTCTGATATCATTTCTTCCTTGGGATTCTCCCCGGACTTTATGCTAAGGTCAATGTAATTTACAAAATTGTGCACCGTATCATATTTTTCATTTACAGAAAATCTCTTCATCACTTCAAAAAAACCCGATATATTTGCCACAACAACGTCGGAATCCGGCGTATTTTCCTTAAAAAGAGTGTCAAGAATACGTTTCTGCTTTAAGAATTCAAGTACTATCTCCCCGGGCGATGTCTTCTCTGCCACCCTTAAAAGATAGTGGTCAATATCCTTTATAAATATCTTTATTTTTACCAGTTCCTTTTCAGGGATGTTTAATTCCGGATATTTGTCAGTCTCCCTTATCACGTCAATAACAGCGGCATTGTGTTCTTTGGCAAGGTTCCCAAGTTTGGACATAACAAAAGGGTCCACATCATAATGTTCGGATATTATTACATCTAGCACGGGGTTAAATTCATACGGCGCGGCAAGCACCCTGCAGAAGTTTATTAAAAACTGCACTTCTTTCTTATTATACAGCCCTTCATCACCGGCAAAAGAATACGGAATGCCCTTTCTTTCAAAAGTCTTTAAGAACATCTTCGCGTCATTTTTCGCGCGCACCAGCACGGCAAAATCACTGTATTTATAAAACCCTTTTTCCACATATTTTTTTATTTCCTGCGCGGCAAAATCCGCTTCTTCGGAATAATTCTCAAACACCCTTATATTAAGACGGTCAAGTTTATGCTCCGGGGTGTATTTAGATATCAGGCGCTTGTCTATGTTGTACTTTATCTCCAGCCTGTCTGTATTGTTATTGATAAGTTTATGCGCCGCGTCAAGGATAGCCTGGCATGTCCTGTAGTTATTTTTTAATACAACCATCTCCGCGCTTCTGTAATTATCCCTGAAGCCCATGATATTTGAAATTGCCGCCCCGCGGAAACGGTATATCATCTGGTCGTCATCACCAACAGCATTAATATTGCCGTGCTCCCCCGCCAGAATTTTTATAAATTCAAACTGGGCATAATTGGTGTCCTGAAATTCATCTATAAGAATGTATTTATATTTATCCCTGTATTTTTTCAGAACAGATTTTTTTTCCTTCAATAACAGATATGGCACAAGTATCAGGTCGCCAAAGTCCATCCTGTTTTTTTCTGTCTTTAATTCTTCATATGCTTTATAAAATCCCGCAAGTTCAAGGTGCTTTGCCGCAACTTCCCTGTCTTCATCACTTTCCGCTTTCGCGGAGAATCCTGAAGCAAACGCCTTATAATCCTGCCAGGTAATAAGATTATCTTTCAATTTGGAGATAAAACCAATAAGCTGCCCTATATATTGTCCCGGATTGTTAAGAGGCTTGTAAATATCAAGGTCAAAACGGTCTATGTTTTCCATTATAAGTATTATGCCGTCGGTATCCCTTAAAATTTCCCAATCCGGCGCTATACGCAGTTCCGCAAAATTTTCGTTTATTATCATCCTGCCAAAAGAATGAAAAGTGGATATCTGTGTTTCTGTCATCCCAAAAGGCACCAGTTTATCCACCCGTTCTTCCATCTCTTTGGCCGCTTTTTCAGAAAAAGTAAGCGCCACAATCTGGGAGGACAGCGCTTTATTTTCACTGATTAACCAGGCGATCCTTTCGGTTATAACTTTTGTTTTACCGGTACCGGCGCCCGCCACAATTAAAAGAGGGCCTTCCCCAAAATGAATTGCTTTAGCCTGTTCTTCATCTGAAATAATGCCGGTTGTATCAGTAATTTCAGGCTCTATTTTAACCTCTTCTGTCTTTTTCCTGGCTGTCAATTTATTCCTCTCCCGCTGTATTTGTTTAAAATTCCCTTGCAGATAAACCAGTATATAATACTATTGAATTTATATAAAGCAATTGTTATGCCGTAAAATCCGAGTGTAAATAAAGGTTTAAATGATTTAAACTTTGAAAGCGTCAGTTAATGACACCATTACTTGTCAAATGTAAAATTATCCTTTTCAAACAATTCCACACAGGCATCCACGGCATCGCTGTAATACAGTTTTCCTCTGTTGGTTTTTATCTCATTCAAAGCAGCTTCAGCGCCAAGTGCCGCCCTGTATGGCCTTATCGAAGCCATTGCTTCCATTACATCTGCCACGCTTATTATCTTTGCTTCTATCATTATTTCATCCTGCTGCAGCCCAAGCGGATAACCGCTGCCATCCATTCTTTCGTGGTGCTGAAACACTATTTTATCAACAGGAAAAGGAAAATTGATGTTCTTTAAAATGTCATACCCAACCTGCGGATGTGTTTTTATAATACTGAATTCTATTGTGGACAGTTTCCCGGGCTTGGATAAAATCTCCGCAGGGACATAAATCTTGCCTATATCATGAATGATGCCGCCGATAAAAATAGCATTTATGGTTTCTTTGGGAAGGTTTAGTTTTATGGCTATTGCTTTTGCAAGCTGTGCGACCCTGCGCTGATGCCCTGCCGTGTAGGGGTCACGGGTCTCCACTATCTTTTCCATTGCCAGAATTATTCCGTCTGATATTGTCTTTAATTTTTCATAGCTTTCTTCAAGTTCAAGCCGCCCCTGTCTGCGGTCCAGAATAAACCTGTTTCTTTCAATGGCGTAAAAAATTGACCTTACAAGAACGCCTGCCTCTGTTTCGCCTTTAACAAGATAGTCCTGCGCCCCTTCTTTGACCGCCTGTAAAGAAAACTCCTTATCTTCCAAACCGGTTAAGATAACAATGGCTATATCAGGAAATCTCTGCCTGAATTTGATAAGAGTATCCAAACCATTGCTGTCAGGCAGGTTCAAATCAAGAAGCACCACGTCAAATTCTTCGTTTCCCGCGATTTCCAGCGCTTCATTAAGATAATTGGCATTTTTTACATTGAACACATTCCCGGCTTCATCCCGCAGGGATATCTGAAGGTATTTGGCAAGGCTCTTTTCATCTTCAACAAGAAGAAGTTTTATATCCTGGCTGCCGTTAAAAGAAAATTTTGACATTTGCTCTCCCTTTTCTTACCCGTGCACAGTATAAACTTTTATTCCTATTTTGTCAAAAAAAAAGCCCGGTAACGCTTATATGCGCCCGGGCTATATACATTATTACCTGTCATTTCATGTAGTTCATAAAGTCAACAAGTTCCGCGGTAATAAGTTTCTTGTAAATCTTACCGTACTCCTGTTTATTGTCCCAGATTACCTCGTCAATTATATGCCTTGTATGGGTGTCATCCTGGTCAAGCATTTCAACTTCCATATCATAACCTGTCCTGTGAATCTTTAAAACCTTCATTTCTTCAAGTTTAACACATGTGTCTTTAACCTTATTTATCGGAACCTTTATCATTTCTGAAACTCTTGTGCAGTTTATTAACCCTTTGTGATGATATTTATTGTAACAGATTATTGCAAGTGCCTCATTCGCCGAAAGTACCTCTTTTAACTCTTCGTATCTGTCCCCCATATCAACCACCGCCTTTCATTTTTCTCTCTCTGACTAAAGTATACCAGCGGCGCACGAGTTTGTCAAGTAATTTGTAAATATTATATAATCTGACAAAATACCTTACACGATAAAATATTTACTTTTTTAAAGGTTTTTTTTTACCGTTACCCCTTTGTTTTTCTTTTCCGCAAGTTCATTCCATAAAGATACGGCATTAACGTGTATCAGATGCCCTGAAGAAATTAAATAATTCAATTTTTCCCTTACCACTTCCATAACCAATTCATCAAGTGTTATATTCTTATCTTTTAAAAACCTTTCCCTTAACTTTTTTGACCCAATATACCTTCTGCCTGTTTCTATAAAATCAGAGACATATACTATTTTCTGAAGGCCTGTCATGCCTTTTTTCCCCACCGTGTGACTTGCAATGGCGGATAGTATATCTTTGTCCGTAATTCCAAAACTGTACTGTGCCATATGAGCCCCTGTCCTGCTGTGAAAAAGCGCGGACAGCCTTGGATATTTAACATCCCTTTTTATTCCGTGAAGTTTCATATAATTGTGCTGTTCTTCGTGGTCCATATCTTTGGCGCAGTCATGCAAAAGGCATGCAAGCGCGGCTTTTTCAGGATTTTCACCAAAACGAAGCGCAAGTTTAACCCCTATTTTTTCCGCCCCCAGCGCGTGTTTGTAAGAGTATTTATTAAGGTGTTTTTTAATAGCCGCCCTTAAAGCGGGCGGCACATAACTTTTTGCCATTTTATCTTATGCTGAATACTATTATTAACGTAATTAAAATCACCGGCACCAGTATTATCGCAAATCTGACAACGGCTTTTACCGCCCTGTCAGATAATCCTATGCTCTTTACCCTTTGTTCATGAACCGCCATATCCAGTTTTCTTTTTTTTGAACCTTTTTCTTTTTTCATAATATCATTTCCTCCGATTATATTTTTATGTTATTCCTGAAGCGATGTGAATACAACGCCTTTCATTATGTGGCGCTGGAAGAAAGCAAAAATTAAAATCGTCGGTATCATAGAAAGCGTGACAGCCGCCATTACAATATTCCATGGCTGCCCCTCTTCTATTATTTTGTATATACCAAGCATAAGGGTATATATGCCGGGTTCGTTTGTTACAATAAGCGGCCAGAAAAAAGAGTTCCATATATTTACAAAATTCATTATTCCCACCACAACTATAATGGGTTTTGACACCGGCATTATTATATTAAAGAATATTCCCGTTTCCGAATAACCGTCAACCCTTGCAGCTTCCACAAAGTCATCCGGAAGCTTGTCAAAGAAACTTTTAAATATGAAAATATTAACCGCATTGGCAAGCCCCGGAAGTATCAGAGCCCAGTAGGAATTTATAAGGTTAATTTTCATAAGACCGGCTATTGAAAAATCCCTCATATACAGGTAAAGCGGTATGGCTATGGTTTCAAACGGTATCATGATTGTGGATAGAAACAAAATTATAAGCACCGAATACATAGGCGGCTTTAATTTGGAAAGCGAATACGCGGCCATGGCGCTTATAATAACCTGCCCTAACACCACACATACAGCCACTATCACACTGTTCATAAAATATAATGTAAACGGGGCTATTTCCCACGCTTTTTTAAAGTTATCCAGGCTTAAGTCCGGCTTTGATACAAGCGCCGGCAGCGGGTCATAAATACGGTCAAGAGGAAGCATTGAAGATATAAGCATCCACAGGAATGGGATAGTTACCAGCGCCGCTCCAAGAAATACAAAAAATCCCCATACAGAATAAATTATCCTTGTCCCCGTATTTTTTAATTCATACTTCGGAAAAAGATAATTCGGTTCTTCTATCATATATGCCGGCTGTACTTTTACTTTCTTTTTTGTCGCCATTTACTTCCTCTTTCTGCCAAGGGTGTTCATCCTTAGCAGCGTGATAGATATTAGAATCATCAGGAAAAATACGGCTACGCCCGAAGCATACCCGATATCCATATATAAAAATGCCTTTTTATAAATATAAGTGGCTATAACTTCCGATGCCCCTTCCGGGCTTCCGTTTGTCATTATATACACCTCTGCAAAAACCTGCATTCCGCTTATCATCTGTATAAATATTACCGTCATTATGACCGGAACCATTGACGGCAGTAATATATGCCTTATCTTTGTCCATATGCCCGCCCCAAGCAGCGACGCGTCTTCAAATAATACTTTCGGCACATTCTGCAGGCCTGCAAGGTATATAAGCATTGCCCAGCCGGTGTTTTTCCAGACAAATACTATCGCAATTGAAAAAAGCACCAGTTTGGGATTTGTAAGCCAACCAATGTGCACCGCATCGCCAAAAAGCGACAGGAAAGAATTTATAAGCCCATAACCCTGGTTATACAGCCATTTCCATAGTATTGCGGCAGGCACCGCCGGAGTTAAAAACGGGATAAAATACAACACTTTAACAAGGCCGCTTCCCTTTCTCATTTCATAAACGTACATTGCCAGCATAAAAGGCAGCCATGTGCCAAGTATTATTATTATCAAAGTAAGTATTCCTGAATTTTTAAACGCCTGCCAGAACGAAGCGTCATTAAGTATTTTAATGAAATTTGCGGCGCCCGCAAAAACAGGGCTGTTAATGGTTTCAAATTTATGTAAACTTATGATAAAAGTCTTTATCATAGGCATCCAGCTGAATAAAAGGAAAAGCAGCAGTGCGGGCAGTATCAGTTCAACTCCAAAAAACTTTCTTTTAATTCCAAGCAGTTTAAGCCTTCCTTTTTCTTCTTCTTTAACGGAAGGAATGGGAAGCTGCGGCCTTTTAAATTTACCCGGTGTTATCCCTTCGCCAAAACGCCTGTATCGGAAAGCTTTTTTTAACTTCTGCGAAGTGGTAAGGTTATCAGGTATTTTAACCGTGTTCTCTCCGGTGCCTTTTACAAGGTCGCCTGCCGCGGATATTTTAAAGATATTTTTATACTCCTGCTCGGGCTGCGGTTTCTTTATTTTTACCACTTCTGCCTGTACGGGAAGCTTAAATTTAATTATGGGCAGTATAACCTCGTCGCCTTTATGGCTGGTTATCTCATCGTGAATAATGCCTTTTATTGCCTCTTCTGACAGGTCATTTCCGACCCTTCTGAAGATTTCATCACTCATTATATTCCGCCTTCATCTTTTTTTCAAATTCGTAGATTACCTCTTCAAAATCAACTTCCCTGCTGGTAAATATTTTTTCCAGAACACTGCGGTTAAAATCTTCTTTTATCATAGGCCACCTGTAAAGCGGCGGCTCTATATGCGCGTATTCAAACAACCCTTTTATATTGGCAAACTCCGGCATATTTATCAGGTTTGTAGCACACGAAAAATCTCCCGGAAAAATAGGCAGTGCCAGATTTTTCATCCTTATGTATTTTCCAAGCTGAGCAGGCGGCGACAGTTCATACTGAATATACCGCCACGCTTTATCTTTTTTCTCCGGACTAATGGAAGAATTAACTATAAAGGCTTCACCGCCCGCGTGCCACGCCTTTATGCCCTGAGGCCCTGCAGGCATAGGGACTATTTCAACTGTTTTCATATCCAAACCATAACGCCTTGCCATTACGGGTAGTCGTTTCGCAACCGCAGGCATCATGGCTATTTTACCGGTTGAAAAAAGCTGTTCTACATCTGCCTCGTAAAGTATATCCGTGGGAGGCGTAGCCCTGTATTTCCACTTAAGCGCGTGCCAGAATTTTAAAGCCTGTGCCACGGCAGGTTCGTTTAAGGCAAGTTTGCCTCCGGTAAAAACACTGCCGCCCGCCTGCCATATGAAATCAATGAAATAAAACATATCGGGCTGAAGCCCTATCCCGTAAACATCACCCATTTTTGAATTTATTATAGCGCTGTATTTTATTATATCATCCCATGTTTCCGGGGCTTTTGTGATTCCGCACTTATCAAAAATATCCTTTCTATAGAACATTACCGTGAAAAAAGAGTCATAAGGCACGCCGTATATTTTGCCGTTTATGTCAACAGAATCCCACATTATTTTGGGCATATAATCCTTCTGTATCCAGTTCTGCGTATAACCGCTTAAATCCGCCAGAAAGCCGTGCTTTGCCATTATAGGAACCGCGGTTATTGGTATTCTTACCACATCAGGGCCTTTGCCGCTTGCCATAACGCTGACAAATTCCTGCGGTTTATACTCCCTGCTTATGCCCCTGACTTTAATATCCGCATTATTGTTTTCAAACGACTTTATCCCTTCATTCCATACTTTTTTCTGAAGGGTATCCGCGTCGGCAGGCATATTCCACACTGTTATCTCTTCCGCGTACAGGTAAAATGACGCGGATAACAACACCGCTGAAATTATAATTTTAAAAAAGTTTTTCATTAAGCTCCTTCAAGTTTTAAAAAAACCTTTTCCACAGCTTCTTCCGGCGTGCTGCATTTCATAATTGCCGGTATGTCGTAAGTATCAATTCCCGCCACCGGTTTTCCAGCTTTAAGCGCAAAAGCTATTTCAGATAAAGTGCCTTCTTTGCCGTCTATTGCCACAAATCCGTCCGCGGTGTTTACTATAACCGTGTTTCGGGCTTCGCCGATTCCCGTTGCCACAGGTATGTCCACATATTTATTTGCCGTATTTTTATTCTTTGAAGGCAGTATGCCTATTGTGACTCCGCCCTCTTTTTTTGCGCCCTTACAAGATGCTTCCATTACTCCTGCCAGCCCGCCGCACACCAAAACCGCGCCGCGCCTGGCTATTTCCTGTCCTGTCTTGTATGCAGCATCGTAATGTTTTTTACCGACGGTATTCCCGCCTATAACTCCGATTACTTTTTTCTTCAAAATTTTATTTCTTTAAGTTTTTCCGCCGCTACAGACGCCCATAAGGTGCCCTTCTTTTCTTCCGCAATTTTCTTGTAAATATCCAGCGCCTTCTGCTTTTCATTAAGTTTCACATAGCAGTCTGCCAGTTTAAGCTTTACATCAGTGCTGTTTGAACTTTTTTCAAATACCTTTGTGTCCTGCCACGCGTTAACTGCTTCCTGATAATTTCCGCTCTGGTATGAAGCGTATCCCCTGCCGCTTAAAGCTTCCGGATACAGCGCACTGCTTTTATATTTCTGAATAAATGTATCAAAATATTCTATGGCCTCTTTATACATTCCGTTATTGTAATACGCGTTTGCCGCGCCAAGATATGCCGCAGGCGCCTGGCTTGTGCCTTTATATTTGCTTATAACTTCAAGATATGTCTGGATTGCTTTTTCATACTTTTCATTTTTTGACCTGAAAAAACCGTACATGGTCATATTGGAATCTTCCACAACAGGCCTGTTGATATAAAAATTAGCTTCTGACAGCAGCCTTTCCGCTTTTACTTCATTGGTTTTTTTGAAATTCATTATTACAGGAATGGCCACTATTATAATAACCGCTATAACAGCTGTTATTATAAGGTTTTCAGTATTTTTCGAAGCATACTTTCCTATATTTGATACCAGTTCCGCGAAGTCATTCCTTTTAATCATCTTTCTTGCATCTTTGTGCTTAATCTTATTCATTAATTTCCTCCGTCATCATGTATGTAGTTTGATTTATTTTAAAAATATTGTCACGCCAAGGTCAATTGTCAGAAAAGTATTAAGGTCCCCCGTTCCGCCTGCAAGAGAAACATGGTTATAAAGCACTTCCAGATTTGCCGCGAACATTTTGGTTATAGGGTAATTTGCGCCAAGCCCGAATAAAAGGCCAAAAGAAGTTTCTGATGTCATCTCTACAGTGGTCATATCTGTCTGCTTGGCGTATTTCATTATATACATTCCTATTCCCGCTTTAAGATAAGGCCAGATAAAAAAATCAGGCAGGTACGGCGCCCATGCCAGTTCCGCGTCAATAACAGATGCCGAAAAATTATCCGGCGCTGTTTCAGCTTTGTAAGGCACTGAAATAAAATTAAAACCGCCCCCTGCCGAAAACTCCATATCAAAACCTTTTCTCGCGGAAATTCCAAAATTGTAACCCGCGGTTACGTGATTGGCAAATTCGCCTATCGGATAAGTTACCCCGCCTTTCGCGTTTATAACCCAATAATCAACGTTATACACTTTGGGCGGCGCGGCCATTACAGATACCGCCGCCAGGGCGAACATAATTAAAAATAAAAACTTTTTCATTTATTCCCTCCGCTTAATTTACTTTTTAAATTTTTACGCCTTTGCTTCTTAACAACTCTTCAGAATTAATTATTGCCTGAAGAATCTGCCCTTTATTCAGGCCCGCGTCTGTCAAGACCTGCTCTCTTTTTGCTTTATCGGCAAGGTCCACGGGTGCGTGTGAGTCTGTATCAAAAACAAGTTTTGCACCGGCTTTTAAAGCAGCCGCAGCCACGTGTTTATTTGTAATATTATGCCCGTTTCTTGCCGTTATTTCAAGGCAAACGTTATTCTTTGCGGCAAGCGCCGCATCTTCATCTGATATATTTCCGGGATGTGCAAGAATATCCACTTTTGCTTCTATCGCCGCCCTGTTAGAACCCGGTTCCACCGGTTCTGTCACCGTTTCCCCGTGAAAGACCACCATTTTTGCGCCAAGGGCCCTTGCTTTTTTTACTATCCCTGCCACAAGCACCGGCGGAATATGGGTAAGTTCCACACCGGGAAGGCATACTATGTCTTTATATGCTTTATTGGTATCATTGCAGACTTTAGTCAGGCTTTTTATGACACTTTCAAGATTTGATATATCGGCGTGGTCGGTCAGCGCTATTGCCCTGTACCCTGTTTTTCTTGCCCGCTGAATAAGTTCTGACGGTAACAGTACCCCATCAGAAAAAAAAGTATGCGTGTGAAGGTCTATCATATACACCCCTTATATTGATGATTGTGAGGCCTGTATTTTTTATGGTGGGCCCGAGACGAATCGAACGTCCGGCCAAAAGTTTAGGAAACTTCTGCTCTATCCACTGAGCTACGGGCCCACTATAAACCAAAAAATACTTGTATATTATATAGAAAAATGGTTTTAATGCAAGAAATTTATTATATGTTTTTTACATCATTGTTGTGTTTTTCATCATTTTAGACCTTAAAACAGAGGCAAAAATAGCAACAGCCAGCACAGAAACAATAACAAGAAGCGATATAACCGTAGGTATTTTTATATAGTGGGCAATAAGCATTTTAATACCTACAAACGCCAGAATTACAGACAACGCGTATTTCAGATAGTGGAATAGTTTCATTACCCCTGCTATTGCAAAATACAGCGCCCTTAATCCCATAATGGCAAATATGTTGGAAGTATAAACAATAAACGGGTCTGTGGTAATGGCAAATATAGCCGGAATTGAATCCACGGCAAAAATTACGTCAACAAAACTTATCGTCACCAGCACCACAAAAAGCTGGGTAAAATGGTGTTTCCCGTTTTCTATTTCAATAAAGTTGTGATTTTTATATTCCATTTTCATCGGCATTATTTTTGAAAAAAATCTTACCATAAGATTTTTTGAAGGGTCGTACTCCTCGTTTTTTTCCGTCACCATCTTTATGGCTATGTAAACCAGAAACACTCCAAAAATATACATTACCCATTCAAATTCCGTGACAAGTTTTATTCCCGCAAGTATAAACGCAGCCCTTAAAATCATAGCCACAAGAATGCCATAAAACAGAACTCTATGCTGATAAATAGCCGGAACGCGGAAATAATTAAAAACAACTATAAACACAAACAAATTATCCACGCTTAACGATTTTTCAATAAGATATCCTGTAAGATAGTCAAGCGCCTGAGCTCTGCCTTCCATAAAAAGTATAAAGACATTAAAAGCCAGGGCAAGCCCTATCCAGACAAAAGTCCACGCAAGCGACTCTTTAATGGAAACTTCATGGTCCCTTTTATGAAAAACCAGCATATCAACCATTATAAGTATGACAACCATTGCGTTAAAACCAATCCACCAAAGCGCGTTGTGTTCCATGCTTTTTCTCCTTAAAGCGTTATAAACAATTCAGTTATTATATACTATCGGTATTTTTATGGCAATAAGATACGCAGATATAACGTAAGGGGGTAAAAAAACAGCGTTAGAACAGATTATTTAAACCGGTTTTCAGGCAGTTATAATTTTTCTTTGTATTCTTTTATTATAACTTCGGCTATTTCCACTGCCAGGCCGACAAAATCAGCGCATTTGACCCTATAACTGCCATTATTTTTAAGAATTTCATCTTCTTCAGGTTTGCTTAAATCATAACCCAACAGTTCCCTGCATATTATAGTGCTCTTTTCGGCCCTGAATTTTTTTACAAACTTATCTGCCAGCATAATTCCATCGGCCTTAAGCGCCGAATCCGAAGCAAATTCTTTTTCTATTAATACAGCGCCTAATGCCATTATCGCCCCCGACACAGCCCCACAGGTTTCCGCATTCCTTCCTATTCCCGCTCCAAACCCGGCCGCAAGCGAAATCTTAACCTTTTTATCCAGCAGATTATCAGGAACTACAGCCGCAAACACAGACTGCGAACAGTTATAGCCGCCGCCGAACATTTCAAGCGCTTTTTCTTTATTTGTCATTGTTTATCCCTTAGCCTTTTAAATATATATTTTCACGCCTAATTATCAAGCACTATATTATACCGGCTGCCGTTTGTCAAACGGTTACGCTGTCACCCGCAATATTTTCACTTGACATTTTACAATTAGTTAGTATACTAATTATAATTCTTTTAAGGAGCATTGATGAAAGACACAATAATACTGCTAAAAAAAGCCGCCAAAGCCGTACGATGCGGGTTTAACGGACGCCTTGCCGGATTCGGGCTTACCAGGGCCCAGTGGGATGTCATAAAAGAAATCTCACTTGGTTCTATAAAAGCCAGCGATATTGCCGCAAAGCTTAAATCCGATAAGCCGACCATATCGGGTATTATAAAACGGCTTACCCTTTCCGGCTGGATAAATATCAACAAAGACCGGCATGACGGCAGGACAAAGCTGCTTTCCCTTTCCCCCAAAGCACTGGCGGTACTGAAAAAAGGCGGTAAATGCTCCGAATTTATAAAAAGTAACGCTTTAAAAGGGTTAGACAGCAGCCAGCAGGCGCTTTTAAACCGCTGCCTGGAGACCATAATTAAAAACTTTAAATAATTGTTTTTATTGTTAACTGTTTACGATATAATCATAAACACCAAGGAGGAATAATGGAACACACAGCAGAAATAACATTAATAACGGCCTTTTTAGCGGGGATAATTTCATTTTTATCGCCGTGCGTCCTTCCTTTAATACCAGGGTATATTTCTTTCATATCCGGCTCTTCATTAAAGGAAATGATGGAACGCGAGAACCTGAAAAAAATCAAACATGACGTGATATGGAACTCTTTTGCTTTTGTAATAGGTTTTTCCGTTATATTTATATCTCTGGGCGCATCGGCAACATTTATCGGCAAGTTTTTACTTCAGCACCTGAACACCTTTTCCTTAATAGCGGGAATTATAGTTATTATCCTTGGACTTCATATGACAGGTATTTTTAAAATAAAGGCGCTTTACCATGAAAAAAGGATACATCAGTCCAAAGAACCCATGAATTTGTTTGAATCATTTCTGCTTGGGCTTGCTTTTGCCTTTGGCTGGACTCCGTGCATTGGCCCAATTTTAGCCGGAATTCTTGCAATTGCTGCAACGGGCGATTCAGTCGGTTATGGCATTCTATTGCTTGCCCTGTATTCCCTTGGGCTTGGCATTCCTTTTATGCTTACGGCTTACAGTATCACCTTCTTCTTTAAATGGTTCACAAAGATGAAAAAACACATGAATAAAATTGAAATTATGGCCGGCATACTGCTGATATTAATTGGTATACTTATGATGACCGGCGGGCTTACAAGAATCGCGGGAATGCTCAGTTTTCTTGACGTTTTCGCCAAATAACAGGAGGGTTTAATGAAAAAATTATTATCTTTATCTTTAGCGGCATTGTTTATGTTTTCACTGGTCAGCTGTGGTTCTTCCAAAGCGCCAAAAGTCACCAAGGAGAACGGCAACACCGTGGCAAAAGCTTATGCCGCGCCTGACTTTTCCCTTCCCGGAATTGACGGAAGCACCGTGAAACTTTCTGACTATAAGGGAAAAATTGTAATTCTGGATTTTTGGGCAACATGGTGCCCTCCCTGCAAGGCAGAAATTCCTTTCTTTATTGAACTGCAGACACAGTATGGCAAAGACGGGCTTGCAATAATAGGCGCCGCCCTTGATGACGCCGAAAAAGTAAAAGCCTTTTCATCACAGTACGGAATTAACTATCCTGTGGCGCTTGCAGACAGGGACACTGCCACCACTTACGGCGGCATACGCGGAATCCCGACAACATTTGTAATTGACAAAAAAGGCAACGTGGTAAGGCAGTACGTGGGCTACAGGCCAAAAGAAGTATTTGAAGCCGACTTTAAGGCGCTTAAATAAAAATGAAACGTTTTATTCTTTTAATTATCATAACAGTGTCCGCGGCCGCGTTTTGCGGCTGCGGTTCACTGGGTAATATTAAACCTAATTCATTCGCTTCACAGGTTACAGTTACAAACCTTGACGGCACAGTCAAAAACATGTCTGATTTTAAAGGCAAAGTAGTCTTTTTTACCGTCTGGACCACCTGGTGCGGCCACTGCCATACAGAACTTGAAGGTTTTAAAACCCTGCAGGAAAAATATAAAGACAAAGATTTCATAATAGTTGCAGCTTCAGATGATAACGCAGAAAACGTAAACACTTTTTTAAAAGATAAAAACTACCCATATTACTTCTGCCTTGCAGACAGGGCTTCCCTTACAAAAAGCGGCTACGAAGTCCGCGCCTACCCCAGCTTATTCATCATTGATAAATCAGGAAACTCCGCCGCATGCGTGGTCGGCGCATTACCCGAAAACACCGCCACAGAAATCATAGATTACCTTTTGGGAGAATAAAACATTCTGACACAATTATAAATATCCGTAATGATTATCTTCCTGCAATTTCCGCAAAGCCATCAACTCTTCTAAGCTGCCCATCCATACTGTCTGCTGATTTTACAAATTCAAAGATATTATGCATAAGAATTGTATCGCTTTCCATGCCGGTTATCTCTGATATATGTGTCACCCTTCTTTTGCCGTCTTTAAATCTTGCCTGCTGAATTACAATGTTTATGGCGCTTTTAATCTGCTCTCTGATTGCTTTAACCGGCAGATCCATACCCGCCATTAACACCATAACTTCCACCCTGGACAGCGCGTCACGCGGTGTATTGGCGTGCACGGTGGTAATAGACCCGTCGTGGCCTGTATTCATGGCCTGAAGCATGTCCAGCGCTTCCCCGCCGCGGCATTCCCCCACCACTATCCTGTCCGGCCTCATCCTTAATGAATTTTTTACAAGGTCCCTTATTGTAATTTCGCCCCTGCCTTCTATGTTAGCTGGCCTTGCTTCCAGCCTTACCACGTGCTCCTGCGGAAGCTTTAATTCCGCGGAATCTTCAATTGTCACTATCCTTTCATCCGCGGGTATAAATGATGAAATAACATTTAAAAGCGTGGTTTTGCCCGATCCGGTACCCCCGGATATAAGGATATTTTTCCTGTTTTTAACGCATTTTTCCAGATAATCGGCGGCATCTTGTGTAAGGCTTGCAAACTTTACAAGGTCATTTGTTGTAAGTTTATTTTTAGAAAATTTCCTTATGGTTATTACAGGCCCATCCAAAGCCAATGGCGGTATAACCGCGTTAACTCTTGAGCCGTCAGCAAGCCTGGCGTCCACATAAGGCCTGCTTTCATCTATACTTCTGCCGATGGGCATTACAATACGTTCAATAGCCCGTATTACAGCTTCACTGTCCGTAAATTCCCTGTACGAGTCTTTTATTTTACCGGCTTTTTCTATATAAATTTTATCATGCCTGTTTACCATTATTTCACTAATGTCATCATCCCTTAGAAGTTCCTGTATCGCGCCTAACCCTGTAACTTCGTCAAAAATTTCATTTATCATTACATCCCGGTCTTTGCCAATTTGTATTAATCCCGTTTCGTCAACAGCAGATTTAATTTTGTCTTTGATATCCGCATGAAACCTCTCTTTAGCCTCGGGATTATTTCCCACCTGATGTTCCATCTTTCTAAGGTCAATTTTTTCAAACAGTTTTCTGTTAACCTCTTTTTTTAAATTAGTTCTACCCTCTTTTACTGCCGGTTGTAATACCTTTTCCTGTTTTACAACAGCCGGTGCCGATAATAAGAATGCTTTTTTATGATCTATAGTGCCGCACTTTTCAATAATTGAATCAAAAACATCTTTCAACTCATGTAAAAAGAGGCCTTTTGCTTTTCCGCCATGCAACAATTTTCCTTTTTTCTGCATCTCATTTACTTCTTTATCATAAGGCAGCACTCCTGCAATTTCATAGCCACCAAAAATACCGGAAATATCTTCTTTTTTCAGAAACCCCCCGTCAATTCTGTTCACTATAATATCAGTTCTCTGTACGGCATAACCATTTTTAGATAATTTATCCGCTGTATAAACAGCGTGCCTTAAATCCGGCTGTGACAGCAATGCCGGTATTATCACCCTGTCAGATGCGTCAAGAATTTTTTCATCAGGAAAATCATCCGTATCAATTAAAACCACTTCATAAGCCTCTTTGCTAATAATTTCTTCAAGTTCTTTTAAACCGCCAGAACAGCAATATAAATTGGCATACTTACATTTATAGCCGCAAGGTTCTGCTGTTTTTTCAAAAGAATCACCGGCTCTGTATATAACTTCAAAGTCATTAACACCTTTAGAATATTCAAAAACACATGTCTTGTACTTTCTTCCCGCTGCAAGATATTCCCCCGCGTTAAAAGCCAGCGTGGTTTTACCGGCGCCCGCGCGGGTATTAATAAACGTAATTACATTTTTCATTATATTTCCCCTGCATCAATTATTCTCGTTGTCACAAAAATCACAAGTTCTGTCTTTCTTGTCTCTTTATGCGTATTCTTAAATAATTCGCCCAGTATCGGTATTCCGGACAGCACCGGAACACCGCTGGATACCATTACATCCTCATTCTGTATAAGCCCGGCTATTACTATAGTATCTTCGGGAGTGACAGAAATTGTGGTCTCTGCCCATCTTGTCTTTAACGCGGGCATTACCGAACCGCCAATTCCTATTCTTATGGCGTTCGCGTAATCTAAATTGCTTACTTCTGCCTTAAGCCCCGCTTTTATATGCCCGTTTTTCTTTATTTCCGGCTGTATCTCCAGCGAAACACCATATTCTTTCCATTCCACGTTTGCGTTTCCATTATCATTTACAATAGCTATCGGGATTTCCCCCCCTGAAAGAAATTTTGCTTTATTACCGCTGGAAGTCAGTATTTTCGGCTTGGCAAGTATTTTACCGTAGTTGTTTTTTACCATAAAATCCAAAAACAGGTTTATATTCCCCCTTGAAAACTTGCCAAAGGCCAGAAGCGGCGCACCGCTTTCCGCCACATTTAACGGCCCAAGCAGTGATGCCTGCCCTTCGCCATCGGCAGCCGACCCTCCATTTAATAAAGTGGGCCAGTCCAATCCAAGGTCAGAAGAGTCCATGCCACTTATTTCCATTACCTGAACATCCACTTCTATCATCTGTTCGGAAGAAGCCGCTTTTTTCACATTAATCAGCACCGTATCCATGCCGCCTTTACCATATATGTTGACCGCGCTTACACCTTCTTTTTTCCCTTCAATTATTATCTCTTTTTTTGAAATTATCAGCGCCGACGCCACATCTTCTTTTATTACTTCAACCCTTTCCACGTCATCGGTTTTAACAACTTTAGAGCCGCCTTCTTTAACAGTGATGCTTCTGCCTGCCGCCATAACCGAAACACCCATAAAACATAAAAACAGGGCTGCAATAATCACCTTACATTCTTGGTTTAATTTCATTATCCGTCACTTCCTTTTTTGTCTGAGAGTTGATGATATATTCCCTTTTAATTTCATCTTCGCTTTTTTCATTTGCTTTTATCTGTTTCATAAGTTCATTAAATGACGCCAGTTTTACATTCTGTTTTACCCTGTCTCCTAAAGGCCTAAGCGCAAGGTTAATTCTGCCTTTATCTTTTGAAAATGTAAGAAGTTCCGCTTCTTCCGGAGTTAATGCCAGAGTTACTGAATTATAATCTCCGCCTGACGCGCCCGCTTTAAAGTTTGTCCCCACCCCTATAACCCTGACAGACTGTAAAATAGTGGCAGTAGCCGTATAAAGCCTTTGATATTCTGCCGTTTCAAAGGTTAAAAGTATGTCCACATTATCACCGGGTTTTATCATATAACCCACGCCTGATTCCTCGTCCACTGAAACCGTCATTGCTCTTAATCCCGTCGGAATTGACATATTAAGCTCACTGCCCCTGTCACTTACCTTATTTGACAATATAGGTTCCCCCTTGATAAACGGCACAATAGTCAATTTTGAATCAAGCTGTTTATAATCCATAACATGTGCTTTCGTTACAAACTTTGCGGGCATTTCAATAAACTCAACACTCTTTTTTTCAATTTCAGAATTCGCGGCAATATACCCGGCAGCGGCAAGCACCTTTACCGGCTGCATGCCTGCCATAAGGTTTTTTTCTTTAAACACCAAAAAACCATAACCCGCCGCTGCTGCCGCTGCGCCGCAAATAACAGACAATATTAAAAGACGGCTCTCTTTACTTACATCTTCCAAGAATTTCATGCTTCCCTCCTCAATATTTTAGCCCAGTACAAAAATCATATACTTACCAGTGTCTGAATTTACATCAGCCGAGATATAAACCTGCTTATTTTCTTTTTCCGCCAAAATAGATACTTCTTTGTTTTTTTTACTTATATCAGTTATATTCCACTTATCCTTTTTCAACCCGTATTTATACTCTTTCATTATGCTTTGGGCGCTTTCCGCTGCCGTTTCATACAGGTTAAAGTAATTTATTGTAATATCGCCATCCAAAAGTTCGACACTTGCGATTTTTTTTATATCCTTCGGGTGGCGAATTTTATCATCATAAAAAGACTCATAATTCTTGTACTCATTGCTTTTAATAACTGCAATTACAACCGCGCAGCCGTTTTCAGTTTCTGATATAGCCGTGATATTTATATCCTTACCTTTTTCCACAAAGAAAACTTCGTACCCTTTCGTGCTTTCCTTCGGAAATAATACACCAATGACAAGGCCATAAAATGAGGCATCCACATTAATTCTTTCACTTAAAACATTTCCTGAAATAATTCTCTTTTTAATTTCATCAGGTGATTCTTCTGTTAAATACCTGCTTATCTGCATCTCTCTGCCGTTTATCCTGGCTTTAATACCGCCTGTTTCAATTAACTGCTGAAAGTTATCAGCCGAAGCAGCTGCATTCGATTTCTCATAAACATAAGCAGAAAGATTGAAAGTAAACAATATCAATAAGAAACTAATCAACAGGGCTTTCATCAGCTGTTTCCTTTCTATAATCTTCCAGTGCGTCTTTGTCTTTTTTACTTAAAACAAATTTCATAGGCCCGCCGGTTGCGGTAAAAATTTCTGTTTTTAATGTAATTCCGTTTTTACCTGTAATTCTTTTGAATAATTCCGGACCCTTCCTGTAATATTCAAGTTTTATTTTTACGCCCGTAAATTTTTCCGCAAAACCTGCCATTTTCCCCTTTATTCCGGGTTCCTGTTTTTCACCTTTTATAACGGTCAAATTCCCGGGATTCAAACCTTCATTTCCCGCGAATTCCTTTGCAAAAATTTCTAATTGTTCCTGGTCTTCACCATTAGTTGTTACGAATCTCATAACCTCTCTTACGGTCATTTCCAGTTTAATACGGTCTACGGCCAATAAAAAAAACTGTAAAACAGCCACAAACATTAGAAGCAGAAGCGGAAGTATAATTACGAATTCCGCCATTGCCTGGCCTTCATTTGCACCGTACATTTTTTTCAATGAATTATTACCCCTTCCCTTAATATATCCACCGCGGCGGACAAATCGGCATTTATATTAAAATCTTTCATATTCATATAACTTTCAACAGTTTTAATTAATCCGGGATCAATTTGCGGAAGTTTAACAGGTACCAAATTACTTTCGTAATTTGCCCCGTTTACATCAAGTATGTCCATATTGCCGCCGGAAACCCGTACCATTGAAGTGGCTGTAAAATATTTCTTAAGCGCTCCCTTCTTATTTTTAAAAAAACCATTTTTAAAAATAAAACCTTTTTTCTCCATACACAAAACCACCAGTATAGTGTGTTCCTTATCCTTTTCAATAATATCAAGCGGAATAAGCCCTTTTTCTTCTTTCAATATTCTTGACGGCAGCCCGCGTCCTTTCTTCGTGATATTTCCGCCCTTGCCATGATTCAAATTCTCATCCCAGCGTACGTCTTTTTTATCCACATAAATTCTTTTACCATCGCTTTTTCTTTTATAAGAGTACTTGCCGGGGCTATCCTTTTCCGGCATCAACAATTCCGTAGCATACCTGCGCTTAAGATTAAAAGACGGAAGCAATGCTTTTTCACTGTTGTCAATATTAAACAACGGCACCGCGGCAGCGCCGTTATTAATGCCATTTCTTACAACCGCCGCGCACAAAAGCCCCGGAACAGGTTCAAATGGCAGTTTCTCAAAATCACCCGTTCCTGCAAATGCATCCTGTACTTTCTGAACCGCTTCAACGGCTTTCATGGCTCCTTTTAACCCTAATATTTCACAGACAGAAGCCGCTATAGCCGACACAGCAAGAATCTTATTGCTTACCGAAACTATATTCAGGCTTCTTGCGTACCATAATCCGGCTTCAACAGCCGCTGAATCAGCCGCGTTCTGAGCTTTTATCTTTTCTATCATGACATTTGAAACTTCAAGTATAAGAATAACAGTCATAAATAACGCCACTACAGCCAGAATTGAAGGCACAAGAATCTGCCCGCTGTCTTTTCCTCTCAGAAACTTCACTCAACCCTCATTACTGCAGAAGCTGTGATTTTATAAAAAGGAAATCCCATATACGAAGATCCATAATTTAAAAAATTCTTCTGAAAGAATCCAAAAATACTTTTTACAACAGGAACCTTCAGCGGCATATTATATGAAACAACCACCTTTACAAATTCTCCCGCCGAAGAACTTTCAATATTCGTTTTTGTCACAACTGCTCCTTCTTCATCTGCGGCAAATTGAATCACCCGCCTTGCAAGGTAACTTTTAGCTGCACCTGTAAGTATGTCTTTTTTATCGGCAGAGTAGTTATTAGCTGTATCATACATAATCCTTAAAACTCCCTCTGCTTTTCTGGTGTATTCAATCCTTTCATCCGCCTGCCTTACCACAGCTGTCCGCGCACTCATATAAGCGGCGTATTTCACCATCATAGCGTTTATAAAAATAAGCGCCAGCTGCGCCATTCCAAGTACAAGCAGTAAAAAGAATGGAAATATAAGCGAAAATTCCAGAAGGCTTTGTCCTTTGTTATTTTTAAGTTTCATCATAATCCGAAAAAAATAAATAGGGCGCCCAGGATACCTGAGCGCCCCTATATTTTAATCCGGTAATCCTCCATCTTTAGAATTACCTTTACTTATCCCGCTATCCACGCTCTTTTCAACCTGATCTGCCGCTTCATTAAAACCTTTTTTTACTTTCTGTCCAAAAAACTTTACCCCGCCTATTACAAACAGCGCAATTAATGCAATGATAAGAATGTATTCAGTCATTCCCTGCCCTTTATTGGATCCAATTAATTTTTTCACGTAGTCACCCCCTCTCACTATGGTATAGGAATTAAAAACAACATCGTAATAAAATCAAGAAATCCGTTTGCTGCCGTCTGTAAAAAACCGCTTAAACCCGCGCATGCCAATATAACAAGGCCTGCGGCAAGCAGGTATTCCGTGGCTGCCTGGCCTATTGCCGGCTTAATTATGCGCATAATGGTATGCCCAAATAATATAAGTTTAGATTTGAATAGAATTTTGGATTGTATGATTTACGAAGTAAAAAATGTGACTCCGTTTTTGCCGTGTGCTCTATGCCGCACGGCAAAAACGGAGTGCTGTAAAAAAATAATCTCATAAAACCCCTCTATGTCTTCTGAGACTCTTTATAATTCCTTCTTTCAAAAAACCCAGGCGGTGTTACCCGCCTGCGCCGTACCGGCCATCTCGTTAATGCCCGGAACACCCTCTACACCCCTGAAATATAATTACAATTATTACAGGTTATGAAACAAAGGGATTTAGTCAGACATTTCTGATGTTAGAAAAAAGTGTACCCGCTCGCTCGTATGTCCCCTATGTTAAAAACATTGATATAATATAAAAAAATTCAAATGTTGTCAACATTTTTTTCTGAAATACTTTTATTATAATTTACAAACCGTCCTTTAATACCATTCCTTAAATTTATAGTTATCAGCATCATCTTCCAGATAGCCAAATTTAGGGGTTCAGAC
Source organism: Candidatus Goldiibacteriota bacterium HGW-Goldbacteria-1 (assembly GCA_002839855.1). Classification (NCBI taxonomy): domain Bacteria; phylum Candidatus Goldiibacteriota; species Candidatus Goldiibacteriota bacterium HGW-Goldbacteria-1. Next base: position 288,587 of record PGYV01000005.1, read on the forward strand.
GTGAATTAAGGCACTATTTTGGGTTAGATATATCTATTAACCTGTCATAGGAGAATCTCGGCCGCTATTTCATCGGGAGATTTATTAACGTCTATTATCATCGCGTTTGCAGGTTCTTCAAGGTTATCAAACTGATACTGCAGAAGTTTTATGTGGTTCTTCTTGTGCCTTAACCGTTCTTTTGCTGTATCCATATCAGCCTTTAAGTAAATAAGTTTTATCTGAGGCCTGTTTGCAATAATTGCTGTTCTTTGTTTTTCTATTAACAATGTGGCGGTTATAACAGCGTTCTTCTGCATTGCAATTTCCATATCCACCACAGCCCTTAAAGCATAAATCCAGTCTTTCCAGTCCTGTTCCGAAAGGTTAATACCTTCAGTTAATAATTCCAAACCTTTTTCAGAGTGATAATCATCGCCTTCATGGTAAGGACAATTAAGTTTGTTTGCAATTTTTTTTCCAACTGTAGTCTTGCCGGAACCCGAAACTCCTGTAATTAAATATACCATCTGACCCCCATTATGTTTATATCAGATAATTCTATCAAGTCTATTTCTAATAATCAAGAGCTGTAATCCAGAATGTAATAATGGGGATTTGAATTTTATGGTCAAACTCTTTCTGTTTTTTTAAAAGTATAAAGTTATATATGATACTAACCGGCATGAATTCTTTCAAACCCAATAGTATCATCTCCCAAAAACGTATTCTATTTCTATAAAATATCTAAAAGGCAGATATATGTTTTCAACCTGCCTAAAATCATTATTAATGGCAAGACCGATAATAAAATTTTCATACTTCCAATCAAACCCAACCGATGCGATTGTTTTAAACACTTTTTTATAGGAATGAGTTTTGCCTACAATAGAATAGAAATCCTGAATATCCTCTGCAAACACAACGCCTGAATAAATGACCAATGAATCAACAAGGTGACATCGTAATCCAATATTATATCTTGTTAGATTTGCCATAGCAGGATCAAAATATTCTGCATCAGCAGGTACAACTTGCGGCATATTAATCTCTTCTCCAATAATATTATTCACATCAAAAGCAATTAATAATGTTTCGTTCAATCTATATGAAATTCCGATATCAATATCCCACGGCAATATACCGGAACTAAGAACTCTTCCATAGTCATCAAAAATGCAATATCCGTTAAAGTTAAATCCACCCAAATCATGAATATTAATTCCAATTTTAAAATTTTCCATAAATTTAAATAAAGCTGCAATTCCAAATAAAACCGTATTCTTGCCATCCACAATTTCATCTACAAAAAAATCATATTTAACATTCATGCCAAGTGAAAAATAATCAGTAATCCTTAATCCGTAAGCACCAGTAATTACAACTTCTTTTATGGTCACTCCTAATTTATCAACATCTATGTAATCAAGATTATTCTTTTGCTCCCCTTCACTTCTATAAAAAATATTAAAACCATAATTTTTATTTACAAGGCTTATCGATGAAGCAATGTTAAAATACTCTCCAGAACTATTCAGATAAGAATCTCCAGCCCAACTATACATCAACAAATCACCAAAAAGTACCAATGACAAATTATTAATGTCAGCCAAGCCAGCAGGATTTTGGAAAATTGCATTTTCATCATCAGCTACAGCAGTCTTTGCATTTCCCATCCCAACAGAAGATGTACTTTCCATAGAATATGGGTAACTATAAATTGAACATGCAAATAGGCATAGAATTATCAACAGTAATATTTTTTTCATTTTCCCTCCGACATTATTATTTACCTTAACACAGGGTAAAGCAAGGCGTCAAGTCTTAGAAACTTTTTTAGAAACTGCTGTGCTGTAATCCAAAGTGTCATCTTCAGCCCTATTTCTAATAACCAGCATATTCTCTGCACTCTGTTTATGTGACTTAACAGCGTAACAATATACACAACCATGTCCGCAGGTTTCATACGCGGTTATATCTTTACTTTGCGCGCACAAACACTCTTTACGCTGGTTTTTATCCTTTAAATGGGAATAATTCAGTTCTGCCGGAAATAAGACCCCGCTTGCGCCTATATATGCCATAAGGTCAGAATCTTCATAAAAAACATCCGCCATAAGCACCGGGTCAATACAGGCTCCCTGTTTTATGCCGGGAATTAACAGTTCAGATTCAACAGCACATGGAGAAAGCATAAGATTGTATTTATCACCTATTTTAACAAGCAATTTAAGCATCTGGCTTTTTTCTTTAGCCGTAAGTTCTCTTATTCCCGATTTATCTATTTCCGTATTATTTTTAACCTTACTATATTTTTCTATATCCACAAAACTAAAAATTAATTTTTCCGTATACGGCGAAATTTGCTTCGCAATTGTTTCAATCCTGCCTGCAAGTTTTTCAACAGTCAGCCCAGGCGCCAGTAATATCGGATCAAACCGCCAGCATACCCTTTTTTTATCTGTCATTTTTGACAGTTTAATAAATGTTTTAATACGCTTTTCAAGCGCCGGAATACCTGGTTCAAACCCCTCTTTTTCATAATCATTAAGCGTGTATAAAAAATAATAATTAATGCCGGTTTTATCAAGTTCTTCAAGATGAGAAATAAAAGGTTCAGGATTTTTAGTCCAGAATACAAACAACCTTGTATTTACAAAAGAGATATATTCCTTTTTTCCGCTGTATGTATTAATTTTGCCGCAATACCCTGCCCTTACCCTTTTTATGAACCATTCACCGAAAAACGCGGGTAAATCCGCAGCCCTGCCGGCAGAAACAATTACAGGGGCCGAAGCTTCGTAATATGTCCTTTTAATCTTAATCTTTGTCTTTTCCATCTTGATATCCCTTGCCGCTATATAGCGTGAATCTGCCGTATTTAACCTAAAAAAAAAGGCGGGATGTTTTCACATCCCGCCTTTTTTTTATATATTTCCGAAAATTAATTAAGCCTTCCCGGAACATCCAAGAACGTTTTTAAGTTTGTTTTTTACAACTGCTTTAATGGCATCCCTTGCAGGTCCAAGATACTTTCTTGGGTCAAATTCTTCCGGCGTCTTCGCGAAAACTTCGCGGATGGAAGCTGTCATTGCAAGCCTTAAGTCAGAATCAATATTTATCTTTGCAACGCCCATACCGGCCGCTTTTCTTAAGAAATCTTCCGGAACGCCTTTGGCTCCCGGCATTTTTCCGCCGTACTGGTTGCATTTTTCAACAAGTTCCTGAGGAACAGACGATGCGCCGTGAAGTACAAGCGGGTATCCTGCGGGAATAAGTGTCATTATTGTTGCAAGCCTGTCAAAATCAAGCATAGCTTCGCCTTTAAATTTATAAGCGCCATGGCTTGTTCCTATTGCGATAGCAAGGGAATCAACGCCTGTCCTTTTAATAAACTCTGCAGCCTGTTCCGGATTTGTAAACTTTGCGTCAGCCGCTGATACATTAACAGCGTCTTCTATTCCGGCAAGTTTTCCAAGTTCGGCTTCAACAACAACGCCTTTTGAATGGGCGTATTCAACAACCTGTTTTGTAAGTTTTATGTTGTCTTCAAAATCATATTTGGAACCGTCTATCATAACTGATGTAAATCCGCCGTCAACGCAGGATTTGCAGATTTCAAAATCGTCTCCATGGTCAAGGTGAAGCGCGATAGGAAGCCCTGAATCTTCTTCTGCCGCCTTGACAAGATGAACCAGATATCCCGGCCTTGCGTACTTTCTTGCGCCGGATGAAACCTGAAGAATCAAAGGTGCTTTTTCTTCTTTTGCAGCGTCCACAATACCCTGAACAATTTCCATATCATTTACGTTAAACGCACCAACAGCATAACCTTCTTTATTAGCCCTTGCAAACATCTCTTTCGTTCCAACTATCGGCATATTATCCTCCGTGTAAATAAATTATTTTATTTTTTCACTTCTTTTTTAACTTCTTTCTTTTCTTTTTTTTCTTTCTTTTCCGGTTTTGCACTTTCTGTTTTTTCTTTAGCGGGTTTTTCTTTCTTCACCTTTGCAGGTTTCTTTCCTTTTTCTTCCGCTTTTACTTCTTCTTTCTTATAAAGTTTTTCTTTGTCCACAAGTTCAATTATGGCAATTTCCGCATTATCCCCTTTTCTATTGTAATACTTAAGAATTCTTGTATAACCGCCGTTGCGTTCCTTATAAAAAGGCCCGATTTCGTCAAACATCTTCTTTACTGCCACGGGATCTGTAAGAAATGCCGCAACTACCCTTCTGTCATGAACTGTTCCGCTTTTCGCCCTTGTAATCATGGGTTCCACATAAATCTTTAACTGTTTTGCCCTCTGAAGAGTTGTTTGTATACTGCCGTTCAATACCAGAGCGCGCGAAAGGTTATTAAACATTGCCCTTCTGTGCGACGATGTCATATTGAACTGTTTTGCCTTCTTTCTGTGCCTCATATTAATACTCCTTTAAGCTATGTTTGTTTTTACTTTTTGCCTTTTTTGATCTCTTTTAATACTTCCTTGTCAATCTTCATGCCAAGGCCAAGGCCCATTTCAACAAGCACTTCTTTAATTTCATTAAGCGACTTTCTGCCGAAGTTTCTGTACTTTAACATGTCTACTTCTGACTTTGTAACAAGGTCAATAATGCTCTTGATATTGGCGTTCTTCAGGCAGTTGGCTGAACGCACGGAAAGTTCAAGTTCGTCAACAGTCTTGCCAAGCAACGTCCTCTGTTTTTCATTCTCTTCATCCATCTTATCTTCTTTAATCTCAATTTCGCCTTCCTGAGTTATGAAGATATTCAGGTATTCCCTTAATATAAGCGCTGCCTGGGTCAATGCCGTTTCCGGAGCAACCCTGCTGTCAGTGCCTATTTCAAGGATTAATTTGTCATAGTCCGTAATCTGTCCTACCCTTGTATTTTCCACTTCTAATTTTACATTTGTAACCGGAGTAAATACAGAGTCAATTGGGATGGTTCCTAAAGGCATGTCATCCCTTTTGTTCTTTTCTGCCGTTACATAACCCCTGCCGCTGTCAACTTCCATTTCTATCATCAGCTTGGCTTCCCTGCTTGTAAGCGTGGCTATGTGAAGCTGCGGATTAAGGAATTTAATGTCGCTGTCTGCCTTTATGTCAGCTCCGGTTACTTCCCTTTCTCCTGATGCTTCAAGATAAATTTTCTTAGGACCATCCCCTTCAAGCACAAGTTTAAGCTGCTTGATGTTAAGAATTATTTCTGATACGTCTTCCATTACGCCTTTGATTGTGGCGAATTCATGCTGAACGCCTTCAATCTTAACAGCAGTAACCGCGGCGCCCGGGATAGACGAAAGAAGAATTCTTCTTATCGCGTTTCCTATGGCAACAGCGTAACCCCTTTCAAAAGGCTCCGAAATAAACCTTCCAAAATTATCCCTTAATTCTTCTTTTTCAAGCTTTTTTGGTTTCTGCAGATTTTTCCATTTCATCCGTTGTTAACCCCTTTCAATTATATTTTTATTATTTGGAGTACAACTCGACTATAAGCTGTTCCTGAACCGGCAGATTAATATCAGTTCTTGCCGGATCATTTTTTACCACCGCTGTCTTTGCTTCATGGTTAGTCTCTATCCATGTCGGTACATTTCTTTTCTTAAGCGCTATCGCAAGTGCATTCTTTACCGTATTAAGGTTAAGTGCTTTTTCATCAAGGGTCAGTTTGTCCCCTGCTTTTACCTGATAAGATGCAATGTCCACCCTTTTACCGTTCACAAGTACATGGCCGTGATTTACAAGCTGCCTGGCTTCCCTTCTTGACTGGGCAAACCCCGCTTTATGCATTGTATTATCAAGCCTTTTTTCAAGAATTTTCAAAAGGTTTTCGCCGGTTTCTCCCTGGCGTCTGTTTGCCTCTTCAAAATATTTCCTGAACTGGCGTTCCAATACGCCGTAAATTCTTTTTACTTTCTGCTTTTCCCTTAACTGTTTTCCGTATTCGGAAATTTTTCTTCTCTGAGTATCATGATGCTGTCCGGGAATCTGAGGCCTTCTTGAAAAAGCGCACTTTTCCGTGAAACATCTGTCGCCTTTAAGAAAAAGCTTCAATCCTTCCCTTCTGCATTGCCTGCATAAAGATTTTGTATACCTGGCCAATTGACTTTCCTCCTTTTATTTAAGGGTTATACCCTTCTCTTTTTAGGCGGCCTGCACCCGTTGTGGGGAATAGGCGTGATATCTTTAATAAGTATTATTTCAAGTCCCACTGCCTGCAGCGACCTTATTGCCGGTTCCCTGCCTTCGCCCGGGCCTTTAACTAATACTTCCACCTTTTTAACTCCCGCGTCAAAAGCCTTCTTTCCGGCTTTTTCTGCAGCAAGCTGAGCCGCAAAAGGGGTGCTTTTTCTTGAACCCTTCATGCCGACGCTTCCGCCGCTTGCCCATGAAATGGTATCCCCTTCTTTGGTGGATATATTGATTATTGTGTTGTTAAATGTGGAATTGACATTTGCTATTGCCAGTTCCGGAATCGCACTTGTTTTTTTTGATTTAGCCAAAAATACTACCTCCTTTTAATAGTCTCTTTATTATTATTCGGCTTTAACTTTCGCGCCGACTGTTTTTCTTGGTCCTTTTCTTGTCCTTGCGTTGCTTCTTGTCCTCTGTCCGTGCACAGGAAGGCCTTTGCGGTGCCTCATTCCCCTGTAGCAGGCGATATCCATAAGACGTTTAATATCCTGCGAAACTTCTTTCCTTAAGTCGCCTTCCGACTTGATGCCTTTCTTTAACATTATTTCCTGAATCTTGTAAGCTTCATCCTCTGTAAGATTAAAAACCCTAGTATCAGGCTTTACTTTGGCGGCTTCAAGTATCTGCTTTGATAAAACATCGCCTATACCGTAAATGTATGTAAGCGCCACATCTATTCTTTTGTTTTTCGGTAAATCTATGCCGGATATACGTGCCAAATTATTGCCTCCTTATCCCTGAGTCTGTTTGTGCTTGGGGTTTTGACAAATCACTTTTACTTTGCCTTTTCTCTTTATTACTTTGCATTTCTCACATATCTTTTTAACCGATGCTCTTACTTTCATTTTTCATTCCACCTCTTATTTTGTCTTCCTGTAAATTATTCTTCCTTTTGTCAGATCATACGGGGAAAGCTGTACTGTAACCTTATCGCCCGGAAGCAGTTTGATAAAATTCATCCTCATTTTTCCTGAAACATGAGCCAGAACTTTATGCCCGCTTTCTATCTGCACCCTGAAAGTAGCATTCGGAAGTGGTTCTACTATCGTGCCTTCCGCTTCTATCAGGTCTTCTTTTGACATATATACTCCTTATTTTTTACGAATGACGGGTTAAAACAAGCTGCCCGTTTTCTGTTATTGCCACAGTGTGTTCAAAATGAGCCGAAATACTTCCATCCATTGTGACCACTGTCCATTCATCATCAAGTGTTGCAACTTCAAAGCCGCCCGCATTTACCATAGGTTCAATTGCCAGTACCATGCCGGGCTGAATCAAAGGCCCCTGTCCGGGTTTTCCAAAGTTAGGAATCATAGGGTCTTCGTGTACTTTTCTTCCTACTCCGTGTCCGCAAAGGTCTTTAACAACTGAAAAACCGTTTGCTTCCACATAATTCTGAACTGCCGCGGAAATGTCAGATATGCGGTTGCCCGGCTTTGCCATGTCAATTCCTTTTGCCAGCGCTTCCTGCGTTACTTTTATCAGCTTCTGCGCCCTTCCGGAAACTTTTCCAACCGGCACTGTTAATGCCGCATCAGAAAAATATCCTTCACGCTCCACGCCAAAATCAAGGCTGACAATGTCGCCTTCCTTTAATTTCACTTTTTCAGAAGGGATGCCATGCACAACCTCCTGATTGACTGAAACGCAGACAGCTGCCGGATAACCTCTGTAGCCCAGAAATGCGGCTTTTACGCCGTAGGCCTTAACCATCTTTCTTGCAAACTGGTCAATTTCAGCGGTACTAATTCCCGGTTTTATCATCTCTTTCATCTTTATAAGAACTTCACTTAATATCTCGCCGCTTTGGGCTATTAATTCTATCTCTTTTTTACTCTTTAATTCTATCATTTTTACTTGCTTTCCAGTGCTGCCTTTATCATTGAAACTATATCAACAACACTGCCATTTGAAGCATTGACATCTTTAAGCACATTTCTTGACCTGTAATATTCAATAAGAGGCGCAGTCTGTTTATCATAAACAACCAGCCTGTTCTCTATTGTATCCGGTTTATCATCATTTCTCTGGAAAAGTTCACCGCCGCAGGCGTCACAAATTCCGTCTTTCTTTGACGGCATTGTGTTTACATTAAATCCCGCACCGCAGGCTTTACACATTCTGCGTCCTGTAAGCCTTTTGAAAAGAACATCTTTATCAACTATTATGTTTATTACGCCTTTAAGATCAAGGTTATTCTTTTTAAAAAGTTCACCAAGCGCGTCTGCCTGCGCAACCGTCCTTGGAAAACCATCAAGCAGGAATCCGTTCTTACAGTCATTTTCCTTAATTCTTTCTTCTACGATCCCTATTATAACTTCATCCGGCACAAGAGCGCCTTTATCCATATATTCTTTTGCTTTAAGCCCTACAGGCGTTCCGGCTTTAACTGATGCCCTTAAAATATCACCGGTTGAAATCTGCGGTATCTTATAAATTTCAATTAACTTCTGTGAATATGTTCCTTTTCCTGCTCCGGGTGGTCCTAATAGAATGAAAATCATTTTTCCTCCGGTTAATTAGCCTCTGCGGCCTCTGATTTTTCCAGTCTTCATAAATCCGTCATAATGCCTCATTAAAAGGTGCGATTCCATCTGTGAAACAGTATCAAGCGCAACACCCACTATAATAAGAATAGTTGTTCCGCCAAAATAAAAACCTATTTCAAATATTCTGCCGAACATATCGGGTATTACAGCTATTAAAACAATCATTAATGCGCCGCCAAGGGTAATGTGCGTAAGAATGTCATTAATATAATCAGCAGTTGGTTTTCCCGGCCTTATTCCAGGAACAAAACCGCCGTTCTTTTTCATATTCTCTGCAAGGTCATTCGGGTTAAAAGAAATAGCTGTGTAAAAATAACAGAAGAAAATTATAAGCGCAATATACAACAACACATAAACCGGAGCGCCGGGTGCAAGCCATGCCTGAATTCCATTTAGGATATCTGCAGTAATGCCGGTCTGTCCGGGCCTTTCAAAAAACTTTGCAATCATGGCCGGAAGAATCATAACTGAAGAAGCAAAGATAACGGCAATAACGCCGGAATAATCAACTTTTAACGGCAGGTTAGTGCTCTGCCCCCTGTATATTTTTCTTCCAACTATCCTCTGCGCGTACTGGACCGGTATCTTTCTGAATGACTGCTGCGATACAACCGCCAATGCTGTAAGAGATATCATTATAGCTGCAAATGCTATTATCTGGAACAGGTTAATTGAACCGGCTTTCCATAAGGCTCCCATTGATACAAACTGCCCCGGAATACTTGCAAGGATACCGGCAAGAATAAGGATTGACATACCGTTTCCTATACCGTGTTCTGTCATCTGCTCGCCAAGCCACATAAGAAATATTGTACCGGTGGTAAGGGTAAGCATTGTTGTTATCTGAAAGAATAAAGAAAATTCCGGAACAAGGGGCATTCCGCCCATAGTCACAGACTTAAGCCAGAAAGTAATACCGAATGACTGAACAGCGCAGATAGCCACTGTCAGGTACCTTGTATACTGTGTGATTTTTTTTCTTCCGGAATCGCCTTCTTTAGAAAGCGCTTCAAGAACTGGTATTACAGCGGTTAAAAGCTGAAGTATAATGGAAGCTGAAATATACGGCATAATTCCAAGCGCAAATATCGTGAAATTTCTTAACGCGCCGCCCGAGAACATATCAAGAAAACCAAGAAGCCCGCCCGACTGGGAGCTGATAAGGCTGTTCATAACATGCGTATCAATGCCCGGCGTTGGTATGTGAGTCCCAAGCCTGAAAACAAATAGCATTCCAAGCACGAATAATAACCTTTTCTTAAGCTCCGGTATCCTGAATATGTTTACGAGTGAATTGTTCATTTAGCCAGTACCTCTCCGCCCGCTTTTTTAATCTTGTCTTCTGCTGTTTTGGATAACTTATCAGCCTTCACTTTTAACGCTTTTGTTATTTCCCCGTCGCCAAGTATCTTAACAAGAGATCCTTTTTTACTTATGCACCCTTTTGAATAAAGGGCTGCCGTGTCAACAGTATCACCGGCATTAAATTTCTTATCAAGGGTGGATACATTTACAATTTCGTATTCTGTCGGGAAAGGGCTGTTAAAACCGGACTTTGGTATTCTCTGTGTTAACCTCTGCTGTCCGCCTTCAAACCACGGTGCTTTCGCGCCGCCGCTTCTTGCCCTCTGTCCTTTGGCGCCATACGCGGAAGTTTTACCCATACCGGTTCCTATTCCTCGCCCGATTCTGGTCTTCTTTTTTCTTTTGCTTTTTGTTATCTTTAGATCGCTAAATTTCATTTGTTATCCTCCGTTATTTCTCTTCAACATTTAAAAGGTATGCAACTTTTTTAATCATACCTTCAATCGATGGTGTCTTTTCATATTCTTTGGTGTCGCCGACTTTCCTAAGTCCCATAACTCTTACTATTTCCCTGTTCTTGTTATTTTTTCCGGCAAGTCCTCTTTTTAATGTAACTTTAAGCTTTGACATGTTATTTGCCCTTCCTTAACGCTATAATTTTTTCCGGATCACAAAGCATATCTATCGCTTTGAAGGTCGCGTAAACCACGTTAAACGGGTTTGTAGTTTTTCCAAGACATTTCGAAATAATATCATGAACACCGGCAGATTCCACAATTGCGCGGACTGCCGAGCCTGCGATTACACCGGTACCTGCACACGCCGGTTTTAAAAGTACTTTTGCCGCATCTGATTCGGCTGTAACTTCAAAAGGTATCGTGGTTCCTTTTAACGGAAGCAAAACAAGATTCTTTTTTGCCCTGTTAACAGCTTTTTTAATGGCTTCCGGAACTTCCCTTGCCTTGCCAAGCCCGTAACCTACATAGCCGTGTCCGTCGCCTACAACCACCAGGCAGCTGAACTTAAACCTTTTGCCGCCTTTTACAACTTTGGCAACCCTGTTTATGGCAATTATTCTTTCTTTTAAATCCAACTTTGTCGAATCAATCCTTACTCTCAAAACGGCCTCCCGTAATCTAAATTAGAATTTTACTCCGCCTTCGCGAACCGCGTCAGCAAAAGCTTTTACAACACCGTGAAACTGAAAACCGCCTCTGTCAAATACAACCGTTTCCACTTTATTGTCTTTGCACTTTTCCGCAATAGCTTTTCCAAGTTTAACAGCGGACTCTTTGTTCTTGCCTTTAATCTCCGCATTCTTGGTGTTTGTAGCTATGCCAAACAGGCTTTTCTGCGCCACATCATCAACAACCTGCGCATAAAGAGAGTTAGCTCCCCTGTGAAAAGCAAGCCTTGGCCTTTCCTGCGTGCCTGTAATTTTTTTTCTTCCGCGTTCGTGCCTTAAAATTCTTTTAGCTGTTGATAAAGCTGTCTTTTTTGTTATCTTCATATTAACCTTTATCCTCCGGCATGTCTTTTATTTTGCCTATTATTTACCTTTAGCTCCAGCCGCGCTCTTTCCGGCTTTTCTTCTTACGCGTTCATCATCATACATGATTCCCTTGCCCTGGTACGGTTCCGGCGGTTTTACTTTTCTTAATTTAGCCGCTGTTTCTCCCACCATCTGTTTATCAATTCCGGTGACAGTTATCTTTGTCTGGTTCTCGGTTACTTCCGCTTTTACACCGGCAGGAATTTCAAAAACCACCGGATGCGAAAAACCCATCGCCATTGTTATCTTTGTTCCCTGCATCTGTGCCCTGTAACCAACACCCTTTAACAGAAGCGTTTTTACATAACCTTCATTAACGCCCTTCACCTTATTGGCAATTACAGCCCTTTCAGTGCCAAACTGGGCATTTGCAGCCTTGTCTTTTTCCACATTAACTCTGGGAACAACATTTAGTTCGTTGTTTTCAATTTTATAATCAAACTTGTTATTTATAACGTGTTCCGCCTTGCCTTTAGTGCCTTCTATCTTTAATAATTTTCCGTCGTTTGTAACCTTAACGCCTGAAGGAATTTTAACAGGCTGCCTTCCAATTCTTGACATAGTTTATTTCTCCTTTACCAAATTTCGCAGATTATTTCGCCGCCAATATTAAGTTCCCTTGCTTTTTGGCTTGTCATAATGCCCTTGGATGTTGATACAACAAGTACTCCAAGACCGCTTTTTATTTTGGGCATTTTGTCCCTGCCCATGTATACGCGCCTTGAAGGTTTGCTTACCCTTTTAAGTGAGTTGATAAGTTTTTCCTTGTTTACTCCATACTTCAAATATACCCTGACAATGCCCTGCTTATTGTCTTCAATATACCTGTAACCTTTTATAAAGCCCTCGTCCTTCAAAAGCTTTACAATATTCTGTTTCAATTTCGAAGAAGGAACATCAACATAATCCTTCATTTTCATGTTAGCATTCCTAATTCTTGTTAGCATATCGCCGATAGAATCCATTGTTCCTCCTTTACCAGCTTGACTTTTTTATTCCGGGTATCTCGCCTTTATAAGCGAGTTCCCTGAAGCATAACCTGCATATCCCGAACTTTCTCATATATGCCCTGGGCCTTCCGCATATCTGACAGCGGTTGTAAGCCCTTGATTTAAACTTTGGTTTCTTGTTTGATTTATTTACTATTGCCTTTGTAGCCACCTAATAAGTCCTCCTTATTTTTTTCTGAAAGGCATTCCAAGATTTTCAAGCAATGCCAGCGCGTCTTCATTTTTCTTCGCGGTTGTAACAAATGTAACATCCATTCCCATAATATTTACAACCTTATCAAACTTTATTTCAGGAAATATTATCTGTTCTTTCAGCCCAAGTGTGTAATTACCCCTTCCGTCAAAACTTGTACGGGGAACACCGTTAAAATCCCTTACCCTTGGAAGAGCCAGCGAAATAAGCCTGTCGGCAAATTCAAACATCTTTTCGCCCCTTAAGGTCACTTTGCATCCGATAGGCATTCCTTCCCTTAATTTGAAATTAGATATGGCAACTTTAGCCTTGGTAACAAGCGGCTTTTGTCCGGTTATCTGTGTAAGCTGTTCAACTGCTTCATCAAGCACTTTGGCATCCTGCGTTGCTTTGCCGACACCCATATTGATTACTATCTTAACAAGCCTTGGCACTTCATTAGGGTTCTTAAAACCTTCACCCTGCATCATCTTTGGTATAACTTCTTTTTTGTATTTTTCCTTAAGCCTGGCCGCCATTATTAAGCTCCTCCTGGAATTTTACTTTTCATCAAGCATTTCATTACATTTCTTGCAGATTCTTACTTTTTTGTTATCTGCAATGATTCCAACTTTCACCCTGGTGGGTTTGCCGCATTTATTGCAGATAAGCATTACATTGTCTATTCTTAAAGCGGCTTCTTTTTCAATTATTCCGCCCTGCTGTACTTTCTGTGACGGTTTTGTATGCCTTTTTACAAAATTAATTTTTTCAACAACTACCCTTCTGTCATCAGCAAACATCTTTAAAACCTTGCCGCTTTTGCCTTTGTCTTTCCCTTTGATAACTGTTACAATATCATTCTTTTTTATTTTAACTTTCATGTTATCCTCCTAAACGACTTCAGGCGCAAGGGATATTATCTTAAGGAAATTCTTTTCCCTTAATTCCCTGGCGACCGGCCCGAATATGCGTGTGCCTTTCGGGTTGTTCTGGTCATTAATGACTACCGCTGCATTATTATCAAACCTTATGTATGTACCGTCTTTCCTTCTAAGTTTCTTTTTAACCCTGACTATAACGGCTTTTACCACTTCTTTTTTCTTAACCTGCCCGCCGGGAATGGCATCTTTAACCGATGCCACTATTATATCTCCAAGCGATGCATATCTTGCCCTCGTACCGCCAAGGACCTTAATACACATTATCTCTTTTGCTCCGGAATTATCAGCTACTTCAAGCCTGGACTGTTCCTGAATCATTAGTTTTCACTCCCGTCTTTGATTTCGGCGGCCGCGTCCTGACGTCCGCGTTTTACAACCTTTACCACCATCCATCTTTTTCTTTTGCTTATAGGGGCAACTTCTTTAATTACAACCGTATCGCCCTCTTTGCATTCATTCTTTTCATCATGCGCAAGAACCTTCGTTGATCTTTTGATTATTTTCTTAAAAAGCGGATGCTGAACCTGCCTTGTGACAGTTACCGTTACTGTTTTATCCGCTTTATCAGAAGTTATAAATCCTTCCAGTGTCTTTCTATTATTTTTTTCCGACATTTACAGCCTCCTTGCCGCTCTTCTTCTGTTTAAGCACCGTAAGCGCCCTTGCAATATCCTGCTTTATAGTCTTAATCTGAGAAGTTTTCTCTATCTGCTTTGTAGACAGTTTAATTTTAAGTTTAAAAAGCTGCTCTTTAAATTCTGTCAGTTTTCTTTCAATTTCATCGGACGTCATGTCCCTGAATTCCTGCGGCTTCATGTCTTCCTCCGTTTTTATTACAGCTCGTGCCTTGCTGCGAATTTTGTGAATATAGGAAGCTTTGCTCCCGCCTTCTTAAAAGCGTATCTTGCCACTTCTTCCGTCACGCCATCCAGTTCAAAAAGCACTCTTCCGGGTTTAATAACCACAACCCATGCTTCAGGCGCGCCTTTTCCCTTACCCATCCTTGTTTCAGCCGGTTTCTTTGTTATCGGTTTATCCGGGAATATCCTTACCCAAAGCTTACCGCCTTTTTTTAGCTGCCTGTTAATGGCAACACGCGCGGATTCTATCTGCCTTGCGGTAACCCATGCGGGTTCCAGCGCTTTTAATCCATATTCGCCAAAACTTACTTTATTTCCGCTTGTAGCGACTCCCGACATTCTTCCTCTCATCTGTTTCCTGTATTTAACCCTTGATGGCATCAACATGTACAAATTCCTCCGAATTAATTATTCTTTATTTTCTCCGGGTAATATTTCGCCCTTGAATATCCATACCTTAACCCCTATCGTTCCATAGGTGGTCTTTGCAATTGCATAACCGTAATCAATATCCGCCCTTAATGTCTGAAGCGGAACACGTCCTTCTGTGTACCATTCAGTCCTTGCTATTTCCGCGCCTCCAAGCCTTCCGGAAGTGCATATCTTGATTCCCTGCGCGCCCGCATCGGACGCCATTGTTGTCTGCATTGCCTTTTTCATAGCCCTTCTGAAAGCAACGCGTTTTTCCAGCTGCTGCGCCACATTTTCAGAAACAAGCTGAGCGTCAAGTTCCGGCCTTTTAATTTCCACGGGATCTATAAGCATCTGCTTGCCTGTAAGTTTTTCAAGTTCTTTTTTCAGTACTTCAACTTCAGTGCCTTTTCTTCCGATTATCATTCCCGGTTTTGCGGTATAAATCTTTACAATCGCCTTCTGCCCGGCTCTTTCTATTTCTATTTTTGATATACCGGCACTGTAAAGTTTGTTCTTTATGTATTTTCTTATTTTAAAATCCTCAAGGAGCAGTTCCTTAAAATTCTTTTTGGAGAGCCACTTTGACTTCCAAGTCCTTATTATTCCAATTCTCATGCCTTCCGGATTTATCTTATGACCCATATGGAATTATCTCTCCTTCTTTATTTTTTTATCTGTTACAACTATTGTAAGGTGAGCCGCTTTTTTATGAATTCCCGCAGCCCTTCCCATTGCTCTTGCATGAAACCTTTTTGCCCATTTAATGATAGGCCCGTCATTGACAACAGATTCCATCACATAAAGTTTTTCCGCGTCCGCGCCGTGGTTCTTGGTGGCATTTGCAATCGCAGATTTTAAAACCTTAAGTACATGAGGCGCGCCTGCTTTGTTCATAAACTGAAGAGTTGTCAGAGCATCGCTTACGCTTTTTTTCTTTATCTGTTTCGCCACAAGCCTTAACTTGATCGGCGATATCCTTAAATACCTTCCTATTGCTTTAGCTTCCATTTTATGTTGGCTCCTTTACCTGTTATTTCTTAGCTGCTGATTCTTTTTTCATATCGCCGTGGCCTTTAAATGTCCTTGTCGGCGAAAACTCTCCAAGCTTGTGTCCTACCATATTTTCTGTAACATATACCGGCACAAATTTCTTTCCGTTATGAACCGCAAATGTAACACCAATCATTTCCGGTGAAATTACGCTTCTTCTTGCCCATGTCTTAATTACTTTCTTATCTTTGGCCTCATTGGCCGCTAATACCTTATCAAGTAACTTTTCGTCAATGTAAGGGCCTTTCTTGAGGGACCTGCTCATTTATATTGTTCCTCCTGTTTTTGCTTTGCGCCTTCTGATGATATATTTATTGGAGTACTTCTTTTTATCTCTGGTCTTGTAACCTTTAGCCAATACGCCTGTAGGCGAGCATGGATGCGCTCCGGATTTGGATTTTCCTTCTCCGCCGCCCATAGGATGATCAACAGGGTTCATTGCTATAGCCCTATTTCTTGGTTTAATGCCTCTCCACCTGTTTCTTCCTGCTTTACCTATTATTATATTCTCATGGTCAGTATTTCCAACCTGTCCGACAGTTGCCCTGCACCTTTTCATTACCTGGCGAAGTTCCCCTGAAGGCATTTTTAAAACAACATAATCCCCTTCTTTGCCCATTATCTGCGCAAACGAACCGGCGCCCCTGGCTATCTGTCCGCCTTTGCCCGGTGTAATTTCAATATTATGCACAATAGTACCAACCGGCATAAATGTAAGCGGGATACAGTTACCCGTCTTAATTTCAGCGGTTTCCGAGCTTATTACATTATCGCCCACGGTTAAATTAACAGGAGCAACAATATACCTTTTTTCTCCGTCTTTATAATTTAAAAGCGCAATTCTGCATGTTCTGTACGGGTCGTATTCTATGGATGCAACCACTGCAGGCACTTCAAATTTATCCCTTTTAAAATCTATTATTCTATAAAGCTTTCTGTGGCCGCCGCCCCTGAAACGGGAAGTGATTCTTCCCATGCTGTTTCTGCCTGTCTTGTTTTTAAGTTTAAAAGTCAGCGCCTTTTCAGGTGAGTCTTTTGTTACGTCCTCTTTGTTGTCGACCGTCATCATCCTTCTGGAGGGTGTAAGCGGCCTGAAACTCTTTATTCCCATGGCTTATACTCCTTCTACTATTTCTATTTTATCTTCCTTCTTTAACTGTACGATGGCTTTTTTGAACTTTCTGGCTGCGGAAATCTGACGGCCAAAACGTTTTGCTTTGCCGGGCAGGTTCGCGGTATTAATCTTGGTTACTTTTACCTTGAACATTTTTTCCACGGCTTCTTTAATCTGTTTCTTTGAAGCCTTGCTGTCAACTTCAAAAGTATAGAAGTTGCCTTTTTCCCTTGCGATGGAACTTTTCTCTGTAAGAGAAGGTTTTTTTATTATCTGGTAAATATCCATTACCCTATTCTCCTTATTATTTCTTCCATGGATTTTTTTGTGACAAGTATGTTTGAATTAACCAAAAGGTCATACACGTTAATATTCTTGGAAGTAATAATATCCGCGTTTCTGATGTTACGGACCGACTTTACAACAGCGCTGTCAGCTTTTTCCGATACAAAAAGAACTTTTTTGCCGTTAAGCTTCATTATTTTGAGCATATTTGTTACATCTTTTGTTTTAGGCTGCGCAAAATCCATAGTGTTTATTATTTTAATTTCGCCGTCTTTAAGTTTGCCGGCTACAACCATCTGCATGGCTGCCTTTTTCTGTTTTTTAGGAACTTCCATTCTTGCTTTAAGCGGCCTTGGTCCGAATGTTACACCGCCGCCTTTCCAGATAGGAGACCTGTTAGAACCATGCCTTGCACGGCCTGTCCCTTTCTGTTTCCACGGTTTTTTTCCGCCTCCGCGCACTTCCGCCCTTGTAAGCGTATTAGATGAACCGTTATGCTGATTCTGCTGGTAAGCCAGAATCACATCATGAACCGCGTTATCTTTGGCTTCAACTGTAAGAATGCTGTCGGCTATTTCAAATTCTTCCAGCTTCTTGTTTTCTTTATCAAATACGTCAAGTTTCATGATTACAATCTCCTTTTCGTTTACTTCTTTTTAACGCTTTTTCTGATTTCAACTATACCGTTGTTAGATCCCGGAACCGCACCCTGAATAAGCATGAATTTATTTTCAAGGTCAACTTTTTCAACAGCAAGATTAAGGACTGTAACCCTGTCAACACCCATATGTCCTGCCATCCTCATATTCTTGAAAACCCTTGCAGGATATGTGCTGGAACCAATGGAGCCCGGAGCACGGTTGTGATTGCTTCCGTGGCTGCCCGCGCCGCCTGCAAAGTTATGTCTTTTTACAACGCCCTGAAAACCTTTACCCTTTGAAATCCCGCAGACATCAACAAACTTGAGGTCTTTCATGGCTTCAATTGTAAGTGTATCACCCACATTGAATGTTTCAGCTGTTGCGGCATCTACCCTTATTTCCTTTAACACTTTCTTCAAAGGAAGATCTTTATTTGTTTTTTCATTCTTAAAAACGCCCTTTAAAGCTTTAGGCATTCTCTTGGGTTTTTCGCAGTCAAAGAAACCGAACTTTACGGCTGTGTAGCCGTCTCTTTCGGAAGTCTTTTTATCCACCACAACACCATCTGCAATTTCCAGTATTGTAACAGGTATCGCTTCACCTTTTTCGTTAAAAACCTGTGTCATTCCTATCTTCTTACCAAGTATTGTTGATATCATTTTTTACACTCTCCGCTCACAGCTTGATTTCTACGTCAATGCCCGCGGGCAGGTCAAGGGTCTTCAACTTTTCAACCGTATCATTATTAGGTTCGAGAATATCTATGAGTCTCTTATGGATTCTCATTTCGAACTGTTCCCTTGACGTCTTGTTGACGTGCGGCGACCTTACTATCGTGTACTTATGAAGCTTTGTCGGGAGCGGTATAGGGCCGCAAACACGCGCTCCGGTTTCCTTGACCTTCTTGATAATATCAGAAACTGACTTATCAAGTAGTTTGTGGTCATAGGCTTTAAGCCTGATTCTTATCTTCTGTGTATCTAACTGCATTTAAGGTCCTCCATTCTTCTGCTTTCTTGATCTCTGTTGTTATTCCAGAATCTTTGTTATAACTCCCGAACCTACTGTCCTTCCGCCTTCGCGGATGGCGAACCTTAATTCCTGTTCCATGGCTATCGGCATTATCAGTTCCACTTCTA